>JAPLDE010000259.1:18945-52251 GCA_026391855.1 Bacteroidota bacterium | reverse complement strand
ATCCTGTAAATACAATGATGCTTATGCTGTACCCAATAATGGTGACAATGCATTCGTGGATAACATCATTATCCGCACAAAGCCCCCCGTTGAACTGGCTATGCAGTCGGTTGACGCCCCCCTTGATGGTTGCGGCCTAACCAACCAGGAACATATGGTGGTGAAGATCAAGAACCAGGGAATCGCTACCCAGCATAATATACCCATTGCCTTCTCAGTAAACAACGGGTTAACCTGGGTCAATGAAATCATTACCGACTCCATCGTGCCCGACAGTACCTTGGTTTATACCTCAGTGGCCGGCCTTGATCTTTCCGGCACGGGAATCCACCATTGTAAAATCGTTGTAAGCCAACCCGGTGATGCCAATCATCTGAATGACACCATATTAAAATCCATCACCACTATCCCCTATATCACCCTGGGTAATTTCTACCTGGAAGATTTTGAAAGCGGGCAAAATGGCTGGACCAGCGCTATGATAGCCGGAGTGGATGAATGGCAATTCGGAACTCCCGCAAAACCTACACTGAATTCGGCCCATAGTGGTGTAAACTGCTGGGTTACAGGTCTTTCTCAGAATTACAACAATAATTCGAACAGCTATATCCTGTCACCCTGTTATAATTTCACCAACATGGTAAATCCTTATCTCTCAGTCTGGCTGAACTTCAACACCCAGATAAACAGGGATGCCATGGTAGTGGAAGTCATGGTTAACGACAGTGCCTGGTATAAATTCACGGCCGATTCTGGGTTCTATAACAACACCAGTGCTCAGACGCCGGTGACACCTCCTAAATGGTGCGGCAATTCTAACGGATGGCAGCAATATATTACATCTTTGCCGGGGTTGGCAGGGAAAGCCAAGGTTCAGATAAGGTTCCGCTTTGCTACTAATGGGACAACGGTTAATGAAGGCTTTGCCGTGGATGATGTATCGATTTTTGAACCTTATCCCGACCTGTCCATTTCCGGTATTACAGCTCCCTCATCGGGATGCGATCTGACCAATGCAGAATTTATCACTGCTGATGTGAGAAATGCCGGAGTGATCACCGTTAATTCAATTCCTGTTTCGTATAAGGTTGATAACGGTAACTGGGTATCTGATACAATTCTCAGCACCCTGGCACCAGGGGCTACCCTGTCACATACCTTTACCCTTCCGGCCAATCTTTCTGCTGCCGGTGCTCACCAGTTGCAGGTGAAAGCCCATTATCCCGGTGATCCCAACACAGCCAACGATACCATGGTTAAGACCCTGATTAACATCTTGTCAGGAGATTATTGGTCAGTTACCTTTGATGCCCCGGGTTACTTCAATCACCTCGCTCCTACAGTTGCATCCCAAAGCCAGGCAAACGTGGTGTCTAATGCTGGAACTGCCAATTCCACCGGCTTCCAGATGACAGGAGGAGCCGGTGTAAACTGGCCCTGGGACACCGCTACCACTGCAGCACAGGCCTGGGGATATACCAACCATATCTCCACCCTCTATACTTGTTATGTGGAAAATTCGCCTTTGACCACACAGGCATTGTTCCTTGACCTGCGCCAGACCTTTAGCGACGGACCCAAATTCTGCTGGTTCCGGGTCATGATCAATGGTACCATCCAGGCTGCTGACCTCCTGGGACGGAATAGCTTTAACCCTGTTACCGCCAATAACGACGCCTATGTAACCCATCTCTTCCCGCTTTACGGGGTCGGTCCCAACTGCACGATCAGCCTCCAGGCATGCTGCAGGGTCGACCAGGCCAACAGCACAAGCGGCACTGCCGATAATGTCTTCCTTGACAACATCAGCATCGCCCTTACCAGCGGAATCCCCGTAATCAATGATCAGGGTACCAGCCTCTATCCCAACCCGGCCAGCGACCAGGTGATCCTTACCTTCTCCGGTATGGTCAACCAGGTTGGTATTGAAATGCTGAACATCCGGGGACAACTGCTAAGTACACAACAATTTTCAGGAATTCAGCAAACCAGACTGGATATCAGCAACTTGCCTCAGGGAGTTTACTTTATCAGAATGTTGAGGGATCATGATCTTCAAACCCTGAAATTTGTCAAAACCAAATAATACCGGAATTCTTGAAGAAAGAGGGTGTCTCATTATTGGGAACCCTCTTTTTTTGCTCAATATATAATTAATTTTATAATACCCTTTGATCTTTTTCATTATATTTACTTCGTTTATAAGAACACCTTTAAACAATATCATATGAAAAAAATTATTACAATTCTGATGCTCATTATGTTATGGGCTCCTTTTATGCTTAAAAGTCAGAGTCTGGCTATCACCGAGATCATGTACAATGATCCTTCAACCGTTCACCGCCTTGAATTCATTGAATTGTACAACACGACTGCTTTACCCGTTGATGTTACCGGGTATAAATTTACCACTGCCATCACTTACACTTTTCCTTCCATGATCATACCCGCCAATGGGTTTGTGATCGTTGCCAAATCAGCAGCCACTGCCGACACCTATTTTAACATCAGCGGCACTCTTCAATGGGATGCAGGAGAAGTTTTATCAAACACCGGCGAATCTATCGTTTTGAAAGACTCAAACAATGTAACCATTGACTCGGTCAGGTACCAGATTTTAAATCCCTGGCCGGTTGCAGCTAACGGCTTAGGGGCTACCCTGATGAAATGCAGCCCTTTAGCCAATCCTAATGTAGGGTCAAACTGGCTGGGTTCATCTTCAACCAGCGCCACTGCCTATGCAGCCATCGCCGGGACTGTGGTTTATGCCACCCCGCTGGCCGGATGCAACGTTCCACCACCCTACAGCCCTGTATTTGTGGCCGTCCCTTTCACGGAAACCTTTGATAATGTGTGGGCGAACGGGGATGGGTTCAGGGATGTACCCGACAATCACTGGAAAAACACTCCCAACACCGGGAATAACTCCTGGAGAAGAAATGATGACGGTGTTTCTGCCAGCTGGTCAAGCGCGAACCAGGGTGCTTATAACCCGGCAGGGGCTTCCGGTACCACCAATTCTGCCAGGTTCCATTCTGCAGGTACACCAAACGGAGCCCAGGGATCACTCGATCTCTACGCTGATTTCACTACTCCGGGTCTGAAAAAGGTGAAATTCATGTATATCAATAACAATGGCGTTGACAGCCTTTCTCTTTACGTTTCCTTCGATGCCGGTACCACCTTCAATTTCCTGACCAGGTTCTTTACCACCACCGGTGGCTGGAACGAAAAAACAGTCTATATCGGGACGTCTACTTCTTCCACTACGATCATCCGGTTCAGAGGGACCCTCAATGGCCAGACTGATATCGGCCTTGACCAGGTGAGCATTGAGTTGGTTACCGGAGACGATGCCGGAATGGCAGCTATCAACAAACCCAACAATATCATTTTCGATCCGCAGGACTCCATTAAAGTCACTTTACAGAATTTTGGCGGTAATGACCTTATTTCTGCACAGCTTTCCTATTCGGTCAATAACGGAGCCCCGGTCCAATCGGCCTGGAATGGAAGTCTGACACCCCTTGGGACAGCCGCCAATATCAACCTGGGAGGATATCTTTTCCCCACCACTGGTCAATCTACTGTAAAAGCCTGGTGTTCAAGTCCCAACGGAATCGCTGACCCCAATCCGCTGAATGACACTTTGGTAAAGACGGTTATATACCAGCAGCGGACACCCATTCCTTATACCGAACACTTTGACAGTATCTGGATAAACCGTCAGTCTACACGGGATATACCCTCTGTTTACTGGCTTTCTTCCCCGTTCACAGGTAATGCTTCATGGAGAAGAAATGATGACGGCACTGCAGGCGGATGGACCAACAACAACGGAGCCTACACTGTTCCCGGTGCTCTTGGGACCATTCATTCAGCCCGCTTCCATTCAGCAGGCAACTCTTCCGGGACCCAGGGCACCATCAGCCTCTTCCTCGATTTCTCCAGCCCCGGCGCCAAAGAACTCCGATTCTATTATATCAATACCACTCAAAACGACAGCCTGGCCGTATGGGCCTCGTACGACGGAGGACTGACCTATCAGTTTTTATCCAAATTTACCACTACACCATTGGGATGGGAATTGAAAACAGTCAACCTGGGCAACTCAACTTCCCCCTTTGTTGTCATTAGGTTCAGGGCTACAGCCAGTAACAATGGGAATACCGACATCGGGATCGATGAGGTCACCATTGAATCGCCCTTACCTGATGTGGGAGTGGTAAAGATTACAAACCCGGTTTCCGGATGCAGCCTCACAGCAACAGAAAATGTGACAGTGAAGCTGAAGAATATAGGGAACCTGGCTGTTTCCAACATTCCGGTGAGCTATAAACTCGGTGGCAACATTGTTACCGAAACGGCCAACGTTTCCCTTGCCCCGGGAGATACCATTTCTTATACTTTTGCAGCCCAGGGTGATTTTTCTGTCCAGGGATCACACAGTATTATGGCTTATACCAGTTACCCCGGTGATATCATTGGTACAAACGACACCATTAAGACCACCGTTTTCAATATCCACCAGATCACCACATTTCCGTTCCATGAGAATTTCGAGACCGGGACCGCTTCTTATTTCTCCCTCAGCAACGGCAGTAATGCCGGTATTAATGTGAATTCGGGAATAGGGGTATCCAACTCATTTGCCCTTCATATGACCGGTAACCTGGCCGGAACCTGGCCAAACAGTTCCGGAAATTCAACCTCCGCTCAGCAAGCATGGGAGGTTTATACCGATCACCAGGCGTTTGCAGCCTCCTGTATGGTTGATGTTTCTAGTCTTACAGAACCCGTTCTTATGCTTGACCTCAGGCAGACCTATGTTAACCAGGGTGGCCCGCTCTATTCCTGGTTCAGGATCCTGATCAATGACTCAATAGAACTCCCCAACAGCAATAACGTGGTTAACTTTAACCCGGTCTCCCAGCAAGGCGATCAGTATAACACCCAGATGTTCCCGCTTTCCGCATATATTGGAGCTCCCATTAAAATTACCCTTCAATCATCCTGTAAATACAACGATGCTTATTCTACCGGTGGAGTCGGTGATAACGTTTACGTGGACAATTTCACCATTATGAACAAGCCTACCGTTGATGTAAACATGATGTCACTTGAAACCGTGAGTACCGCCTGCGGACTGGGCAGCCAGGTAGCCGTCAACATTAAAATTAAAAACATGGGAGACATGACTGTCAAGAATATACCCGTTTCCTATTCTATTGATAATGGAGTAACCTGGTTTACCGATACCATTCCTGATTCAATCCAGAAAATGATGATCGTCAGCCATCAGTTTGCCCAGCTGGCTGACTTCTCAACTGTCGGGACTTATCATGTAATTGCTGTTGTTAACCTGACCGGTGATCCAAATCCTTACAATGATACCCTCACCAAATTGGTTTATAATGTACCTTACGTTTCACCTATCGGCACCTTCGTTACTGATTTCGAGAATGGTCCGGATGGTTGGACCAGCGGGGCTGTCGTTGGCATCAACAACTGGGTGATGGGAACCCCGGCAAAGCCCCACCTGAATGCTGCCCATAGCGGCACAACTTGCTGGACAACAGGGCTGACCCAGGACTATTCTTCAAACTCCAACAGTTATGTCTTATCACCCTGTTACAATCTGACGTTCTATTTTCATCCGTATATATCGCTTTGGCTGAATATGCACACCGAGGCTAACCTCGATGCCATGATCATGGAAGTTTCGGTGAACGACAGCAGCTGGTATAAAATCAATACTACATCAGGTTTCTATAACAACACCAGCAACCAGGGCTCATTAGCTCCGCCAAAATGGAGCGGAGTTACGGCAGGATGGCAGCAATTCACCACCGCAATACAAAGTTTGGCCGGAAAACCACAAGTTCAGTTCCGTTTCCGTTTTGTTACCAATGATGCGACAACTGATGAAGGAATCTCCATCGATGACATCACCATTTTTGAGCCGTATCCCGACATGACAGTGACCGATATCTCCGGACCGGTCTCAGGTTGCTCTCTTTCGAACCAGGAATATGTCTCCGCTGTTTTCAAGAACGTAGGCCTCACCTTTGGCACACAAATCCCTGTTTCTTATAAAATTAACCAGGGAGCATGGGTGAATGATGTCATCACCGACACCATACCCGTCAATGGATCCTCATCCTATACGTTTTCCCAGCCCGCCGACCTTACCACTCCGGGCCTAAACGAAATAACCGTAAAAGCCAGCTTCCCGGGAGATGCTAACACAACCAACGACAGCCTGGTGAAAACCATTTTTAACACCGTTCCCTCCAATGCTTTTAGTGTTAATTTCGAAACGGCAAACTATTTTGATCACCTGGGACCGGCTTCTGCCGCCAATAGCCATTTCTTCGTGCTGCCTGACATTGGCAATCTGAACACAACCGGTGTCCAGATGACCGGAGGCAATGCCGCCTCATGGCCTGAAGACACAAACGTATCTTCAACACAGGCCTGGACCTATGCTGATCATATTGCAACCCTTTACACCTGTGAAATCAATAATAGTTTTCCTGAAGCAGGTCTGTACCTGGATCTTCGCCAGACATTCAGTGAAAATCAACGATATTGCTGGTTCCGGGTCATGGTCAACGATTCCATCCAGATTCCTGATCTGTACGGAGCTTATGACTTTATTCCGGCAACTGCCGGTAACGACCCCTTTGTTTCCCGGATCTTCTATCTGGGACCTTACGGACCAAATGTCCACGTAAGCATGCAGGCACTTTGCCGGGTCGATCAGGCGAATTCTGTTACCTCTACGGCTGATAATGTATTCCTGGATAATATCTCCGTTGCTCCCTGGGTTTCCATACCGGTTATCCGCAACAACGGTACAGTTATCTATCCAAACCCTGCCAATGATATGATCATGATCATGCTGCCTGAGTTAGCGAACCAGCTTCAGATCGATATTCTGAACATTCAGGGTCAGGTTGTCAGTTCCCGGCAAAGAAACGGCACTCAACAAAACAGGCTGGATATCAGCAAATTACCAGAAGGTGTTTACATGATAAGGCTGATAAGTGACCATGAAATTCAAACCATGAAATTCATAAAAACAAAGTAGATATTGTTTTCATGCTGATGATGAAAAGAGGGTGCTTCTCAAAAAAGCATCCTCTTTTCTTTTTTTGCGGTGTTTTTGTAGAGACATGCCATGGCATGTCTCTACAAAAATCATTATCATTCACAGTTGGTATGAGCTTCGTTTGTATGGATGTTTCCTTTCCGGTAAAAGCTGATATTTTGAAAAGGCATCTCACTTTTCAGACGCCCTCCTCACAATAAAGGAACAAATCCCTGGCAGGCTATGGAAGGTATTAAAATGAGGCTCCTGTGTATGTTCCCGGTTGCCTTGTAGTTGACCGCTTTATAAAACCAGCTTACGTCGTCACCTTCTTCTTTTTGGGCGGCGATTTCTGTAGTTTTTCATGCATGGCCCGGGCGGCTATCCTTCCGGCTCCCATGGCCTGGATAACAGTGGCAGCACCGGTTACAATATCTCCGCCTGCATAAACGTAAGGGATGGAGGTTTCCAGGGTAATGGGATCAGTGTCAATATATCCCCACTTATTTAGTTTCAGATTGGGTGTCGACTGGAACAAAATGGGATTGGGCCCGTTACCGATGGCTACGACAGCCATGTTACACTCCATGATGAAGTTGGATGCATCGATGGGTACAGGGCGTCTTCTGCCTGAACTATCCGGTTCTCCCAGTTCCATTCTGATACATTCCACTGCCTTGATACTGTTGAAGTCGGAACCGATATATCTTACAGGCGAGGTAAGCAGCATGAACTTGATGCCTTCTTCCTCGGCATGGTGAACCTCTTCACCACGGGCAGGCAGCTCGGCCCTGGAACGGCGGTAAACAATGGTTACCTCAGCAGCACCGGTACGCATGGCGGTCCTGGCACAATCCATGGCTACATTACCTCCACCCACTACGATCACCTTCATACCCTTGGGCATGGGCGTGTCATATTCGGGAAAACGGTAAGCCTTCATCAGGTTCATACGGGTTAAGTACTCATTTGCGGAAAATACATTCCCCAGTGTTTCACCGGAAATGCCCATAAAGGAAGGCAATCCTGCCCCTACACCAATGAATACGGCATCGAAATACTCCAGTAACTCATCCATGGTAAGGATGTTGCCGATCACGTGGTTCAGTTCAATTCTCACACCCATCTCGCGTAGATAATCGATCTCGAAATTGACGATGGATTTGGGAAGACGAAACTCCGGTATCCCATAAGTTAGCACCCCTCCCGGCTCGTGCAGCGCCTCGAAAATGGTGACACTGTAACCCAGCTGACGCATATCGGCGGCAACGGTAAGACCAGCAGGTCCCGATCCGATAACTGCCACCTTCAAACCAGTATTGGTCTTGATCAAAGGGACTTTAACCAGGTCCATTTTCCGCTCAAAGTCGGCCACAAACCTTTCCAGCCGCCCGATAGCTACCGGTCTGTCCTTATGACCCAGTATGCATGTGGCTTCGCATTGGCTCTCCTGGGGGCAAACCCTGCCACAGATAGCCGGAAGCACATTACGTTCCTTTACTTTCTTGGCAGCTTCGTTAAATTTCTCCTCAGCAACAAGCCTGACAAAGTTAGGGATATCAATGTTTACCGGGCAGCCTTCCACGCATTTTGGATTTTTGCATTGAAGACAACGGCCGGCTTCCAGTAAGGCCAGTTCACTGGTATAACCATAGGGTACTTCCTGGAAGTTGTGAATTCTTAGGGTCTGGTCCTGTTCAGGCATCTCCTGCCTGGGAATCTTTAGTTTTATCTTTCTTTCATCAGATTTTGAGATACCATGCCACTCACAACCATGTTTCAGGCAAATAAAGAAAGGGATCAGCCTGGAAACGGCGGATATGATCACCTCTGCAGCCGGACTTCCGCATTCGGCACAGACTATGTCCTTGTTTACCAGGCTCTTGTTACAAAAAGGACAGATCAGGTCATCCAATACATCCCCCCTGGGCATGGCCAAACTGGTCTCAACATCGAATACGTCGAGGTATGGACTCAGCTTGAGTTCCATTTCCTGTCCCTGGTAAATCGATTTCATGACCGTCCACCTTACGTCTTTTCTCTCAACATTAAAGCTATTGTGGCAAAAAGGGCAATACGTATTAAGGTAGGTCTTGAATTTCAGATATTTAACATCATGTTCCTGCATAGCTATATAGTTTAGCGGATTGAGAATAAGAGTGATATCTTTTCTTCTTTCATATACAATGCGTTGCGTTTTTCAAGTTCGTCAAAATCAACAAGATGACCATTAAAATCAGGACCATCCACGCAACAGAACTTCGTCTCATTATTAACTTTAACCCTGCAGCCCCCGCACATACCGGTACCGTCTATCATAACAGGGTTAAGGCTTACCATGGTGTTCACGTTGAACCTTTTGGTCATGGCACAGATATTTTTCATCATCAGAATAGGGCCGATGGCATATACCAGTTTGATGTCATATCTTTCCTCCAGGTATCTTTTCAGCGGTTCGGTAACAAAACCCCTGGTGCCGTTGCTTCCGTCATCGGTGGTCACTATCAGTTCGTCACAGATCACACTCATTTCGTTTTCCAGGATGAGCATTTCGCTGTCGCGGGCACCTACAATGCCGATCACGTAGTTGCCGGCATCCTTGAAGCCTTTGGCCACGTGATGGAGGATGGCTGTCCCGGTTCCTCCGCCTACCATGATAACAGTACCTATTTTATGAATTTCTGCCGGCCGTCCCAGCGGGCCAACAACATCTTTGAGCATATCACCTACTTTCAAGCTTCTCATTAAAGCGGTGGTTTTACCCACTACCTGGAAGATAATCGTAATAATACCGGCAAATTCATCTTTATCTGCCACCGTCAACGGTATTCTTTCACCGGTTTCATTGACCCTGATGATCACGAATTGTCCGGGAAGAACCTTTTTGGCGATTTTTGGTGCATTGATATCAAAACGAATGATGGTCCCCTTGGCCATCTCCTGTTTTCTTACAATTTGAAACATACGCAGCCCAGTTATTTAGTTATACATAGTTACTCTACCATTCCATGCTGTCATCCAGCTTGATGTCAAACATATCTTCCTCTTTAAGCCCGTGCCAGCGACAGCCTTTCTTTGTGCAAATGTAGAAGTCGAGCAGCCGGGTCCTGGCACCAACCTCAATCTTGGCCACCGGTGAGTTGCAAACCTCACATTTCTTTTCGGTCTCGATCAGAGATTCGCCGCAATGGAAACAGCTAATATCACCAACCAACTGATCCTCAGGTAGATATATTGTTGATTTTGAAGTAAATACATTCAGGTATGGACTCAGCAGAAGCTCCCCTATCTCTCCGCTCCGGTTAACTTTAAGTTTGAGCAGATCGTTTTCTATCAGGCTTTTTTTGCAATGCGGACAATAGGTATTCAGAAAAGTTCCTGTCAGAAGCATCTCTTTGGCTTCATCCTCGGGTTCCTCTTTCTTTTTTGCCTCCCTCGTAAACTGTTTATGAACATGCGTCTCGTCAAGGCTATAGTCCTCATAAAGCCTTTGCATGGCTAATGTAAGATCTTCAAACTCAACAAAGTGGTTTTTACAACCGCTTCTGCTGCAGATACTTACTTTCCCTCCCATATCCAGGTAAAAGGGAACCATGGGAGCTCCGCAGGTGAGGCACTCGCTGTTGCTTGAAATTTCCTTGTCACAGTGAGGACATGTAAATGAAACAATTTCCCCGGTATTCATCGGAATATCACAGGTAAAATTGTAGCTGCCATAAATGGAACTGAGATAAACATTGCCCTTCACGCCTCCCATCTCAATCTTCATATGGATACTTGGTTTATTATCGACGGTGTGTTCCCTGTCCATGATAGAAACACCGCAAACCGTACATTTTAGGTTTAGTGAAACAAAGTCATACATGGTTTTTGGTTTTGAAGTGAGTTGTTTCTTACAGCCACAATGATACTAAAAATTTGAAGAGGTTTGTCAGTTCACAGTATATACTTAATAATCTACCTAATAACTTACATGGTACTCAGCTAATTATTAATGACTTAAAACGCTGTTCATCGTGAAAAATTATTTATTTTTCCCAGGTTATAACCGAAATTCTCTTTTTCCCGTCCATTCTGACTACCAATGGTTTAGTAAAGCGAATATGCCTGAAAAACCTCGTTTTAGTGATCAGTAGCTGTTTTCCAAGCACTTCCCACCGGATAAAATTATTTTTAAGTTCCTGCAATACAGAGAAATAACCAACATTCATGGAGGTCACATTATGAAAGAAGTGCGATCCGGAAGAGGCATCGAGGGGGAAATCCTCGAGGCTGGTTTCTACGATGACTTTTGCCTCTGAAATCTGTGGCCAGTTAACCGGTATCCCTATCCAGCGGTCACGGGTACCCCAGCGACCCGGGCCAATAAGGATATACTTCCGCTTCATTGCACTCATTTGAGCATTCAGTTTTTCAATTTCAGTGACCATTTCCATAGTAAGGGATTTGTCAAAATCAGCCGGATCAACGTATATCACGTCATGAATCCCCTCAATAATCCCATTGCCCATTCCCTTTTCAGAAAAAAGAAGGATCTGGTCTTTGGAGACTTCTTCCATGTCAATATTATAATCCTGCGCATTTCCTATAAGCGGTTTTATCTGAAGAAGATAAAAAGATGACTTATAACCGCTGTCCCTGTTCAGGTCAACAGCAAATTCAATTTCCACCGGGCAGCCCATTGCCTCCTTAACAATATCCAATACCACTTCTATGGTTTTTGCAAGGGGTATATAGTTGTATTTCAGGATATTGGAAAAATTGATGACCCTGGGCCCGGGTATTGTAACACCAGGAACGATCCGTTGGTTTTCAGCGTCAAACACCGAGGCACAATGCCTCAGGTTGCCATGTTTTTCGGCTTCGTACATATCCAGTTCGATCAAACCGGCCATATCTCCTTCCAGGAGGTTTATTTCTTTTTTCCCCAGGTCAACGGCAATGAATTCTGTTTGAGAATTTTTAACCTGGTCTTTTGGAGAATTAATGTCAAGGGTTGGATAATACGGCGAGAACCGGTAAGCTTTTTCACCTTCCACTACATATTTTCCCAGCCCGACGGCGGCTACTACAAAACCTTCTTCCGGTTTCATATGGGCAAAGGGATAATAATTATAGGACTGTGCCACCCCGCTGATATGCGGATAGTAATAGTTTTCGTACTGATTTCCAACCACTTCCTGAAGAACAACTGCCATCTTTTCTTCCTCAAGAGAATAATGGATGGCTTCAATATATCCTTTCGCAATATTGGAATAAATGGAGGCATATACCAGTTTGATGGCATCCATCAGCTGGATGAGCCTGACATTGCTGTCGGGATCATTGTTTGGTAATATATAGGTTTCGAAGATTCCGGCAAAGGGTTGCATCAGCGAGTCTTCAAAAAGGCCAGATGACCTGACTGCCAGAGGTTTATCAATAATTTTCAGGATGGATTTGAGTTTCCTGATCAATCCATCGGTAAGCTTACCCTGTACAAATATTTTCTTAATAACCTCATAGTCAGGTTCATTCATTACCTGATCTACAATTTTATTCCTTTCCATGAAGTACTCAAACTCATCTGTACCGATAATAGAGGTTTTTGGTGCCCTGATATTGATGTTGGGAACCAGTTGGGAGAAATCGAAATTATAGATCAGGGTATTGATGAAAGCAAGGCCCCTGCCCTTTCCACCCAGGGCTCCGGGTGAAAGGCTGACGATATTGCTTTCATCCCCGATAGCAGATTCTTCGAAAGGAATGACTTTTCCTTTATTCTGCTCGTTCCTGAAGTTCTGTATCACCTCCACCAGGTGTTTCCTGATTTCTTCCGGACTTTCAAAATCACTGGCTTTCTGAGGGTTAAGGATTTTTGCCGCCTGGATCTCGCCCCTGGCCATCAGCCACATGGAGAAATGGTCACGACGGGCATGATACAGTATCGATTCGGCGGTTATTGTTTTCAGATGATGTTCAAATTCCTTCAACGACTTAGCAACGGCAATCTGGTTGCCTTCCTGGTCGCGGTATATAAAGTTGCCAAAACCGAGATAGTGGGTGATAAAACTCCTGAAATCCTGTGAAAGGGTATCGGAATTCTTATTGATAAAGCTTGATCGCAATTCGTATGCTTTCTGGGCATTCTCTTCTTCGGAAGACTGGATGAGTGTAGGCAAATCCCCGACCCTTGACCGGATTTCATTGATGAGCTTTACACCGGCATTGTCATCCAGTTTCCCTTCCTTTTCAAATCTCATATCGGTGATCAGGCACAGCAGATAATCCTTGTATTTCTCGAAGATCTGGAGGGCTTCTTCATAATTGGTGGCAACCAGAATCTTTGGTCTTGCTCTCAGCCTGAGGACTTTATATAGCTCATCAGTACTTACATCTTCAATGATCCGCTTTGTTTGTTCCAGGACAATATTATAGAACATGGGAAGATAGCGTGAAAAAAACACCGGTGAATCCTCCACGAGCAGGATGACCCTTACCAGTCCCACTTTTGTATCGTTTTCCACGTTGATCTTGTCCTCCACATATTTGATCATGGCGAAAAAGATCCTGGAATCGCCGTTCCATACAAAAGACTTGTCAAAGCTTTGAAACAGGACCGGTTTTTGCTTTACAAGGGCAATATCCTGGTTATTATTCAGCAACAGGAATACCTGGATGTAAGGAAATTCGATCTTTATCTTGTTGGCGATCTCAACCGGGGTAATCTTGTCGACGCCCATCATGATGATGATCAGGTCGAAGTGCCTGGAAGCCAGTTCCTTTAAAGCTTCTTCCATCGAAGAAACCCCCGTAATCCTTGGCAGGGAGGTCAGGTTAAGAGTATGGTATTCACCCAGTACATACTCTGAAAACCTGCCCTCCTTTTCAATACTGTAGGCATCGTAAAGGTTGGCAATAAGGAGGATCTCTTTCACCTTATACAGCATCAGGTCGTGGTAAACGTCCCTGTCTATATTATTCTTATTCAAAAACTTGCGAAGAAGCTGCCGGCTTGGCGACCCTTCGGTTTCTGTCTTTTTTGAACTACGTCCGGCCGAAGTGTCCTGCGATTGGTCACTGGAGATAAGTGCACAGGCTTTGAGGCTGTTCAGGTAACCGGTTATCAGCTCCGCCAGGTTGTTGATCAGGTGACGTTCCTCTTTCATAAACGGGCCTTCATCCATGTTCACGAACTCACTAAGGTAAAATACCTCGATGGCCCCTTTCATACCGTCGATAGTTTCAAAAGTCTGCTGCTGCAACCATTTGGTTTCGAATAGGTTAGATGTTTTATATTGGCTGTCCCCATACCTGATCCTGGCAGCTGTATACTCAGGATACTGCCAGGCAGCGGGAAGGATCATACAAACCTGCTGCAGGGTTTCATCTACGGGTTTTCCCTCGCGGAGAATACTGGTGGTCCGGTTCAGGGCCGAAAGCTCTTTGAGCCTTTCCCGGTTTTCAAACTTCAGGCGTTCATAATCCAGCCTTATATTTTCATCACCTGAACCGGAGGCCTGGTTTTGAATACTGTTTTTGTCTTGATTTTCCATAATAAATCGGGTAGTAATGCGATAGATTTGCCGAAGTTACAGAATTCTTTCACTACAACATATCCAGTAAAATAGATGTATTGCATTTAAAAGTGACCGATTCATCATATAATCAAATACTTGCATTGATCTTTTAAAACCAATCTAAATAAGGCATTTCAGTGAAAAAACATTTTTCAAACTGCTTTGACAATCATTATTTTAACTAAAATTGTGCGATTTTTAAAACCCGTTTAATAAACAAATAATCGGAATTATGCAAAAAGAAGTGCTCGACCAGAAGGTCAACGAATTCATGGCAAAGGTGATTGCTAAAAACCCCGCAGAACCTGAATTTCACCAGGCAGTAAAAGAGGTTGTTGAATCAATTATTCCTTACATCGAAGAACATCCCAAATACAAGGATGGTAAGATCCTTGATAGAATTGTAGAACCGGAAAGAGTGATCCTGTTCCGTGTCCCTTGGTTGAACGATAAGGGTGAGTTCATGGTTAACCGTGGTTTCAGAATTGAAATGAACAGTGCCATAGGACCTTACAAAGGAGGCCTGCGTTTACACCCGACCGTGAACCTGGGTATTCTGAAATTTTTGGCCTTTGAACAGATTTTCAAGAACAGCCTCACAACCCTTCCCATGGGCGGTGGAAAAGGTGGTTCCGATTTTGATCCCAAAGGTAAATCTGACAATGAAGTGATGAAATTCTGCCAGAGCTTTATGACAGAGCTCCAGCGTCACATTGGTCCGGATACCGACGTACCCGCCGGTGATATCGGTGTTGGCGGCAGGGAAATTGGATTCATGTTCGGTCAATACAAGAGGCTCAGGAACGAGTTTACCGGCGTTCTTACCGGTAAAGGTCTCGAATGGGGTGGCAGTTTGATCCGTCCGGAAGCTACCGGTTATGGTGCAACTTATTTTGCTCAGGAAATGCTGAAAACCCGCAACCTGGATTATAAAGGAAAAACAGTTGTTATCTCCGGTTCAGGTAATGTTTCACAATATGCCTGCGAAAAAGTTACCCAGTTAGGCGGTAAGGTTGTTACCATGTCAGATTCCAACGGTTTCATCCATGACCCGGCTGGTATTGACAAAGAAAAACTGGCTTACATTATGTGGCTGAAGAATGATAAGAGAGGCAGAATTCAGGAATATGCCGCCAAATATGGTGTTGAATATCACGAAGGTAAAACCCCTTGGGGAATCAAGTGCGACATTGCCATGCCATGTGCAACCCAGAATGAACTGAACGAGAATGACGCCAAGGTTTTGGTAGCCAATGGTTGTATCTGCGTTTCAGAAGGAGCCAACATGCCTTCTACACCTGAAGCAGTAGAAGTATTCATCGAAAAGAAGATCCTCTACGGATTGGGCAAAGCTGCCAATGCAGGCGGTGTAGCTACATCAGGTCTCGAAATGAGCCAGAATTCGATGAGACTCAGCTGGTCAAGAGAAGAAGTGGACGCCAAACTGAACGGCATTATGAAGGCCATTCATACTACCTGTGTAAAATACGGTACTGAGCCTGATGGTTTCATAAACTACGTAAAAGGTGCAAACATCGGTGGTTTTGTAAAGATCGCCGATTCAATGTTAGCCCAGGGACACGTATAGTCTTTGAATTAGCTTACAAACCCTGTCAGGGATTCATCCCTGACAGGGTTTTTTCGTTACAGGTTAACCTGTTAATCCTGACAGTGCATGACCCTGTCAGTTCTTCGGAGAAAGGGATTTTCTTGAGGAAAGGGCATTGTCCTGCCGGACAAAGAAAAGAAAAGCGTTAAAGAAACTGTAAAACACCACCCCAGCCTGTCTTTCAAGCATGGATTCACCGGTGAAGTTAACCACCACTATCATCAGGAAGAGAAAATACAGCAGGTCTTTCCTCATCACGGCGTCGATCATGGGGAACAACAGCAGGAATACAAGGATCAGTAACCCAAGCAAACCCAGGGATAACAGGGTCTGAAAATACTGGTTGTGGGCATTCAGCCTTTTATTTACCGCAGCTGTAATATGGTTCTCCTCATATTTCTTCATCAAAAGATCCTTTACATCCCCGGTACCTACTCCAAAGACCGGATGTTCTTTAAAAATCTCAACCGACGATCGCCATACCAGTATCCTTTCGTTGGTTCCATCGTCGCTGGTAACATCCAGCGGAATGTTTCCCGACACATAATCCTTGGCCACTGCCAGGCGGTAAAACGAAGTGGGAAACATATAGTAAGCACCCAGAAAACTGAAAGGGATCATGAAAAAGAACAACAGGCCGATCATATACTCCTTCTTATATATGATCAGTGATGAAAGGCTGATTATCAGGATCATAAGCAGACTGATAATCCCGGCTTTTGAAGATAACAGAATGATAATAATAAAGAAATAAGGGATCAGGCAGATCAGAAACGTCCTGATCCAGTTGGGCATTTCATTCCAATGCCTGATCAATAGAATGATAATCAGGGCGATTCCAAAGTTCAGATTCATCGAGAAATAACTCGGATGCTGGTAAGCTGAGAGTTTGTCATAATAAAACTCCACCATTGAATTGCTCTGGAAATAATTCTGAAGCGCATGGATCAGAAGAATCAGCGTAATTACCACGCATCCAAGCAAGTAGGAATGAAAAAATGTGGTAATCCGTTTTTCGTTAAAGAGGGAATAATCAAGAGTGGAGAAAATGAGCGGAAAAACCAGCAGGGACAGTTTCACTTCCAGGTCAAAAAGACCATAAGCCAGATTGTGGGAATAGGCCAGACCTGCACAGTAAACCAGGTATAAGGCGCTGAACGACAACATCCATAATCGTTTCCTTTCGCTGAAGGCTCTTCGGAAACGTACCCTGAACCTTCCTTCTGCCAGCCAGTTGAGAAAAAGCAGGGAAATGATCAATACGACCAGGCGGTCGTATAATGGGATAGCAAACGCCAAGGCCAGGAATAAATAATAATACAAACGCTGATTTATTTCCGAACGGGTCATTCCCTGGTTATTATATTGTCACCTGGTAAGTTTCTGACGCCCTGCCGGTTGCCGACCCAGTACCATGATCTTCCAGATCCCTTCCCAGTAACCCAAACCGTAACTGATATGCAGTATCCAGTATGAGATCATGATGTCCGGGATCTTCTCTCCGTTTCCGGCAGCCCGTAAAGCGCTTACGAAGCTTAAAATTACATAGAATGCCAGCACCGACGCAAAAAAAATTGCAAAACTCATATTGATCAGACTTAATAATGCTCCAAAAGTTACAAACAAGACAAAAAACGCAGGTACAAGTTGCCTTAGTGTGGTGATTGTGTGATGTTTGCAATTTACAACTACTTTCCAGTAACCATATTGATAATACTGCTTGAAAAGATTTATAAAGGATGCCCTAACATGGTAACGGGAATGGATCTCCCTTTTCAGCAGTATTTTAAACCCTTTTTTGATCAGCCGGTAACTGAATTCATCATCCTGGTTCCTGGCCAGGGATTCGTCAAAAAAACCGGCAATGTCAAACACCTCCTTTTTGTAAGCCCCGAAAACAACGGTGTCAACATATCCCTCCTTCTGTCCTGTCCTGAAATAGGCATTTCCCACCCCGAACGAAGACGACATGGCTTTGCTGATCGACCGGGTCAGCTCATCGTAGTACACAGCCTCCATAAAACCACCGGTGCAACCCACATAAGCAGGCGCCTCACTCAACACTTCCACGCATCTTCTGATATAGTCGGTATCGATCTCAGCATGGGCACTTAAAATGATATATATGTCAGCCTCCGTATTTTTTATTCCCAGGTTAAGAGCATAAGGAGTAGTATAATTCTCATTATCAATAAGATGAATAAAAGAATAACGTTCCGAACAGGTCGTGATTATTTCTCTGGTCCCATCCAGGCTCATTCCGTCTACTACCATTACTGTCAGTAAATGGTGAGGGTAATCATTGGCACACACTGAATCAAGGCATGACAAAATATGATCCGCCTCATTCCGGCATGGAATAATAACACTAACCCTGATATCCCCTTTTTTCAACACTATAACATATGATTATAACCTGGTATTCAGCTCTTTAACTGCATTATCATAAGAAATAAATTCAAAACCCTCTTTCTTCAGGTAGGAGATCAGCCACTCATACCATTGCTTCCAGGTGATAAATGTATCCGCATAATAAATGTCATGAAAAACAACCGTCAGATACTCAACTTTATTTTCAGCAGCCAGGCTTATTCTTTGCCGGGTAACTTCCCTGGCCTCCGCCAGCTTGCGTTTTTGAAAATAGCCTCCGGCTTCAATAATATATGAATCCATGATATGGAGAGGAAATTCCCATAATGTCCCATAAAAATGAGGAGGCTTCATTTCATAAAGGCTTGAATCATAAATATATCCACAATCGGAAAGATGCTCGCATGTATGTTTGTCCATTCTCAGGTAATGCATTCTGGTCCCGGCCTTCTTTTTTCCGGAATACCGGATAAATCGTTCGTATTCCTTTCTTATTTCATTGATATTCTCATAGTTAACACCATGCACTCCAATCTCAAACCCATTATCCATTATCCTCCTTATCCATTTTTCTGCTTCCGGAGCCGGATAATTCAGCCCTTTTCCCTGATTAACCCCTATAAAAAATGTGGATGGGATACTCTGGGCTTTGTCAAAGTCCATCAGCTCATCCAGGTTTTGCAATTTATTTGAAAAGATCCTGATTAAGCGTCTGTATAGTTCCGATAGCCCTATTTTACCAGCCAGCCATTCGATCTTGGCCCGGACTATATACTTGAGGATGAACAGGTCACTGAGGTGTTCGCGGAATGAAAGGTGGTCAATATCGTGGGAAATAATGATTTTCATCTCAGAACTGGCTTCTTTTCATGATCTTAAGAATGCATTCCACCAGGAAAGGCGCTTTATTTACGGTAAAGAAAGGAATGATCTGTCCCCCGAATCCCCTGAAATAGTGTTCAACGGGAGGGATCATCGACCCTTCGAAATCGAACCATCCCAGACCGAGTTCCTGCGCATGAAGGATACTCAGCCACAATGCCTGCGCACCCGCTCCTTTATGTCTGTTTTTTTCATCGTACCCCCCAAGGATATAATAGGCAGTTTCCCGGTCAAAGATACAATAGGCCGTCGCTACCGGTTTCTCCTGCCAATAAGCCGTGTATGAAAAACCTAACCCTTTTTCAGTCAGCTCATTCACTATCCGTTCGACCTGGGTATGGCTGATTTCCGCCTTGTTCCTGGCAAAGGAATTCATGATCAGCCGGACAACCTTTGCAGGGTCATCATTTTTCTTTGAAAACACCTGGTCTTTATCGGCCTTGTTCAAATCATTTCTTCTTTCACCGGCTAAATTCTGACGGATCAGGCCGACGGGTTGCGAGAGGTCAATGATATAGGTATATCTTGGATTCACTTTATAGTGATTCCAGATAAAAGGCTGGAAATCAATAATATGTTGAGGAAATGAAAAAGACTTTATAGATAAAGCCGGTCTTTCAAGTAAAATGGCCATGGCTTCCAGTATCTTTTTCTCATATCCTATCCTGGTCGCATTGTTTTTTGATAGATTATTAATAAACAGCCCGTTATGTGGTGTAAACGGAAGGGTTTTATAGAATACGCCCCCAGGAAATGATTTCTCCTGCAAAATAAATCCTCCAACCAGTTTACTTCCGTCGTCAAAGATCCCATACCGTTGAATCCCTGAATCATACAACGACAGCCAGACCGGGTGGACGAATGCCTTACCATATTTCAGGGCGGCTTCTTCGAAGGCCTGAATGGTGCCGGAGTTTATTCTTTCAATTTTCATACAAAAGACGGCTATATAATCCGGTCAGTTTGTTTTTCTCTGCTTCCCAGCTGAATTCCTGCTGTATTATTTTCCTTCCGTGCTCTCCCAGCCTTTGACGTAATGGTTTATCATAAAGCAAGATACGAATTTTTTCAGCAATGTCCTCAACATTTTCGGGGGAGGCGAACAGGGCAGCAGACCCGAATACTTCCTGCCAGTATGGAAAATCCGACATGATCATTGGTTTCCCGAATGCCATGTATTCGAAGGCTTTCACCGGGAGACTCCGCAGATAATTCACTGCCGGGTAAAGCATGGCAAAACCAATATCGGCACGGGCAATGTTTTCATAAACCTGTTTCAACGGCAACATTCCCAGATACTTAACCTTCTCCCACCCGGAAATGGAAGCACATTCTTTCATATAATCTTCACTTTCAAAATCTCCCATTAACCACAGTTCCAGGGGTTCATTCACCCTCCCTACCGCTTCTATGATCTCTTTGATCCCCCTTATCCTGGTCAGCCCTCCGGCATAAACCAGGCAGGTTTTCTCCGAACCGGAGGGGTTGGTTTTAATAGCATCCACCCAATTCATCAATGGGAAATTTCTCACAACAACTGTCTTTAACGGATTGAATTGCAATGAGATATCCTCAGTTGCAGTCACTATCCCCTGGAAAAACAAGCAGCAAAACTGTTCCATCTGCCTGGTCAGCCAGGATACAACCAACCTCAGCCAGGGTGGTTTCAACCATGGTTTATACCTGATTTGCTGAGAAATGTTCTCATGAACGTCATAGATCACTTTCTTTCCTGATAACCTCATCAGCACCGCTGACGGCATTAATTCCGGATCGTGAAAATGAACCAGTGAGCAACCAGAACGGGCTCCATAGGTAAAAGCAAGATAGTTTCCCTTAATAAAACGAGCCAGCCTTGAAGTGAACCGGGGTAAAGAAACTATTTTAACTCCCTGTATTACAGTATTTTCACAATCCGGTCCAATCAATGTAACCTCAAACCCTGCCGCTGCCAGTGCGACACATTCTTTGTAAAAGATGCGGTCATCCATGGTAGGGTGAACAGTGGTGATATGGCAGACTTTATTCTTCATCCATCCGATCTGACAGAAAAGATCTTTTCCCAGCGTGCAATATTAAACAATCTCCATAATACGGCCGGGTCATCAAAGTGCTGAGGTTTTACCCGTATGAGTTTCGCCAGTATCTCCGACTCCTGAATGGAGGTAGTAAACTGTAAGTTGTTATTGTTCAGCCATTTCTTTGGGGCTTCGAACCCGAATTTATTTTTTCTCCATACGATGGAATCCGGCAGTCTTCCCTCCATGCTTTTCCTGAGTATATATTTTGACCAACCCTTGCTGATCTTCAACCCGGTATCAAGAGAAAGGCAGAATTCCACCAGTCTGTAATCGAGAAAAGGCAGCCTGGCTTCAACAGAAAATGACATAGAGTTCCTGTCCTCATATTTCAAGAGGTGGGGAAGCTGGAACCGGGTGATCTCCTGAACCTGCATTTGCCGGATATCCTTTCCCGTCATGTTCACTTCTTTCAGAAGATCAAAGTCAACATCTTGCAGCGCACTATTGCTTAGAAAACTGAACCTGTCCCTAAGGCGTTTTTCCCGGATTGAAGGAATGGAGAAATACATATAATATAACAGCAATTCCCTGAGGCTCAGCCTTGAATGCCGGCTAAGCTGCCGGAAAGCCTTCAGTTTTTGCCCTAATGGAAACTGTTTAAGGTAGCTGGTAAAATACCGTTCATACCCGAGAAGGAGCTCGTCGCCTCCCTGCCCGTCGAGCAGCACTTTGATTTTATTCGCCCCGGCAGCCTGCATCACATAGGATTGCATAAGGATGGAAGGACTTCCGAAGGGCTCTTCCAGAACACCGATTATGCGGTCGCATTCACTAATCAACTCCCCGTAAGATGGTTCTGTGATCATCAGGTTCATTCCCGATCTCCCAGCCACTTCAGCTGCAAACGGGCTTTCATCGGTATCTTTTTCCACCGATCTGGCATGGATGGCTGTAAAAGGATCAATATTGGCTGCCCGGTAAAGACCGGCTGCCAGGCTGGCAATGGCTGAGCTGTCGAGTCCGCCGCTCAGACAGGTGCCCACCTTTACATCGCTCCTTAAGCGCAACCTGACGGCATCCCCGAGTAAAAAGCTGAATGCACTCAGTTTATCTTCCTGCTTATGCGATAGTGAAAAATCATTACCCTCCAACTGATAATACTTTTCAATTCTAAATGAATGATTTTCAAGATCATAGAGAAGGTAATGAGAAGCAGGAAGTTTACTGATCCCGTCGAAAAAACAATCTTCACGGTGGTCTTCAAAACCTGTAACCAGATAATCGAGCAACACCCGCCGGTTCACACGGGAATGACCGGTGACCGCCAGCAACTGTTTAATTTCCGAACCAAAAAGGAAAAGGTTATTCCGGGTTGTATAATAAAATGGTTTAACACCGAAACGATCGCGGCTGCAGAAAAGAATCCGATTCCGTCTGTCATAAAGGGCGAATGACCACATCCCGTTGAAGTGCTGCAGACAGTTAACACCCCAATGGTCGTATGCTTTCAGTAAAATTTCCGTATCGGATTGAAACGAAACCTGGTAACCGGCTGCTTGCAGCTCTTTCCCGATCTCAATATAATTATAGATTTCACCATTGTATGTAACAACATAATTATCAGCCAGTTCCATAGGCTGATAACCCTCGGGTCCCAGCCCAATTATAGCCAGTCGGCGATGTCCCAACGCCAAATTTCCCTCCATGAAAAAGCCTTCTCCATCCGGTCCCCGGTGACGGATGGTATCGTTCATCCGCCGGATATCCGTCATACCGGCTTCACCATTATCCATCCTGATGATCCCGCTTATTCCGCACATAACGTTTTATATAATTTGATGAGGGTTGCAGCCTGGTTTTCCCAATTGTATATCTTATTGAATTCCATTATGTTGTCTTTGAAAAGCTGAATATCGAATGAGCGGGTGGCCAATATGACCTCCTTCATCCCTTCAACCGAAGGCGCACGTGCGATCAACCCAAGGTGATTGGATTCAACGATCTTCTTCAGTTCATACAGAGGGGAAACAAGAACAGGAACACCCGACATCAGGTATTCAAATAATTTGTTGGGCAGGCAATAATAATTATTCAGGCAGGTGTTTTCATAGAACAAAATCCCGTAATCCGCTGATGATGTGTATGATGGCAACTCCCTCTGACTCACTGCCGGTAGGAGGAAAATACGGTCGCATTGCTTTGAATATTCCAGCACCAGCTTCTCAAGCGGACCGTAACCCATTACCACCAGGGCACTTCCGGGCCAGGCGACCTGGCTGAATGCTTCCAGCATGTTTTCAATTCCTCTTTCTGCACTAAGGCCTCCCTGGTAAAGAAAAAGGGTTGTTCCCGGTGGCAGGTTAAGCTTGTCCTGAATTGTGCTGGTTTTTGTAAACCGCTGGTATGGAGGGCAATTCAGAATCAGTTCCGGCAAAGGAACACTCAGTCGTCTGGAATATTCTTCCGCAATCGCCGGGGAAACGGTAATCATCCTGTCGACCTTTTTTACCAGTTGTTTCTCGAGCCAAACCGATAATCTATGCTCCAACTTCCCCTGATTGGAGACCTGTTCAGTCTCCAGTTCATGGGCATCATAAATCAGGCGTATCTTTCTACCCCTCAATACTTTAATAAAAGCGCCAACCGGTAACACATTCAGGTCATGACAATGATAAATGCCGGCCCTGAAGTGATGAAAAACTACTTTTATTCCAAATTCAAGGTATTTAAAGACTGAAAAAATGATATTGGATGGCAACTTCCTGGTAATCATTTTTATACGATGAACATCAACCCCTTCAACGGTTTCTTTCTCTGCCAGTCCACTGTCGTGCAAACACACTACCTTCACCCGGTAACCTTCCCCTTTCAGGGTTAATGCTTCCTTCAGCACCCTGGCATCGTTTACGAAGTTATTGAGGACGATGGAGATCACATCAGGCTTCATGACTTGCTAATCTTTACGGTTTCCTTTGATTCAGCGAACACTTTTTCAATCAGAAAGGGAACAACCAGTAAAAAACAACTCAGCTTCTCTGTAAAAATAGAATTTCCGCTGGTAAAGGCAAATACCTGGGTAATCAAAAAGATCCAAAACAGTACGCTTATCTTTTTAATGTGCTTCAGATATAATAACCCACATAAAATAAGGTATATAACAAAAACAACCATTCCCAGCAGTCCTGAATACAGCAAAGCAGAAAGCAGGTAATTATGAGGATAGTCCTGAACCTTCTCTTCTTTCTGAAATTTTTCCTCAAACTGTTTCAGGTAATGAAATCCTTCACCCCAGATCTTTTGTGTCCGGGGAAAAGCGTTGAACAGCTCAATGGAGTATGCCCATTTTTCCCTTCGCTGATCATATAGGGTTTTCTTTTGTTTTTCAAAATCGAGTAACTCCTTAGAAACAAAGTACTTATATATATTTGCTGATGGGGCTGAAGGAAAAAAGACCGTTGAATACCGGAAGGTTAACCTGGCAAGGGCCAGGGGCATTTCTCAGGCTGACTGCAACCCTTTGTTTCTGCTGAATATCCGTCCTCACCACATAAGAAAAAGCCAATAACACAGAACAAACGGAAAGGGCCGCGCTGACAATGAAAATGGTCAATGCCGTTTTGGAGATCCTCCTGGTGATCATTCTGAAGATCGCCTCAGCAATGTAAACCAGGATAATGATCATCATCAGCATAAATCCTCTTCTCGATCCACTGAGAAGCACATTCATCAGGTTGATCATTCCCATGACAGCAAGGTATACTTTGGGTGTGCCGGCCCGGTACCTTTTCATGAGTGAAAAACAGAAAAGGACCCCGATAATGCCACCCAGTGCATAATAATTATAGTCGTAAACCAGGGTGGTCCCGTTCTGATAGTCTTCTCCGTCTCCGGTAAAGAAACTGAACTGGCACCCTCGCATCAGGTAATGGAACTTGATGAACCCAATCACCGAAACCAGGGTAGTGATCACAACCACTATCTTGCTGAAGGTTGAAAAGAAGGTGTTCCAATCCTGTTCCTCCGTGATAATATTAAAGAAGAGCAGGGCTAACAGGCTCACCGACAACATGTTCACAAAATCACGGGTGGCAACACCTCCGGCAAAATTATAGCTAAACAAGAAGGGGATCCCATACAGAGCCCCAATGACCAGAAAAGGGATGATCATCCAGGTCAGTTGAATCTTACGCCTGACAAACAGGAAGCTGACAAAGAGGAGGCATACCAATGGTTGGAAGAGGCTGATGCGGTAGGGGAACATGAGGGCAAGAACAGAGAGGGACAGAATAACTGCTAACCCAATGATCAACAGGTTATTACGAGATGTCAGCGGTATGTTCATCCTGGCTTATTTAGGGGTTTAACCGGGTTATTATGGACCCTGTTGACATAAAAAATAAGCATGCCCAGGGCCAGGAGGTTGGTTAGAGTAATGGCCCCGGCCAGGAATATGACCATGACCAGGGGATCTTTTGAAAGGAGGTAAGCGCCGATCAACGCAAGGATTACAAGGACAAGGCTGGCCACCTGAACAAAAAGATACCTGGTTGTCTTATTAATAATGTAGAAGGTGGATGTCAGCGGGCTGATGACAAAACTGAAAAAGAGAGGGATACTGAACACACGGGCATAGATACCGGAAGTGGCATAAGCCTCCCCGAATAGCCAGGAGAAGAGGATGGGAGCCAGCAAGAATAAAGCTGTAAAAGGGCCAATAGCCACCAGGAAAAGTGTCTTCATTGTCCTCAGGAAAATCCTCCGCACATTTCCCTCAGTAATAAACTCTTCAGATGCCCTTGACTTGTAAACATCTGAAAATGCGTTAGAAAGAACACCAATTGGTGTCCTTACCGTCCGCTGGGCATATCCGTAATGACCTACAACGGTCTGGCCCAGGTAACGGGTCATGAAGATATTGGGCAATTGGTTGGCCGCCTCATTAATGAAGGAAGCAACTGCAATATCCCTTGGAAAATTCAGGTATTTCCGGGCAACGGGCCGGTAACCGGTAAAAAGGCGGATTCGAAAGTCAGGACTGTCTTTCCTGAGGTATTTCCATAAAAGGAAAAAGAAAGAAATGGCCTGGCCCAGGATCAGTCCGGCGATCAGTCCGGTTACCCCCAGGATCATCAATCCCAGTATAAGTTGTAAAACAGATGAGGAAAAAGCCTGGATGATCTTTGACCATGATAATACGGGGTACCTTTTCCTCCGGTTATGCCAGTAGTAAAAGATCTCATTCCCGGCCGAGAAAAACAGGGAGAACGGCAACAGGACCAGCCATATTCCAAAATGAGGCGTTTTAAAAAGAGCTACAATTATTCCATTAAAAAGAACACAAAGAATTAACAATAAAAAGCTGAATACCAGGCATGTAGTAAGTGCCACCCCGATTATTCTGCTGGCTTCTTTGTCGGATTCCGGGATCAGAATGGCCAACTCATACTTACCCGTTGAAAAGATAATGGCCAGTCCCAGGATGGAGGTAAACAGGAAATATGTACCAAAAAGATCCGGAGAATAAATCCGGGCCAATATGATCGAAAAAACAACCGGTATCGCCTGTGAAAGTAATGTCCCTGGTAATAAGGTCATTACATTCTTTATAAATATTGAGCTATTAAAATATTCCCTGGTAAAATTCATCAGAACAGCTGTCGGTTATTCCTCAGGTTGGTAAACGGGGTCGGCAAAATTATCAAACAGGAAGGGCAGGATCAGGAACAGGATTGAAAATTTATCTGAAAAGACTGAATTGAAGTTTGTCATTAAAAAACACATAACGACCAGATAAATAATAATAAACGGTCTTGCCTGGTTCCGGTGTTTCCAATACAGACTGATCCCCCTGCCGATGAAGATCAGCAGGATAAGCGTACCGAAAAGGCCTGCGTATAACAGCGAAGATACGACCGGGTTTTTCGGATATTCTTCATCAACCGCTACGTATTGGAACTGGAAAACAAAGTCCTTTAGATAATCGAACCCGCCACCCCACCACTGTTCTTTGAACGATGCACGGTTGAACAACTGGAATCCATATCTCCAGCGGTCAATACGTGAAGCATAGGTGGACACGGAAATAGACTTTGGTGTTCCCAGTGATTTTATCTCTTCGGGGTACAATAGTCTGTCGTTGACAGGTTTAGGAGAACTCAACGGATAAAGTATGGTTCCGTACCGGTGACTGAACCCGGCATAATTGATGCAAAAAGTACCCGGATCATAACCCATTGCTGAAACTACCTTCCGTTTGACTCCTTTGTCAAGGCCGTAATACCAGAAAAAATTAAGCCCTGCAATGAGAGCCGCAAAAAGGGCCAGACCCACAATTAAACTGCGGCTGAGTTTGCTCAGCCGCATGATTATATAGCGGCGGATAACCAGCAGGGTTAATACAACGCTGAACAATACCAACCAGATCAATCCCATTCTTGAACCCGCTAAAAACACATTTATTCCATTCAAAGCCAACAAGATAATATAAACAGCTCTCAACAATTTTCTGTTTTCCCGCCGGAATAGAAAATACGCTGCCAAACAGGTCACCAATCCACCCATTGCATAAAGGTTATAATCTGCAATCAGTGACGTGCCTATGGCATAAGTCTCTCCTGGTGTGGTTAAGAAAAGCAATTCATACACCCTGAGATAAATGTCGAATTTTACAAAACCCAACAAGGTGGTTAACGTGCCTGATATCAGGATACCCCTGAGCAACCACTGAAGGAAAAGAGAAAGATCGTTCCGGTCCTTTAGCAGTGAGATCAACATCCAGAAGGCAAGTCCCGCTGACAGGGCGTTGGCTGCTTCAGCCCTGGGAAGATACACCACCGCTTCGGTCAGGAACAAATAAGGATAGATCAGGCAAATAGATGTAAGTATATACCATATCATCACGGGAGACCAAACAAGTTTTTTTAAGTCAATTAATTGGATTACAAACAGTAACAGGATGGACGGGCCGAAAACGGGAATCTTTAATGGAAATCTTAATAACAGGAATGCCACGGAAAAAAGAAGGACTATTCCTTTAATATATAAGGTTCTCCGGTTTGCCGTCATGGTCTGTTTTGGAGGGCCAAAGGTAAGCAATTGTCGAGATACCTCTTCAATCCGCGGATATTAAGATGATCGTGATTGTAATAAAGTTCCGGCCCCTTCAGGCTGTCTGAAAAATCAAAGAATGAGCATTTTCCATTCCTTTTCAAATCCTCAAGCAGGAAAACCAGTCTGTCCTTTCCGGGCAGATTTCCCAACAGGCCGGGCGGAATAATAAAAATCACCCCGGATTGATGACTGTTAGCCAACTGAACGGTACGTTTCAGGACCCGCGCATATTTCAGGAAAGCCGTCTCACTTATCCCATCCGGGAACAACACCTTCAATCTGCTGTTAACAGCCCTAGGATCAATTCTTTCCAGTGATCCATCTTCCGGCTGTACCTTCATTCCCTTTTCTTCCTTCCAGGGGGTGGTAAACTTCGACTGCACATAATTATAGATAACTCCGGCATCCACCCGCGAAAACAGCAACAACCGGAAAAAGTCCCAACGGAAGGGTTCATCGGTTAAAAAGTACAGCCCCTCATTCCATTTTGGCGAATATAGCATAAACGGATCTATCACGTAAAGAATAGTATCTGTCTGGTTACCAGCATTATAAAAATATTGTAACCACAAATACTCAGGAACCACTCCGGCAGCAGACTGAGCGATAGTGCCGACCCGCCTCTTCAGAAAATGCTCCAGAACGGTATGATTCGGACCCCTGGTAAGGTTCCTTCCATGGGATGACCCCATTACCAGGACCGGGTAACGGCAGTTGGTCCCAGTACTCAGGAGAACAGATTCAGTGACGGCAGGAGAAGCAGCTATATCATTGTCCTGCAAATAGATATATTCAAGCAGGCCCAGGGCAACCCCTCCGTTCAGCAGGATGAAGAGAAAAAGCTTTACACTGAATTTCTTCATCAGAATTGATAATAGATAAACTGAGCCTCACCAAACCTGCCGAATATCAATACCGACCAGAGCAAAAGCAAATAGAAAGCCCACCTGAACAAGACCGGGCTTTTGGCGACCAAAGCGCAAATCCCGTCCCGCCTGCCCATCCAGTCCATCAGTATCAGGAAACCCAGGAATAGCAATGTAATCAATATTGTATTCCAATCTTTGATAAACCCGGTGTTTATCCAGTTGGTACCCGGAGAAAAAATGCGGATGATCATGTTCCAGGCTTGTCCCGGGGAAGCCGACCTGAAAAATATCCAGGAGAAGCTCACCAGCAAAAACACCACTCCCCTGTCACAGGAGGTGCGCAGAAAATTATCCTTCTTCCATTGCAGGGCATGGTTAAGCTTTTTCTTTATTTTCCTGGAAATAAACCCGGTTACAAGATAGATCCCGTGCAAACCGCCCCAGATGATAAATGTCCAGCCGGCCCCGTGCCACAATCCGCATAACAACATGGTAACCATGGTGGCAAAAGCATAGATGACATAGTCGGTAGGGATACCCAAGGTCCGGTTTTGTTTGAGCGTTCGTGATGTGGAATAGGAAACGGGAAGGAAAAGATAATCCCTGAGCCAGGTAGAAAGGGTGATATGCCAACGGGTCCAGAATTCCTGTATACTCCTTGAAAAATAGGGAGTTTTAAAGTTCTGGGTGAGCCGTATCCCAAACATTAACGAGCTTCCAAGGGCAATGTCGGTATACCCTGAAAAGTCAGCATAGATCTGAAAAGAATATAATACAACAGCCAGGAAGGCGGGCAACCCGCTATACTGGTCAGGTTGATCAAATACAGGAGCAGTTATCAGGGCAAGTCGGTCGGCTACCACAATCTTCTTGAAAAAGCCCCAGCCCATTAACAACAATCCACTTGTAAGTAATTTAGGATCAATGGGGTACCTCATTCTGAACTGAGGAATCAGGTGATTAGGTCTTTCGATAGGCCCTGCTGTAACTTTTGGAAAATAAAGAATATACAAGGAGAAGATCCCGAAATGATTCTCCGAATAGATGGTGCCTCTTTTCACCTCGATGAGGTAGGCCAATAGCTGGAAGACCATGAAAGAAAGCCCGACCGGAAGGAGGAAGGACAGCAAATTAACCGGATAATTCCAATGAAGGAGGGAAGCAAGGCTCAAAAGGTTTACGGTGAGGAAACCTAGGTATTTAAAGAAAACCAGGGTGATAATGTTCAGGAAAACGGCAATCAGAAAGACTCTCGGACCAATTTTCAGCGGGTATTGCTCTATCAGGCTGCCGGCTCCGAAGTTGAGGCTTACAAGACCCAGCATTAACAATAAAAGCGAGGGGGAGTACCATCCGTAGAAAACGAAGCTGGCAGCCAGCAAAACAGCCCACCGGAAACGGAAGGGAGCTAAATAATACAACAACAACGTAACAGGAAAAAGGAGCAAAAAGGCTAAGGATTGAAATCCCATTGCATTTTTCGTTTAAATCAGTTGGGCAAATGACTGTTCGTCTTTGCCGGGGCCTTCAGAAAATCGCTAATGGGCTTGACAATGTAATCAAAAACAAAGAATTGGATCAACACCAACTCTTTCCTGTCATTGATCTGCGCATACATTCTGTCCCTGTCGTAGGGAACCTGGCTTCCGTCAACTTCCGACTCTCCGTCAGGATTAACCCGGTGGAAGGTCTTCACCGTGATGACCTTACCGTTCTTCTGGGTGAGGGTTATAATATGGAATGGCTTTGAACCCAAAATAGAATCGACTTTTTGCCTGGAAAAACCGTTAACTAATGCTTCAAACTTAATATTACTGAAGGCTGAAAGGAATTCAAGCACCTTCATGGTATCATAATCAGAGATGGCTTTCCCTGAGTAAAGGCTCTTCAGGGAAAAGGCCCGCTCGCCTGCCCTGTCAACCTCTAAAGAAAAGCCGGGTACTTCGACATGATCAATCCTGACCGATTTGATGTCTGCAATGGCGGTGTTGAAAACCGTATGGTCCCTCCAATCCTCAATCCGTGGGCTATAACGGACAGAAATAAAGCCCCTGAAACCCGGAATAAATGTAATATACGGGATATCAGTGTCTTCCATGATCATATAGGTTCCCAGGTTGTCTGGAGTAGCACTCCCGACATAATAAACCCTTGTCCTTTTTTCATGGGGGAAAAGCTGAATCCAACCGAACAGATCGATGCGAAAAACATGCTGGTAAACCTCAACCTTGACTCCGGATGAGGCTATCCGTTTTAAAATGGTATTCCTGGAAGATTTGGCGACAGGTTCCATCACATCCACGTTCAGCATGGTCTTCAGCAGAATCTCTATGGCATCAGGTCTGACGCAATATTGTTTGTTGACTCTCCAGCCTCCGGAATCCGACCGGGCCAGTTCAACAGTATGACTGGCCTTGTCCGCCATAAAAATCCGGGTGATAGTAGCGGTATCGTCAACGGCAAAATTCGTGGTCTCTTTTTTCAGGGTGCTGCTGTTTCTCGAAAAAAGAAGAATTGCGGCAGTCACTGCCAATAAAAGTGTAAGAATTATAACAACCCTGTTTTTCTTCATTTATTATTGTAAAATACTGTATATCAGTGTGTAATGCCGTATCTCCTCCTCCTTGACCAGGTTTGAAAGACACCGTAAAGGATAACAAGTAATATGGGTAAGAGGATATTCAACAGTTGAAGGAACAACTTGTCCTTCTGAACTTTGTTGCCATCGAGCAACCGGAGTTTGACTTCACGGGAACGGACACTGATCAGGCCCGAATCATCACAAAGGTAATCCATGCAGTTCAGGATAAAATCCTTATTACCAAAGGTTTCCCGGGTGTACCTGTCATAACCGCATGGATAAGGGACACCTCTTTTATGATCAAAAAAGTTCTTGATAATGTCCCCATCCGAAACCACGATCATTTTGGTGCTATCTCCCTGTTCCTTAAATCCAATACCCTTATTTTCAGCAATTTCAGGAGGAATTCTATGTTGATACAGAGAGCTGAACTTTCCTTCCAGCAAGACGGCTACCGGTCTTGGCGGACCCGGATAACTACGGATATCAGGCTTCTTTTTCAATAATTCCAGGCTGATCAGAGCCGGGGCGTTAACGGATCGGGTATAGCCGGAGGTTTTCAGTAAGATGGTTTTCCTTACCTGTTCGGCTACCACGGTATCGAGGCTACTGACAAACTCAAACTTAATGGCGTTCAGGTTATTAATAATAGGATGATTAATCGTAGGGGCGACCAGGGGGGAAAAATACCAGGGGTAAAATTCAAACTGGGGCTGGTTCCCTATCTGGCCTGTTTTCACGGGTATAGGGCAGGCATTCAGGTCGAGCAGTAAATTGGAGTTCAATCTTACACCATAGTGGAAAAGCATATCTTCCAGCCCGAGGTTTTGGGCGATCCCCATGGTTTCATTGGATGTCTGCAGGCTGTCCATACTGGCAAAAACAGGGTCGATCAGCCAGAGAACTCGGCCGCCTCTCATGATAAACTGATCGATAAGAAATTTATCCTTCTCATCAAAAATGGAATCGGGTTTGGCAACGATGATGGCCCTGAACTTATTCTTGATGAAAACATGGTTGGTGTCCTGTGTATCCCTTTCCTGCAGGCTGTTGAGCTGGTTTCCTATCTTCACCCTGCTCACCTCGTAAGTTTCGCTCAGGGCGTTCATGATATCCATCAGCTCATTGTTGGGCAATTCTCCCTGACCGGTGAGGATGCCGATCTTTCTTTTCTCCGGCGAAGCCAGTTTTCGTATCGTGTTGGCCAGGTTG
>JAPLDE010000259.1:16139-18923 GCA_026391855.1 Bacteroidota bacterium | reverse complement strand
TGTTCAACACTGCTTCAGGAGGTGTATTTATCTGGTTTATAAGCAGTTGAACCGGAAGCTCAGTGCCTTTATATGAAATCAGCACACCAGGGAAAATGATCTGCTGGGAGGTCCCGTCATCATTTTTCACCTGCAGGTTGGTGGGCTGCAGGCCTTTTTCCACGAGTTGCCGGTAAAGGTTATTCCTGTCTTTTTTGTCTTTTGCCGCGGAAGGATTGATGAATTCGTACTGAATATTGTCGGAATAGGCCCTGAATTCATCCAGCATTTCCCTGGTTTCATTTCGCAGCCGCTTAAATCCTGCAGGAAATTCCCCTTCCAGATACACCTTGAATAAAACCACATCATCCAGGTTTTTAAGAAGCTTCCTGGTTGCCGGGTTCAGCGAGTATCTTTTCTCTGAAGTCAGGTCAACCCTGGTAAAAACAAAATAAGAAATGACATTGACCAGGATCACAATGGCCAGCCCCAGTGAGAGTTGGAGCAAACCCTGGCGCTTCAGGTTCTTCCGCTGGCTGACCGGTCTCTCACCCTTGTCTTTCCTCTTTTTCCAGGCTATTTTTCCCATTTTCTGCTCTCCAGCGATAATTTGGTCAATAAAAGAAAAATACTGATGAAACTGAGAAAGTACATGATGTCCCGGGTATCGATGACACCTCTGCTGATGGAAGTATAATGCGAATTTATTCCAAGAGAGCGTATGAAAAGATCGATGGGGCCAAACAGGTCGAGGGAATAGATAAACTCAAAACCCAGGTAAGAAAACATACAGATAAACACCGAGATGATAAAGCTGATGATCTGATTATCAGTTAGTGACGAAATAAACACACCCACTGAAACAAAGGTTGCTCCCAGGAAAAACAACCCGATAAAGGATCCCCAGGTCCCGCCCATATCAATATTGCCTTTGGGAAGCCCATACAGGTAAACGGTAAGCACATAGAGGAGTGTTGGTATCAGTGAAAACAGGACCAGGACAACGCCTGCCAGGTATTTGGCCAGTATGATCGCCATATCCGAAAGGGGCTGGGTAAGCAGGATCTCGATGGTCCCGCTTTTTCTTTCATCCGAGAAAGAACGCATGGTAATAGCCGGGATCAGGAAAAGGAAAACGAAGGGAGCGATCATGAACAACCCGTTAATATTGGCATATCCGGTATCCAACACATTGAAATCCAATGGAAAGACCCAGAGAAACAGCCCGGTTGTCAGCAGAAACACTGTGATCACAATGTACCCGATGAGCGAGTTGAGGAAAGAATTGAGTTCCTTTTTAAAGAGGGTAAACATATTGTTTTACCTTATTTCGAGGCGCAAAAATAGTACATTTTATTGAACCGGATGAAAGGAATCAGTCATGGAATTCAACACGCACCATGGCATCGGCATGCAGATTGAATAAACTGGCGGCGTTCCCCTTGTTGATGGCGATCTGCAACAAGCCCGCCGTACTGAAGATTGCCAGGATATCTCCTTCCCCCACCTCTCCGTAATACCTGTTTATCTTAGGAAAATAATAATCGTCGGTCTTAAAATATATGGTAAACGGCCTTCCCCTGCCAACCTGCTCGAATAAAGCCATACTGATGTTGGTAAACACGTTTTCATAGGAATCAACATAAATAACCTGACCCCGGATAACATTGGGCTCTGTGGTAGGAATAAAGGAAACTTTCTGGTCCATCCGGTTCTTTTCAACAGCAACATCGTCGGGAGAGCCACCCCTGGCCAGGTGACAGGCGACAGGTGCAAACAGGTCCCTGGCAATAAAAGTGCTGTTTTTAAGGTTATCAGGAACAATAATTTCAAGAATGCGGTCGGGCCCCTGTTCGAAGGTAAGGGCAAACAAACCATTATCGGTTGCGATAAAATACTGTCCGTCCTTCACAACGATGGAATACTTGTTCTTTAACGGAGTGTCGGAGTTGAGATCGATGATGTGTACGGTGCCGGGAGGATAATAACGGTAAGTGTTACGGACCACAAAAGAGGCATGATGAAGGGTAAATGCCGGAATCTCATGCGAAATGTCAATAATGGTGGCATCGGGCAATTGTTGAAGAATTACTCCTTTAACAACACCGGCATAATGATCCTTTGTACCCCAATCACTTGTTAATGTGATAATTGCCATATTCATACCCGGATAACCCGGAAATAAAAGGAAGTAAAAAAACAGTATTTTTGCCAATCAAAAGTAGTAATTATCAGGATGTAATTCAGCACTTTTTTTGGCGTATTCTCATAAAGATAAGGATAACAGGTAAATGTCGGTAATTTTATAGATAATGGCAGAACGAATTTTAAGTTTAACTCCCTATGACCCGGTAGAGATTTTTGGTGTGAATGAGGCAAACCTGGACTACCTGAAATCATTCTTTCCCAAGTTGAAGATCATATCCAGGGGGGAGATGGTGAAGGTGATCGGGCATGAGAAGGATGTGAATGATTTTGACGAAAAATTTCACCTGTTGCTGATGCATTTCGACCGGTTTCACAAGGTTACCCATTCCGACATTCAGATGATACTAGGATCGAATGGGGAGGACTATACTCCGCCCACCTTTCCGGGGGGTGAGGATATTCTGGTCCACGGACGCGAAGGCAGCCTGATCAGGGCAAGGACACCCAACCAGCAAAGGATGGTGGAAAGCACCAAACTGAACGACCTGGTGATCGCCATCGGGCCGGCTGGTACGGGAAAGACATATACCGCCGTGGCGCTTGCCGTCAGGGCACTGAAAAACAAAGAGGTCAAGCGTATCATTCTCACGAGGCCCG
>JAPLDE010000259.1:10362-16111 GCA_026391855.1 Bacteroidota bacterium | reverse complement strand
GGCAGGGGAAAACCTCGGCTTTCTCCCGGGTGACCTGCGCGACAAGCTCGACCCTTACCTGCAACCCCTGTACGATGCGCTCAAGGATATGCTCCCCCACCAGAAACTGCTGAACTTTTTTGAAGACGGGACCATTGAGATCGCTCCCCTGGCTTTCATGCGCGGCCGTACCCTCGATAACGCTTTCGTCATCCTGGATGAAGCTCAAAATGCCACCAGCGGTCAGCTGAAAATGTTCCTCACCCGTATGGGAAAATCCGCTAAGTTCATGGTCACCGGCGACATCACCCAGATCGATCTGCCCCGAAACCAGGCTTCCGGCCTCATCCAGGCTATGCACCTCCTAAAGGGAATTGAAGGGATCGATATCATTCTCCTCGACGAAAGCGATGTCATCCGGCACAAACTCGTTACCCGCATCATTCGTGCTTACGAAGAAAAGGCAGAAGGCAGAAGGCAGAAGGCAGAAGAAAAGGAAGAAGGTAAAAGTACTGAAAATTAATATTTTACAAACTTCTTCACCATCCGTTGCGGACCATCAACCTGAATAAAATAAACCCCGGGAGCCAAAGGGCTTATATTTACCATTATATTCGTTTGATTACCAGGTATATATCTGTTTCGAATGTATTCTCTCCCCTGCATATCAAATACCCCGATCTCCACCTGCTCCTGCCCTGAGGTTTTATTAAACCGCAGCGATATCCTGTCATGAGCAGGATTGGGATAAAGGATCAGTTCTGAGGTTTGATCCGCTTCCGGTACACCAGCAACGACTTGTCCATTCTGATCGGTTTTAAGGAGATAGATATCATTTTCAGTAAAAGGGTAATTGCCAATCCCCCCGATAACAAAGCCGTGATCAGGGGTGGTCTCCATTTCATAGGCAATCAATCCCAGATTCTTTCCAAACTTCCTTTCCCATAGTATATTGAATTGGTCATCCAGCCTGATCAGGCTGCCACATCTTTCCATCAAACTGCTGTTCGCCGGTGTGAACAGTGACAAGATCGCATACCCTCCTCCGTAAGCATGGGTAATGGCATACCCGGCAAAGTCATAGTCATTCGGATTGCCCAGGGTAACCGAAGTGAGCGAGTCACCGGCGGCATTGACCTTGAGAATTAATGAAACCGCATTATAATACAAATTGGGAAATACCCTGCCAAAGGCGACAATGGTCCCGTCGGTGTTTTCAATTACCGAGGTGGCCCTTTCCCCGTCTGCATTACCATAATTCTTAATCCATTGCAGGTCTCCGTTGGCGTTTGTCTTAACCAGGAGAACATCCGATGATTTTCCCGGTACCGTAACCTGGCCTGCAAGTATAAAACCTCCGTCCGAGGAAGCAATAAGGTCATAACATCTGGTGAAATAGGTGCTGATATGATGATACTTCGTCCAGAGAGAATCACCCGCAGACGATAGTTTAATAATGGTGGCTGAATAAATACCTGAAGCAGGATCCTGTATGGTTGCACCTATATAAATGCTTCCATCCGGTTTCTGAAGGATACTCCCGAAAAGCAGGTAGATCTGTTCGCCCAACTCGCTGGTCCACAAAACTGTTCCGGAAACGGAAACCTTGTCGACCCTGACGTGCGGACCTGTGCTGAAAACCAGGTAACCTCCGTCAATGGCCTGAATAACATCAAAAATTGAATACCCCTGTGAAACAGGCAGGGGCAGACCCCACATTTCATTGCCCAGGACATCTGTTTTAAGCAGGTAAGTCTCTGACGACAATACCGGTCCGCCGACCCAGGTCTGCCGGTAACCACCGAGCAAATATCCGCCATCTGATGTCTGGCAAACGGTATATGCAAATTCTTGTCCGGGTTCTCCTGCAAGGCCATAGAATTTATTACTCTGATAAGAAATAGTTCCATCCGTCTTGACCATCAGCAGATCGCTGCCTCCATAAACCTCGGAGGTATTACCTGTTATATGATATTCATTATCAGGATGTTCAGCAAATGACATGAAATGCCTGATTTCTGAATTATTCGCAAGCTCGTGAAAAACCTGTTGGGAAGAAATGGGATCAATAACCCACAGGTAATTATGAATCGTATAGTTATCATCATAAAATTCCATCAGACTGCTTATTTTACCGGAAGCATTCACCTGAATATCCCTGCAGTCTACCGGATTTTGAGTGGAGTCGGGAAACACATACATGGCAGGATTGAGTGCGGCTTCATCCAGAACGACGACAGCCGGGTGATGATAGTAGGTATCCATATTCTGATAATATCCTGACAGGAGAAATCCGCCTGCAGTCTTGTGAATGACACTGTTGATCTTTAAATTATTATAACTGTCATATTGCCAGAAGACTAAACCGGTCTGAGTAAGGTGTAGCATGATATCCGGTAAGCCTGGATCCCCGTTTGAGGCAGTCACCAGGTAAGTTCCATCTGAAAACTTCGACAGACCGAGCTGGTAACCATTAAAATATTGCGGTAGCATGATTTCCTGCTCCCATATTTGCCCACCGTTCTCATTAATTTTTAAAAGGTATAGGTTTGAATAGGCGCCATTTACCGGGTCAGCGGTAAATCCGGCCAGCAGATACCCTCCGCCGGAAGCCGCAATAATATGGACCTCATAATCATTATTGGCTGTTCCATAGGTATTGGACCAGAGAACATTTCCTTCAAGATCGGTCTTTACACAAAGAAAATCAGCTTTTATTGAGTCGGTCGGCTCGAACATCCCCGCCAGCAATAATTCATTGCTTGAAGAGGAAAGAATAATCTGATTCCCGAACTCGTTTCCCGCTGTTCCAATCCTCCGGCTCCAGAGGGTATCATTGTTCCCGTCCGTTTTAAGCAGCCACAAGTCTGAATTCCTGTAAGGGTCAACTGCACAGGATCCTAACACGAAAAAGCCACCCGCCGGGGCAGCCATAATATCTGTCCCCGATTCACTCAGGGGAGAAGCTCCGTAATGCTTTTCAAAAGTGAATTGTGAAAAGGCTGATAGCGAAAGAACCATCAAAGCCAGGGTAAGCAATCTTTTCATAAACCTGATTTTTAATGTGTTATGAATTATTAATAAATACCTGAGTACAAAATTAATACTTTACAAACTTCTTCACCATTCGTTGAGCGCCATCCATTAGAATACAGTATAGGCCGGACCTAAGTGACTTGTATCCAGGCTTACCAGACTAATGACGCTTTTCCCCATATTATCAATAATGACGGTTTTTTGTGACAAGGTGGCATAACCCCCTCCTGAGGCATGAGTCACAACCCACCCTTGGGGAGTAAATTGAGAAGAACCACCGATAATGGAAGAAGTGATGGAGTCTCCATTGGGGTTAACTTTCAGTATCATTGCGCTTCTGGTCCCATACTGATTCGAAAAATCTGTTCCGTAGGTCACTATGGTCCCATCCGGGTTTTCCAAAACACTGTTGGCGCATTCAACTTTTTGGTCTCCGTAGTTTTTAGTCCAGATCAGACTTCCATCGGCATCTGTTTTAACAATCACTATGTCCATATTTTTACCGGGAATATTAACCTGGCCTGCCAGGACAAATCCGCCATCCTGGGTAGATATCACATCAAAACAACTGATCTGGTTTGTATCGGATTGGTAATATTTTGTCCAGACTGAATCCCCGGTTGACGACAGTTTCACCAACGTCATCGCAGGGTTCTGTGTTACAGGCTCTGTACAAGTACCTCCCACGTAAATGCTCCCATCCGGTTTCTGTAACACGGCACCAAATATTTTTCCCGTAGCTCCGGCTTTTATGCTTGTCCACTGGAGAATTCCGTCATCAGATATCTTATCAATCCTGAATTTGTCGTAACTGCTGAAAACCAGGTATCCTCCGTCTATGGCCGGTGTAACATCCCAGATGATGTTGCGGTAGAATGAAGGTATGATTAAATCCCAGATTGGATTCCCGATGGCATCTATCTTGAGAAGGTAGTTCCTGTTTATATACCCCGAATCGACTGACCAGGTACTTTTATTTCCACCAATCAGGTATCCCCCGTCTGGGGTCAGACAAATTGATTGGGCTCCTTCTTCTCCGGTTTCACCCTTTTTCCCGAATATTTTTATCGTCTGAAAGGAGATCAATCTGTCGGTAGTGAACAATAACACGTCAGAAGCTCCATAAACCCCGGATGTTGAACCCAATATATGATATTCATTATCAGGACTTTCTGCAAACGAAATAAACCAACGTCTGTTTAATTCACTGGGAATCTCATGTGAATCGTAAATCAGTGTAACAGGATTAACGATCCATAAATAATAATGAGTGGCACTTGCCATGTCATTCCAACTTACAAGGGCAGTCAGCTCACCTTCTGAATTCATCTTTGCATCCATTGCCCGGCTTAACTGCCAAAAAGTAGAGTCCTGGAATAAAAAGGTGTTGGGTTTGCTGGCCGAATCATCCAGTAACATCATGGCCGGGAAAGAGTAACCGTCACTGAATCTGATAGTCCCTGACAAAAGGAACCCACCTCCCGGATTTTGAGATATGCTATTGATTTTCAGTGATTTATAACTGTCTTTTTGCCAGATGACCGAACCATCCTGCGAAATCTTAAACATTTTATCGGGAAAAGACGCGTCAGTGCATGAAACAGTCAGAAAATAGCTTCTGTCAGAAAACCGGGAAAGTCTGACCAGTGAACTGCCCTGATTGACCGTAATGATCTGCTGCCAGATCTGCTGGCCATTCTCATCGATCCTGACCAGTAAAACGTTGTAATAAAAATTAGGATTCTGTGGATTCTCGGTTAACCCTGCCAGCAGATATCCTCCGTCTGAAGAGGCAACGATTTGGGCCCCAATATCATTTTTAACGGTACCATAAGTATTTGACCAAATTACATTTCCATTGAGATCGGTCTTTACGCAAAGAATATCGGAAGTTGTGGAATCAAAGCAGGTTGAAGTACCCACCAGCAGTAATTCATTTTGAGAAGATGAAAGAAGGATCTGCTCACCATATTCATCGTTTCCGTTGCCAATCCTCCTGCTCCATAAGGTATCATTATTCGCGTCAGTCTTCAGCAGCCATAGGTCTCTGTTTCTGGCCGGGTCCACTGCACAGGTTCCTAAAATATACAAACCACCTGCGGGAGCAACAATCAGATCATTGCCATATTCATTCAGGGGTGACGCCCCATAATGCCTTTCAAAAGTGAATTGTGAATAGGTTGACAGCGAAAAAACCATCATAAAAAGGGCAAGGATCGTCTTCATTAATCTGATACTTAATGTATTATAAAATTTTATAAAGAATTCAGAAAAAATATTTATTAAATAAAGATACGATAAAAAACATGGGACTGATGAATAAGAAAACCTTTTTATTAACGCTGTCATGGTCACATGATCACATGATCAAATGGTCACATGATCACATGGTCACAGCCATTACGTAACCTCGTCACCTCGTAACCTCATCACCAACATTTGCTTCCCAAACCGGAATCCGGTATCTTTGCCCCCTTACAAAACCGATAAAACCATGGCTAACGCATTAACCTCCACCAAGTTTCGTTTACCGGGTCAGAAAGACCTGTATGTTGGAAAAGTCAGGGATGTATATAACATTGCCGACCAATTCCTGGTGATGGTGACCACCGACCGGATCTCAGCCTTCGATGTAGTCCTTCCCAAAGGGATACCCTACAAAGGCCAGGTACTGAACCAGATAGCAGCCAAGTTCCTTGACCTTACCCTTGATATCTGCCCCAACTGGAAGATA
>JAPLDE010000259.1:0-10316 GCA_026391855.1 Bacteroidota bacterium | reverse complement strand
GGAAGATAGCTATGCCTGATCCTATGGTTACTGTAGGTCACCGTTGTGAACCTTTTAAGGTGGAAATGGTGATCCGGGGTTACCTCAGCGGTCATGCCTGGCGCGAATACAAATCAGGCAGACGAAGCCTCTGCGGGGTCGCCATGCCCGAAGGTATGAAGGAAAACGATCGCTTTCCCCAACCCATCATTACCCCAACGACCAAGGCCCTGATCGGCCACGACGAAGACATTTCAAGGGAAGAGATCATCTCAACCGGGCTGGTACCGGAATCAGATTATGTGATCCTGGAAAAATATACCCGGGAGATTTTCGGGCGGGGTACAGAAATCGCGGCCGGAATGGGACTGATACTGGTAGATACCAAGTATGAATTTGGTAAAAATGCCTCCGGTACTATCTTTCTCATCGATGAGATCCATACGCCTGATTCTTCAAGATACTTTTACAAGGAGGGTTATGAACACCGTCAGACCCAAAACCAGCCCCAGAAACAGCTCTCCAAGGAATTTGTCAGGGAATGGCTCATGGACCATGGTTTCCAGGGAAAAGAAGGCCAGGTTGTACCCGATATGCCGGATGAATTCGTGACCCTGGTTTCTGAACGGTATATTGAATTGTATGAGAATATTACCGGCGAAAAATTTGTCCGATCAGATATAACCGATGTCCTTAACCGTGTGGAAATCAATGTAATGAACTTCCTAAAAAACATTAAGCAAATTGACAATTGATAATTAACAATTGACAATTAATTGCTGCTATGAAGAAAGAAAACGTTGTTAAGGAGAAAAGTTACTTGTTTGCAATTAGAATTGTAAGGCTTCATCAGTACATGATTAAAGAATGGAGTGAATATACTTTATCCCGGCAAATTCTTCGGAGTGGGACTTCAATTGGAGCCTTGATCAGGGAAGGAGAACAGGCTGAAAGTTTGCCGGATTTCATACACAAATTCTCGATTGCACTTAAAGAAGCCAATGAAACTGAATATTGGCTGAATATCTTAAAGGATACAGACTATATCAATCCGGAAATGTATAAATCCCTTCATCAGGATTGCAATGAGCTGACAAAATTATTAACAGGCATCCTTAAATCACTCAAATCCAAGTAACTATCTATAATCAATTGTCAATTATCAATTGTCAATTGTTAATTCGTTAACTATGAAAGTACCGTTTTCCCCACCAAGAATAGACAGCAAGATCACGGATGCAGTGGTGGAAGCGCTGAATTCAGGTTGGATAACCACCGGGCCCAGGACGAAACGTTTTGAGTCCCTGCTTACGAAATATGGTGGTCACCAGGCCACCCTCTGCGTCAATTCAGGTTCTTCAGGGCTCGAACTGATGCTTCGCTGGTTTGGCGTGGGTCCCGGAGACGAAGTGATCGTTCCTGCATATACTTACTCGGCTACCGCTAACGTGGCAGTCCACTGCGGCGCTAAACCCGTGATGGTGGATTCAGGGACTGATTTCAACATCTCCCTGAAAGCGATTGAAGCGGCCATTACCAATAAGACCAAGGTGATCATGCCGGTGGATATTGCCGGCTGGCCCTGCGATTATGATGAGATCAACGCCCTGGTAAAAAAGGAGAACATCCGCCGCTTATTCAGGGCCAACACCAAAGAACAGGAGACGCTGGGAAGGATACTTGTCCTTTCCGATGCAGCCCACTCAATAGGTGCTTTCTACAAACAAAAACATACCGGCAGCCTGACCGACATCAGCGTGTATTCCTTCCATGCTGTAAAAAACCTGACCACAGCGGAAGGAGGTGCGGTTTGTCTCGACCTCCCGGAACCTTTTGATAATCAGTCAGTTTACCAGTATCTCCTGGCCAAATCCCTGCATGGCCAGACAAAGGATGCCCTGGCTAAAGTGCAGGCGGGCGGATGGAGGTACGACATCATTGAACCCGGCTATAAATATAATATGACCGATATTCAGGCTGCCATGGGGATTGCTGAACTGGAAAGATACGATTCGGAAAACCTGGTTCGCCGGCGACAAATCTTCCACCGGTATGCGGAAGCTTTTTCAGCTCTCAGCTGGGCTCAACTGCCTGATTTTGAAACCAATGACAGAACCTCTTCCTTCCATGTTTTTCTTCTCAGGATAAAGAAAATAACCGAACAACAGCGGGATCTGATCATTCAGCAGATATTTGAAAAGGATGTGGCTGTGAACGTTCATTTTGTCCCGCTGCCGATGTTTACCTACTACAAAAACGCCGGTTATAATATGGATAACTACCCCGTTGCCTACGATAACTTCTCCCGCGAGATCAGCCTCCCTGTCTATTATGACCTGACAAACGACATGGTGGATTATGTCGTTTCCACCGTCAAGGATGCCGTGAATAATGTTTTAACGAATTGATTATCTTCATTTTACACACGATGATAATTAACAATTATCAATTAGTAATTAGTAATTATCAATTGTCAATTGTTAATTGTCAATTGTCAATTCGCCACCGAAATGGGTAAGCGTTTCTTCGATTTACTTTTCTCCCTGGCCGGTTTGATCATTCTCCTGCCCTTTTTGCTGATCTTCCCGGTGACTCCCTTGCTTTTCTGCAAGGGAGGACCGTTTTATTCCCAGCTCAGGGTTGGCAGGTACGGAAAAACGTTCAGGCTGCTGAAATTCAGGACCATGCGACCCGGGTCCGATCTTCAGGGTCAGCTGACAGTTGGCGGGAAAGATCCGAGGATCACCTCTACCGGTTATTTTTTACGGAAATATAAGCTTGATGAGCTTCCCCAACTCATCAATATTATAAAAGGAGACATGAGCCTGGTGGGGCCGCGGCCGGAAGTACCAGCATATGTAGCCTTATATACCCCGGAACAGCGAAAGGTCCTGTCTGTTCGCCCGGGTTTGACGGATTATGCCTCTCTTTGCTATATTAATGAAAATGAATTACTTGGAAAAGCCGCCGACCCGGAGAAGACATATATTGAAGAAATCATGCCGCATAAACTGCTTATGAATATGCAATATATTGATAACCAGGGGATGGTGAAAGATTTCCAGATTCTTTGGCAAACGATAGGGAATATTATTTCTGCTTCCCGAACCTGATCATAAGATTTCTCAGCCGCCAGTATGGGGCAGGCGGAAGGCCGCCATTTCCTGGCAGTTGCGGACTAACAGTATGTCACCAACCAGGACAGGATGGTTCCACGTTTTACTTCCGACAAAACCAGCAGCAGATCCTGATCAGCCAGCAGGATAAGCTGGCCTCCATAACGTCCGCCTCTCCATTTACGATCGCCTTTCGCAATACCGAGACAGGTAAGGCTTGGGCCTTCAAAGCCGTAAACATGACCATTGTGGATCACGAAGTCGTTAAAGTCGGGCCTCAGTTTGTTCGATTTCCAGCGTTCTTCACAGGTCCATCCGCCGGAACCCTTTTTAAGGGCAATCCGCTGTATCGCTTCATATTCACCTGTGCTGATCAGCAGATCGCTTTCATCGACAAGGGCTGACTGAACGATCGGATATCCTTCCCCCGGGAATTTCCACAGCACCTTTCCGCTGGATGGGGTAAAACTGGTTGCGCCTATATTGCTCATCATCAGGATCTGTTTTTCTCCGGCTATAGTCAATAATTGCGGAGAACTGTAACTGATTCCGCCATCGGGTCCGAACCAGAGGGGCTGGCCTTTAACAATGTCATAAGCAACAAGCTTGCCCGCTATGGCAACAACCACCAGGCTGTCAACCACCAGAGGCGAACCGGTGTAACCCCAGCCCGGTATTTTCATACCGGCATCTTTTGCTGCATCGCGCGACCATACCACATGACCATTCAGTTCATCCAGCACGTTCAGTATCCCTGTCGCACCCTGGGTGTAAACCCGTTTATTATAGAGAGTTGGTGTCGAACGGGGGCCCGCTCCTGCATGTGAATCCCAGAAACGGGCTTTATCGCCGTGTCGCCAGACAGGTTCGCCGGTCTTCAGGTCATAGCAGGTAACCATCTCGTATTCACCACGTTGTTCCTGGGTAAACAGTAAAGGTCCATGGACAGCAAAGGAAGAACAACCCGGTCCGACAGCCCGGCGCCACATTTCTACCGGCGGTGTTTTTGTCCAATCGGTACCGATTCCTGAACCATGGATAATGCCGTCACGATTCCGTCCGCGAAAGCCGGGCCATTCCGCATCTTTTGCCAGAAATGCTGTATCTGATGAGATGGTTATCAGCTTATTGTCCGTTTGTTCCAGCAGCCTTTCCTCGGCTGTTATTGCCCACCTCCATGCAAAAAACTGATGACCTTCTCCATCCATTCCGTCCGACCGGAGGAAAGCCCAGGAAAAGGAGGCGATCAGGATAGTAATTACCATGGTAACACGCCTCAGCCTGGTGGAAAGATGACGGCTGGCCACCGCCCAGACGACAAAAGCAAGACAGATCACCGGGATGGAAAAGATAGTGAACATCATTCCCATCATCGCCGTAGCCAACGACTTGTGGATAAGCTGCGATGTCGCAACCAGGGCTGCTGCCATCAATACAATTGCAGTCCAGCGATCGAAACGCGGCGCCCTGCTGAAGAATGCCCACCAAATGACAACTGCCAATCCGCAGATGACCCCGCCAAACATCCCGACAGGAATAGCATCAGGCATTAGAGCAGGAAGAACAAAACGAACCAGCCACTGCAGGATCACCAGGATAATTCCCGGCCATAACCTCAGCGGCACCGGTTGAGTTGGTTGTGTGGTTTCTTTATCAGTATTCATTTTTTAGCTAATATATTTTTAATTTTTTTCTTAGTCACAGCATTACAATAAAAGTTGCGTTCGATATTTCCAGGTACAGTTATCTGGGCGCATACCTATCCGGAAAATAATATCGCCACAACCGATATCAGGATTACTTGATTCATAACATCCTCATCTTCATCGTTTTGTTAATAATTCAAATAATTCCTGGTTAATGTAATAATTTCCTGTTCCCAATTTCTCTTTTCGAAGCATCTTATCTGCAGAAAGTTTGTTCAGATAATTTGCCGCTGTAAGTCTGGAAACGCCCAAATCGTTGACAATAAACTCAATCTTGGTGTATGGATGTTTAAAGAGATTATTTAGTAGATCCTGGCTGTAAAACTTATAGTTATCCCTTAACCGATGCTTGTAATCAAGCATTAATCGGTTGATTCTTTTGATTAGTTCTATGGTTTCCTTTGCCGTTTCCTCAACTCCTTTTACCATGAATAGGATCCAGTCTTCCCATAGATTTTCATCCCTGATTTTTTGCAAATACTGATAATAATCGGGTTTGTGCTGAATGATATAACTACTTAAATACAAAATCGGAAGGGATTGAAGTTTCTCTATGATCAAATAAAGGATGTTAATAATTCTGCCAGTCCTGCCATTACCATCATAAAACGGGTGTATGCTCTCAAACTGGAAATGTATGATCGCCATTTTTATCAATGGGTCAACATCACTCATTTGGGGATCATTGATGTATTTCTCAAGATTTGACATTAATCGTAATATTTCATCATAATCCTGAGGCGGAGTATAAACTGTCTCTCCGGTTGTTTCATTTTTTAATGCTGTCCCGGGAAGTTTTCTAAAACCTGCGTTGTTATCCTCCAGTACTTCCTGAATTTGCAATATCGTTTTATTCGTCAGCAGACCAGTCGCTGAAGTCAGTTCAAACCCTTTTTTCAGCGCAGCAATATACTTGTGAACCTCCTTTACATTTAGCGACTTGAATGAATCAAGGTTTAATCCGGATTTATACAAATCATCGTGTGTTGTAATAATGTTCTCGATGGCCGAACTATCTTTAGCCTCTTGTAATCCGAGAGTGTTAATCAGAATATTCTGATTGGGAATAGTCGATGTAATTCCTTTTAATTCAGCCAATGCAGCATGGGCGGCCGGTAAACTTTTAAGAACTTTTTTGGTTTCTACTTCCATGGTTAAAGGAAGCTCTGTTAATCCCCAGGAAGTCATATTGTAAAGATTTTTCAATTATCTATACAAATATAACTTCTTCTGTATAGAAATCCAAATAATCTTTACATTTAGAAACAACGCTGTATAGAAATCGTAAAAAAATATTCGAAAGTCCATTATTCCAGGATTTCCCTCAGTTCTTCCAGCTCAGTTACTTTATCGTCCAGGTTATAATATTTATAGGTAAGAATGAGGTTCTCGACAAGTCGTTTGATGATGGTGATGGTGTCGCAGGGGATGAAGTAATCGATCTTTGGTTCTAACTTCGACTGTAACAGGTAGTTATCGATCTCTTTCGCGGTAAAGACGGCTCCCTTTTTAAAGGGGTTGATATAAAACAGCACCTGGCTGTTCTCGCTTCTGACCAGGGTTTCTCCAAGGCGAAGGTCATTAGTATATGCCAGGATAAAATGATCGGGAAGATCGACACCGTAGACCGGGAGATGGAGCCTGCCGGTGAGAATAAGATAAAGAATGCCCAGGGAAAGGGGGTTTCCCCGCTGGTTTTCAAGCAGGGTGTTCAGGAAGTAATTTTGTAAGGTATTGGGATTGGCCTTATTGGCACCATATTTATGAATGTCATACACTACATGGTTCACCACCTTAACGACTTCGAGCGCGGTCAGGTTCTCATTCAGCTCGAGCCAGATATCCCATTTGAACTGTTCGATATTGGCGGTGATCTCCTCTTCATTGATTTCGGGATATTGATAGCGGGTGATCAGCAGGTAGGCTTTTAACAGGTCGTTCGACTGGAAGACCCTCCAGTTGTTGAGTTCGAATTTCAGCTGGTTAAACTGGATCAGGTGGATGATCTCTTCAATTCTCTGCTGAAGGCTAACATCGAAAGTATTTTCCCAGGCGGTTTCCAGCAGGGGGATGGCATCGGCCCCGGAGTTGAGCAGTTGCTCCCTGACCTTCAGATAGATAGCTTCATCCGGCTCATCCATCAAACCAATAAGCGCGAGGATCTCGTTGTTCTCCATCTATAAGGCCTTGTCGGAGAGTTAAATCACCAACTAAATTAGAAAAATGCCGGCTAAGAAACGAGTCTTTCCAGTAAAAGGATTATCAACTTATCAACAGCGGGATGGTAGTCGGCCGAGAACTCATTTCTAAGCCTGTTGGCCACGGCCACACAAACGGATATGGCTTCATGGCCCATCAGACGGCTCAGGCCAAACAAGGCCGAGGTTTCCATTTCGAAGTTCACCACCCTGAGTCCCTGGTATTCGAATTCGGATATTCGGTCTACTAAATTTTCGGCAAATGGAACCATTCTCAGGGTACGCCCCTGGGGTCCGTAAAAGCCGGGAGAGGTAGCGGGGATGCCGGAACCTTTCACAGAATATGGCCGGGCCAACTCCGGGGGCCATTGAGTGAATTTCAGGAATGCTTCACCCATCGACCGGTCCTCAATCTGTCCCGGGCATTTGTAAAAATGGATCAGCCCGTCGAAGCCCAATCCATAGGCTGAAACGACGAAAGAATCAACCGGTATATCTGCCTGTAAGGCTCCTGAAGTTCCTAATCGTATGATATTCAATTTTTTATGTTCGGCATAAGGGGTCCGGCTCTCCAGGTCAATATTGACCAGGGCGTCCAGCTCGTTCAGTACAATATCAATATTATCACAGCCAATACCTGTGGAAAGCACCGTCAATCTTTTCCCCTTATAAACACCTGTATTTGTCAGAAAATCACGGTTTTGCACATCCACTTCGATCGAATCGAAATGCCTGGAGATCTTTCTTACCCGGCCCATGTCGCCTACCACGATGACAGTATCGGCCAGCTGACCCGGTTTAAGATGAAGATGATAGATACTTCCGTCGGGGTTCAGGATCAATTCGGCGTTACCAATTTTTTTCATATCTCTGAAGGAATGTTACCGTTGTAGTTGTTATAGCGTAAACTATGAAAATTTTCTAATTTTACACATCAATAAACTGCAAATGTAACGATTTATGAGCGAAATAGATAATAACATCTTAATTCCTATCGACTTCAACGAGATATCACTGATCGCCCTGGAGCAGTCGTTTAACCTGGCTAAGCTGTTAAAGCTGAGCCTTGTCCTGTTATATGTGAACGAAGAACCGGGCATGCTGAAGAACCTGTTTTCCGATGATGATTTTTCCACCAGAAAGACAAGAATAGAGCAAAGCCTTGAAGAAATTGCCGAAAAGGTAAGGAAACAGACGGGTTTACAAGTGTCGGTCATGGTCCGTGAGGGGAAGATCCACTCAGAGATCCAGAAAGTGGCAGAGATCCTGCGATCTAAATTTATCGTGATGGGTTCCCGAAGCCTTATGGATGAAGGGGATGCCACCCGCAAGATCTTTGGGGCCAACACTTCACGGGTGATCCGGTCGGCCCCCTGCCCCGTCATCTCCATCAACGGCAGACATCATTACGATGGCTGCCGCAACATTCTTTTACCCCTCGATCTGACCCAGGAAACCAGGCAGAAAGTCAATAAAGCCATTGAAGTGGCCAAGTTATTCGGATCGACCATCAAAGTGATGTCGGCCATCTGGTCAAAAAACAATGAAGCCATTTATAATCAGCTGCATATACAGTTACAGCAGGTGAAAGCCTTTATTGAAAGTGCCGGAGTCAGCTGCCAAGCTGAGCTGATCGAATCGACAGGAAAAGAAAAAAGCCTGGTCCCCATCATCCTACATTATGCCGAACAGCAGGGAGATATCGACCTGATCATTATAATGACCCAGCAGGAGTTAAGCCTGATCCAATTCTTCGTCAGTTCTTCTGCACAGGATATTTTGCGGTTGTCGGAGATACCGGTTATGTCGGTTACACCGAGGGATTTGGGGTATAGTTCTATGATGTCGTGAAAAATGTGTTCGGGTTTTCAGGTGTTCGGGATGAAATGTGGTAATGTTTTGATAATTAATAAGTTTGATATATGAAAGCGGAGATTATAAGTATAGGGGATGAGCTGCTGATCGGACAGGTGGTTAATATGAATGCAGCATGGATGGGACAGGAATTATCGCTGGCGGGCGTAACGGTACATCAGGTGACGGTTATTTCCGACCAGCGGGAACATATTCTCGCTGCCCTGACAGAAGCAGAACAAAGGGCGGATGTGATCCTGATCACAGGAGGGTTGGGTCCGACCAGGGACGACATCACCAAAAACACGCTCTGCGAGTACTTTAACACAAACCTGGTATTTGACCCGGAAACTTATACTAACCTCCAGACGCTTTTTAAGCTGCGCGGCTATCCGGTCACCGACCTCAACCGCTTACAGGCGGAGATCCCGGAAAGCTGTAAAGCCATCGAAAACCTGAACGGAACTGCCCCCGGAATGTGGTTCGAAAAAGAGGGGAAAATATTTGTTTCAATGCCTGGTGTTCCTTTTGAGATGAAGCCGATGATGACATCCTTTGTCATTCCGGAACTGATCCGCTTATCGGAAGGCAAGGCTATTGTGCATAAAACCATACTGACCCAGGGAGTTGGAGAATCCTTCCTGGCAGTAACCATAGCCGATTGGGAAAACCACCTGCCTGAAAATATCAGACTGGCGTATCTGCCTCAACCCGGTGCCGTGAGGCTTCGACTTTCGGCTTATGGTGATGATAAACAACAACTTATCACTCAGATTGAAAACGAGACCAATACCCTGAACCGCCTTATTCCTGAACTTATCTACGGATATGATGAAGACACCCTTGAATCTATTATCGGCAGGCTGTTAACAGAGGGGAAGAAAACCCTGGTAACGGCAGAAAGCTGTACCGGCGGGTATCTTGCTCACCGGATCCCGGATCACTACCGTTCCCGGAAGCTCAGCCTATTTCCTCGGAGGGATCATTTCTTACTCCAACGATCTGAAAATGAACCTACTGGGAGTGTCCGGCCAGGATCTTGCCTCCCACGGTGCGGTAAGCGGGCCCGTGGTTACCGCCATGGCAGAAGGTGCCCGTAGCAGGCTGGGTGCCGATTATGCCATCGCTACTTCAGGCATCGCCGGTCCGGATGGAGGAACCCCCGGCAAGATGGTAGGGACCACCTGGATTGCCGTTTCATCGGCCGAGAAAACCATTTCCCGCAAATTTCTTTTCGGAGAACACCGGGAAAGAAATATCCACAAAACGGCTATTACCGGCTTGAACATGCTCCGTAAAATGATACTCGGAATAAAAATTTGAAAAAAGTCTTGGAAGTTTTCAAAAATTAACCGACTTTTGCACTCCTTTTTGTAAAGGATTCATTAAGAAATAACGATAACCATGGCCAGAGTTTGTCAGATCACCGGGAAAAAGGCAATTGTAGGAAACCACGTTTCCCA
>JAPLDE010000051.1 GCA_026391855.1 Bacteroidota bacterium | reverse complement strand
TAGGATTTCGATGCTTCGACTCCGCTCAGCAAGACGAGTATTTACTTGAATTCTCGGTAAAAGTGGCCACCTAGGATTTCGATGCTTCGACTTTGAACCTAAATTATTCAATACGTACCCTGAGCGGAGTCGAAGGGTCAAGTGGCCACCTAGGATTTCGATGCTTCGACTTTGAACCTAAATTATTCAATACGTACCCTGAGCGGAGCCGAAGGGTTAAGTGGCCACCAAGGATTTCGATGATTCGACTCCGTTCAGCATGACGAGCCTTTATAATAATCTGCTTGTCCCCTTCGATCAGGTAAAAGTGTAGGAGACCATGCGGCCCGGGTAAAAAAAGAAAAGGTTTATAAAGAGTTTTTCATTCCAGTAAAACCTGATATATTGAAAAGGTGATCTACTTCTCAGATGCCCATTTACCAGGAAGGGAAACGCAACCTCCTGTTTGTAAATAAATGGCGGAAATTTTGATGAAAACACTATAGGGGTGGGCTGTTTTTGAGATGAACTCCCTGAAAAGTGGCACTTTCAATATCATAACCCTTACGCAAAATGAGTCAAAAGTCAGGAAACCTGCGCCTCTGCGTCTCTGCGGTTTTATTAAGCTTCTTATCAGAAAACCTTACCTTGGAAACCGGAAATTCTATCCTAAGTTGAACTCATCACTACTTGTAAGCCATTAATACCGCAGAGAAACAGAGGCGCAGAAATATTTTATCTAGTTTAGGCAAACTGAAAATTACAGAGAGATTCCTCCAGTCGCTGGAAAGATTAATGAGGAATTAAATGTTACTGTTCAGGTGTTAACGAGTCGGCAGCCGAGCAACGCGGGCAGTTTCCGGAGGCAGGCATTCACCAAACCTATAAATGATCGAGGTAAGCAATGATTAGAACAAGTAAACCCCGCATTGCGGTTGTCAAATCACCGGGTATCATCAACTAAATTAGAACAACTCTATGACTAATTCTAACTCCTCATCAGAAAATTTAGGTTTCCTAAATCTAATAATTATTTTCTTCTCAATATACGTTCTAATTGCTTTACTAATTGATACATTCTTCAAACTTCCTTCAAACATTCATGATCTGCTTCAAATTATTGATGATGGAGTATGTGTTTTATTCATTTATGAATTCTTTTATCGATTATTTACTGCGAAAAACAAATTGAATTTTCTTAAATGGGGTTGGATAGATCTAATTTCAAGTATTCCCTCTTTTCCTTTTGTTAGATTTGGTCGGCTGTTTAGATTAGTACGATTATTAAGAATATTAAGAGCATTTCGCTCTGTCAGAGTTCTTGCAAAACATATTTTTAGAAGCAGAGTTCAGGGGACAATGTCTTTAGTTGCAATACTTACTTGCTTAATTGTTATTTTTTCTTCAATTTCAATTCTAATTGTTGAAAAAGACCCTTCATGCAACATTAAATCAGCAGAAGATGCTATTTGGTGGTCGCTGGTAACTGTTACGACAGTGGGTTATGGTGATAAATATCCTGTAACAACTGAAGGTAGAATTATAGGAGCAGTTTTAATGTTTGTTGGAGTTGGAATGTTTGGCACTTTTACTGCCTATATTGCTTCTTGGTTCACAACAGGTGCTTTGATAGAAAATGAAAAAGGTAAAGAAAATGACATAGAATAAAATATTAGGCCAAATATCGAGTAAACGGCCCCGCTCACGATAAATCAGGAACGGGGAGTGCCACTCACGCCCTTTTCATACGTGGGTAAAAGTCCGAACTCAAGTATCGTAAAGTTCACAGGTTTGCCTGTTCCGCTTTTCTCCCGGTTGATGGAGTTGTTGTAACAGGCGGTCTAAGTCTGTGTGAATGCCCAAAAGATGGGTTTTTCCGTTAATTTTGGGTATTGCTACCCCAGGAATGGCTTGTAGCAGGTCATGCAGGGCACACACAAAGTGTTAGAATCACTGGCGGTTCATCAAGTTTGGTTGTTCAAATCTTTTTTTGTACATTTGTCTCCGGTGATAGTGACGTTCCAGGTCATCTGCCAGCGCTTTAAACACCCGACCGTTGGACAACATGCTAAGAAAACCTTACAACCAAAGGAATGACTCGAATTATTAATTGTTAGATTAATGATTTATATTTGAAGAATAATAGGAATTGATGAATTGTGGAACTAAATAAAGTTATACTATACAGAATTACTCATATAGAGAACATTCCACATATTCTCCAATTTGGCATTACACGTAAAGATTCTCTACATAAAAATCCTGATTATAAAAATATCGGAGACCTAAGCCTCATTGATACTAGAAGTAAGAAAAATGTTAACATCGATAATGGGGAATTTGACACTAGAAATGGCTTAACTTCAATTGCTTTAGGGGATTTTATTCCTTTCTATTTTGGAGTAAAAATGCCAATGCTTTATGTGGCTCAACATGGAGGAAATTTTGTTGAGAGAGCTACTGCTCCTATAGATATCATTTATTTAGGTTGTTCCGTGAGTAAGATAATTTCTGCTAAACTCAACTTTTACTTCTCAGATGGACATGCGACAGATATGCTTACCTCATTTTATGACAAATCAAAAATTAGTGAACTTGTTAACATTATTGATTGGGAGGCTGTAAAATCTTCATATTGGGGAGGAGCTGAAAACTTAAACATTAAAAGGAAAAAGCAAGCTGAATTTTTAGTTTCTGGTGATTTACCGCCAGATCTTATAATAGGTTTTGGTTGTTACAACGAAAAAGCTAAAGCCAAATTAATTTCATCAGGAGTAATTGAAGATAAAATTAAGATTATTCCACAAGCGTATTATTAAAACTTAAGATAATGATAAAATATTTAACCGGGAATATCTTAGAAAGTGATGCAGATGCATTAATCAATACCGTTAATACTGTTGGGGTAATGGGAAAAGGTATTGCACTGCAATTTAAAAAAGCATATTATAATAATTATAAAGCTTATGTTGAGGCATGTAAAAAAAATGAAATTGAAATAGGTAAGTTATTTATAGTTAAAGATTCAAACCTAAGTTCGGGAGAAAAATACATTATTAATTTTCCAACAAAAAAAGATTGGAGAAAACCATCTGAGTATAGTTTCATTGATGCAGGTTTAGATGACTTAATTCGTGTTTTAAAAGAATATAATATAAAAAGTATTGCGATACCTCCGTTAGGTGCTGGAAATGGTGGATTAGAGTGGGAAAAAGTAAAAAAAATTATTGAACATAAATTAAGTAATCTTGATGTTGAAATAATTGTTTTTGAACCAACTCAACATATAAAGGAACAATTAAAGAAAGAAAGAGTGAAACTAACTGATGCAAGGGCATTATTACTTTATGTATTATATGATTTAGTCAGGAACGGAGAGTATGTATCTGAATTTTCCAGTGAGAAAGTATGTTATTTCTTGCAAAGATTTGGAGCTAAAAAGTATTTTAATCTTGATTTTAGCCCAAACTTTTATGGTCCATATTCCGGTAAGGTCCGATTCGTATTAAATGTGTTAAATGGCAGTTATATAATGGGATATAGCGATATGAACAAAAAGCCCTTTGAACCACTAACCTTAATATCAGATGGTTATGATATGGTGAAAACTCATATTGAAAGTAATTCTGAGTTGTATAGTATCGCTAAAAAGGCCACTGATTTTTTAACTGGTTTTTATTCGGATTTTGCACTTGAACTATTATCATCAATTGATTTTATTACAACAAATCTGAACTCATTTGAGAAAGAGGTAATAAGTGAACAGTTCGAAAATTGGAGCGATAGAAAAAGGAGTATGTTTTCAAATCCAAGATATATTGATATTTCTGTTAAACAATTGCAACACGCTGATTTTGTATAAAGAATCTCGATTGCACAATAAATAAGGCTTCATGTGGTCGGGGAACGAGACCCGGCAGGAAGCCCTGTTGCATGGAAGCCCGCCCTTGCATGTGGGTCTAAGATATGGAGATTAAGTGGAAATAGAAACCTAAAAACATTCCCAATGAGAAAACTTTACAAACAACTTGCTATTGTGATTCTAATCACTCAATTCTTAGTTTTAACAAGTACTCCTTCCTTTGGACAATGGCAACAGACTGGTACTCCGTCTTCAACCAACAACGCCGATGCTTTTGCTACTCTGGGGAGCAGTGTATATGCAGGTACCTGGGGATCTGGAATTTATGTCACCTCAAATGAAGGAACCACATGGACCCAAAACAATGCTGGTTTGACAAACCTGAATGTTACTTCTCTGGTGGTTGAAGGAGCTGATATTTATGCAGGCACTTATCAGGGTGGAATTTACAAATCAACAGATGCAGGGGCAAGCTGGGCGCCATCCGGTTTATCTTCACTTTGGATCAACTGTTTTGAGGTTATTGGGACAGAAATTTATTGCGGGACAATGAATAACGGTATTTATGTTTCTTCCGACAATGGAGCAAGCTGGTTACCCAGAAACAATGGACTGCCGTTGAATTCGGGGGTCAGGGATTTTTGTGTTAATGGAACCCATATTTTTGCAGCCATTAATGACAGCGTATTTTTATCTTCAAATAATGGGAGTAACTGGACTTCAGTGTGTACAGGCCTGCCATCTACTTCGTGTTATTCGTTAGCCGTATACGGGGGAAATATTTTACTGGGAACCCAAAGTTATGGGATATTTGAATCTACCAACAATGGGAGCTCCTGGACTGATATAAACAATGGAAATTGGTTTAGTGAGCTTGCTTCAATTCTTGTTTTGGGTATGAATATTTACATAGGGACTTCTGATGGAATATTTTTCTCCTCTGATAATGGTGCCAGCTGGACAGCAATAAATGACGGATTGACTTTCAATGCAGACTATTGCCTTAGTTTAACCGTAAGTGGCGTTTATATGCTTGAGGGCTGTCATAAATTCGTCTGGAGGCGTCCTGTATCTGAAATTACCTCTATTGGTGTACTGGCAGGTACAACGCCGGAAATTAAAGTGTTGAATGCCAACTCCGGGGTTATTGAATTTAACTACTACCCTAAATCCCCGCACCCCACCTATTCAATTTATTCGGCTACAGGCCAGCTTCTTGAAAAAGGAAGCCTTGACAACTCAGAAACTCATGAGATCCGGTTAAAAAACATACAAAGGGGTATTTACCTGTTGAATATTGCCGATTGTGAATATTCACGGACACAGAAAATCGGGATATTTCAATAGATATCTTAAGGGTTGTAAATACCCTTCCAAAAACGGCAATGCCGCAAATTCATTCATGGATTTCATTTCCAACAACTGCAATGGCACAAAGGTATTTATGGATGACCTTTCCGGTATTTGCCATGGCATAAAAGTAATACCGGATGACCTTTCCAAAATTGGCAATCTCATCAATTCATCACGGTGCGACATTTCTTATAGTTGAAATGGACTATAGTCAATAATTGATAACATTTCTTATATTTGCTGTAGTAAAAGTAATAGTCCGGATGGCAATTCCAAAACCGGAAGGACGATTTGCTAACCTAAACTTCTAAATTCCAATAACCCATGATCAATTTGAGCACCCTGTTCGAAAATCACTTTGATTCACCTAAAATCAGTGATGACAAGCTGAAGGTTTTTTCGGAAGACCATATTCAGCGTATTATTGTGAACAATGAAAGCGGATTGTTTTCCACTATCGAGAACGATACTGTGAAAGCCCATACCGCCTATTTCGGCGATATTGTCAGTGAGTCCGCCAACCAGGCCATACAAAAGTCGCGTACGGCATCGGTCGACAATATTATCGCCACTTTTAAAGCGGAAGTCAGCCGCAGGGAAGGGCATATCAGGGATCTTTTCGGGAAAGAATCACCTACTTACCTTGAATTTTTTCCGTTGGGGATTAATGAATACTCCACTGCGATCAAATCAAACATGGAGACCCTCATCAACAGGCTGGTGACCACTGCCAACCGCCACGCCACCGAAGTGGGCGCTGATTTTGTGCAGGCTTTCACGAACATACAAACGAACTATACCTCGGCAAGAAGCACCCAGTTGAATAAAATAGGCGAGGTTAAAGCCAACAAAACAACTTCCAAAACCACCCGCACTGCATTGGAAATCCAGCTAACGAAAAACCTGCATTATATTGGATATACATACCCTGGCGATGAAGAGCGCTGCCTGTCCTTTTTCAACCAGCACGTACTGCATTATAACCAAAGCAATACGGATGACGGGAAGGGAGGTGAAACCGGTGGGGTCACGGATACCGTGAAATAACCGGCTTTCACTAAATGGGCTGATATTTTAGGATTTCTTATATTTGGTATGACTTTAGAAAACCATGTGAAAACTGGGTACTTGGTTTGATCTGACATTAAGAAGGTATCCGAGAGTTATCGGTAGTACAAACGTTATGGCACATTATTATATGATACCGAGAAGCATAGTAATCCTTTTAATCATTTTAAATTTGGCACCTTGTTTCGGTCAAACAAATCAAAATTGTGACTGCCCGAAGACAATATATACAGGTACAAAGGCTGACACGATTTTTTATCTATCAAATGGGAAATCAATTGTTCTTTGTGGTTATAAAAATCCAGAAAGTTCGCCGACAAACTATTCTGAGTTTGTCCTCGCGGTTTGCGGAATAGACACAATTTGGAAAGCTCTATCAACCTGTGAAGTGAGAATAATTAAAGATACCTTACTTGTTGTGCAATTAAAAAATCTACCTCTAGGCAAAAATTTTCAGTATCAAGAAACTCCATGGAAAATTGAAAAGATTTATTTTAATAAAGATGATCTTCAAAGGAAAATTTCAATTAACAAACAAATAACTTTTTACAATCAAAGGCAAATTGAATCGGTAATTGTAGATTTTGAATCACTGAAACCTGAATCTGATGACAATCGAATGAATCTAGCATACAAACTCTTTATCGCGAGTATTTCAGGGGATAAGAAAGCCAGGTCTTATTTTTTCGATTTTCCAACAAAGTTTGGAGTGCTAGATGGTGCTTATAAAGAGGAATACATGGATTTGACAACAATGTTACAACAATGGGACAGGAAATAATAACGTGCCATAATCGAGTAGACGGCCCCGCCAGCGATTACTGACGGGGAGCGCCTCTCACACCACTGTACGTACGGGCCTCGTATACAGCGGTTCATTAAGATGTGGGGCAATTTTCTCGTAAAGTGTAAGCATCGCTTCATACCCTCT
>JAPLDE010000155.1:66860-70962 GCA_026391855.1 Bacteroidota bacterium | reverse complement strand
AATAATGGTCAACCCGGTGTTCAGGTAAACATAATTCCAGAGCAGCTTCTCGATATGCTCGCTGATGAAGTGATAATGTCCGAATATCTGGATATCAGGCCTGAAACTGATCAATGTACCACTTTTCAGATCTGATGACTGATCCTCTTCATTAATAATAGTTCCCCTTTCAAACTCAACAAGTTTAGTCAGGCCTTCCCTGATGGACTGCACTTTGAAATAAGAAGAAAGGGCGTTCACCGCTTTGGAGCCCACACCATTCAGGCCCACCACCTTTTTAAACACTTTTGAATCGTACTTTGCCCCGGTATTGATTTTTGAAACACAATCGACTACCTTGCCAAGTGGGATACCCCTGCCATAATCCCTGATGGTGATCAGGTTATCCTTGATTGAGATCTCGATCGTCTTTCCATAGTTCATCATGTACTCGTCAACAGAGTTATCAATGATCTCCTTGATCAGCACATAGATACCATCGTCATGGGAGGCACCATCTCCCAGTTTTCCAATGTACATCCCCGGTCGCATGCGGATATGCTCCCGCCAATCCAATGATCGGACACTGTCTTCTGTATATTCAAACATCCTGGTTCTGCTTTCCCACAAAGATAATCGTTGAAAAATAAATGTCGGCTTTAAAATGTTAACAATATCCGGTTGATATCTGCAAAGCCTGCCCCCGCAGGATGAATTGCCGACCAAAGCAGTAAAACCCTTATCTTTGTATTGGACTTAGACATAATACCATGCGAAATAAAAACATCAGCGGCAGGATAAATTATATTCTGTTTATTATCAGCGTATTACTGTTTCAATCATGCAAGGTGGCTTATATCCCTTCCATGGAAAATGTGCCGATTCTTCAGAAGAAAGGAGATATCGAGGCAAACCTTACACCGGCTAATTTCCAGGGAGCCTTCTCACCTATTGATCACCTTGGGCTCATGATCAACGGCCAGTCATCGCTAAATACGGAAACATCCGATGGAAACACCAATTATAAGGCCAGGCGGCAATTTGTTGAAGGGGCAATTGGTTATTATACCATGGTTGAACCGGATAAAACCTTTGAAATTTTCGGAGGTGCGGGTTACGGGAGTCTCAGTTTCCATGATAACATCGTATATTCGGACCAGAAATATTCAGCCAGTATGCTGCGTACCTTTGTTCAGCCTTCCATCAGTTTTCTTAACGAGAACATTGAATTTGCCTTTTCTGTCAGGTTCCTTCAGCTGAAATTTACTGATATTCAGACGAATAATTATGATGATGCCGAGTTGCAGGATGACAGGCTATACCAGCTTGACCGCCAGCCTTTTTATTTTGCAGAACCAGCATTTACTTTACGGGCTGGCTGGAAACATGTGAAAGCGCAATTCCAGTACCTTTATTCCTGCAAAGTCAATACTCAGCCCATCAATTACTACCCGATGAACTTCTTTATTGGCCTTTCACTTCGATTTTAGCTGACCACTCATGCGGAAATTCAGGAAGTTACTGAAAATCATCGGGTTGATCATCAGACAGCCCTGGCGGTTAAATTCGGTATTGGAGGAAAGATCAGTCTGGGAAACATATGTAATAAACCATTACCAGCTGACCCATGGATTGCCGGTGGTTCCTTTTACCCAACTGGCCGGGGAACAGCCTGTTTCTGTTGAACCTTATGCCTTTCTGGAAGGAGGCTCGCTTCCGACCGACCTGTGCCTGCTAAAGTCGCTGGCCATGCAGATTCCCGACTGCCGCTATTTTGAGATCGGGACCTGGCGGGGCGAAAGCGTGGCTAATATTGCCGCAGTTGCCAAGGAATGCGTCACCCTAAACTTATCGCGGGAAGAGATCAGGTCAATAGGTTATTCATCAGAATATGCCGATGCCCATTTCTTTTTCTGCCAATCGCTTCCGAATGTTAAAATAATAGAAGACAACACCTTGCATTTCCCTTTCCACGAGGTTAATGAGAAATTCGACCTTGTCTTTATCGATGGGGATCATCATTACGATATGGTGAGGCATGATACGGAAAAAGTTTTCAGCCACCTTGTCCACGATCATTCCATCGTGGTCTGGCACGATTACGCCCATAACCCTGAAATGCCAAGGTTTGAAGTACTGGCCGCCATCCTTGACGGAATGCCTGCTGATAAACGGGCAACACTGTACCATGTATCAAACACGTTATGCGCCATCTGGTATCCCAAAACACTGAAAGGCAATACCTTGCAATATCCCCATAAACCATTGGGTCATTTCAGGGTGAAATTAGACTGGGTGAGTGAAAAAGCTTAGAATGGTTCCCTGTAAACTACCTCATCAGCAGGTTCCTGTTTCTTTCCCAAAAAATTCATGATCTCATCCCTTATCATCGTATAATCTTCTTTGGAAAAATTGAATTCCTTCAGGGAGGGTCTGGCAATTCTGATAAACATGATGACCTGGAAAACCAGGGCCGAGAGGTAAGAAACGGAAGCGGTGATACCGGCACCCATGAGACCAAACACCGGGATGAGCCAGAATCCAAGGGCAAGGGTAAAGACCAACCCGATGGAAGATCCAACGGTGTTTACCTGGGGTTTGCCCAAACCGGCAAAATAATGGCTGAACATCATGGAAACTCCATTGGCCAGAATACCCACGCTCAAAGCAACGATGATCCAGCGGGTAGACCCGAAATCCTTGCCGAAAAAGATATACACCTCATCGGGTATAACAAAGAAGACCAGTATCATGACCAAAGTGATCAGAAATGTCAGCTTCATCAACCTGAGCGTCAGCCGTTTTGCATATTCTTTGTCGGAGGAATTGGAGATCTTTGAGTATTGTACAATGGATACGCTCTTCCCTACAATCCAGGTCCCTTCTGCCAGCTGGTTGGCAAAATGGAACATTCCGAGCCCGCTCCTCCCGATAAAGTAATCGATGATGTAATACCCCAGACGGTAATTCATCATCTGGATCACAAAGGCGGTTTGCACCAGGGAACCTAAACGGAGTATCCTTTTCAGGACATTCATCAGGTCCGACAGATTTGTTCGTTTTATCATCCTGTATATCAACATATTACTTGTCAGGAAGATAAACAGGTATGAAAAGTAAAGCGTGTAAATAAAAGCCATTACCGTACACTGCTTCAGGTAAAGGAAGAAATATACCATAGCCATCAGCTGCAACAAATATTGTATGGTGGTAAGGACATTGTACTGCCGGATCTTTTCCTTGCCAAGTAAAATGTACAGGTTAATATTGGATACCGAACAAAAAAGGGAAAGGATAACAACGTGGTGCTTATACCCATCAGGCACCAATTGGATAAAAAGCATCAGCAGCCAGAAAACCAAAGCTACAACCAGTGCCCACACATAACTGATAAACAATAACTTATAATTATCTTCACGCGGAACGAGGTAAACCAGTGTAGTACCTCCGATAAAATTATTTACCAGCAATATGATCGTTATGCCCAGTACGATCAGCCCGATGGTCCCTACACCAGTGGCACCCAGGTAATGGGCATTAAAGAACATGATCAGCAGACTGATCGCCGCAATGATGATCTTTGATCCAGCCGTGCCAATGATCTTCTTAAACATGATTTATCGGTAAAATCTCTTTATAAAGGTTATAAAACTCCAACCCCACGCTTTTCCCTCCGTATTTTTCCAGTACTTCTGCCGAGATGGCTTTAGGATCATAGGTATTGAAAGTGAGCGTCATTTTCTCCAGGGCAGCTGACAATTCTTTTTGATCTCCCGGATTGATCAGTATTCCATTATGTTCATTTACAAAAAATTCCGGTCCGCCACTCCGGGTGGCGACAACCGGTTTTCCCATGGCCAGGGCTTCTGCCGTGGCTACCGAGAAGGTTTCAATGCGGCTGTTGGTCAGAATAAAATCAATGGTACGCATAAAATCAAGTACGAAGGTATTTTCTCTCCTGCCATAAAAGAATATCCACTCTCCTCCCGGATCAAGTTCTCCTGCCTTTTGCCGGATAAGTGCCTCATCCTCTCCCCCTCCGATAATATGATATTCAACCTTTTCGTATTTTTTCCTGAGCTGCCCAATTGCCTCAATACCCGCAATAATGTTCTTATTTCTT
>JAPLDE010000155.1:0-66826 GCA_026391855.1 Bacteroidota bacterium | reverse complement strand
TTCTTTCAACCAGGTCAGCCACTGTCAGTATCCTTATCTTATCATTTGCCTTTCTCCCTGAGAAATCCGGCATGCTGACCTCCACTACATTGGGGATCACTACCATCTTTGGATTATGCAGCCTGTTTTTCTTTAATGCTTCCAGTAAGGCCGGGGAAACCGCTGTTACAGCGGCAGCCCGGCTCACCAACCTTGAACATATCCACCGGTAATATCCTGGTTTGCCGACATACGCTCCATAAATAAAACCAGTCCAGTGCTCCGTAAGAATAAAAGGGATACCATACTTCTTTCCCAGCCACCAGGCCAGCAGAACCGGTCGAAGCAACACATGGGTATGGATAAGGGCCGGTATCCCATGCTTGGTTTTGATCATGTAAAGACCTTTTCTAACTGCCTTCAGATAATGCCAGGCATTAATGCAAAGCTTTTTAGTATCAGGCTTTTTTTTGAAATATATAATGACCTCGTAAAGGTTTCCTTCCCGGGATTCTGTGTATAAGTATGATTTTTTAAGACCGGTATCTCCCTGAACAGATAATACAACCACTTTTTCATACAGGGATACAGCCCTGGCATGCTTTTGCACAAAAACACCCAGTTGGGGATCGAGCCGGGAAGGATACCACTTGGGAAGAAAAAGTATCATAAGTGCATAAACAGGATGAAATGGTTTTATCGTATTGTCAATGAAAGCGTTGAGTAATCAGTTTTATTGCATTTGAAACCCTTTCAATCCCAAGTCCGCTCACCACTTCAAAGGGTTTATTCCTGGTTTTCAGTTCCTTATAAAACCAGTCGAAAAAAAACTGCCGGAGTCCGGGATGTTCACGCAGGGGATCAGGTTCCCAGGGAATATCGATATCGCAAAGCAGGTATAGGTCATGATCCTGTTTTTCCAACTGTTGTTCTATCCAGGAAGGACAGGTTTTGTAAACATACTCTGCCCATATTTTGGTTACGATCAGTTCGGTATCACAGAATAACCAGCCATTGGCTTTGATCGCCATGTTCTTTTCGCTGGCCAGTTGACTCTTTGCAATCTGCAGAATATCTTTAAGCTGATAATCAGGTCCCTTTTTATCGAGGTACTCCCTGGCATATTCGGGTACCCAAACGGTTTGGTAGTGATCGGCCAGCAAGGCTGCCAATGCAGATTTACCGGTAGATTCAGGACCTGTGATGGCAATTTTTCTTATCATAAGGTCAGTTTTCTTTCTTTTCTTATCCATTCAACAAGTCCGGCCACCGCTAAGATAAGAAACACCAGGTACTGCAGGCCTGAAAACACCAGTCCTTTATATGGAAATAAAAAAATGCAAATAATATCTCCGATGATCCAGTAGATCCAGTTTTCAATCTTTTTTAACGCCATGAACCACATCCCTGTAATAAAAATTGATGTGGTGAAGGAATCCAGGACCGGGACAGTACTGTCGGTGTAACATGATAATATCCAGTACAGTACGAAGGAAAAGATGACCACAGCAAGAATTCCGGCCAGGTTAAGTCTGAACCCGGCCCAGGCAACAGGCCTGACCTCATGGCTAACCTTGTCTCTCCTTGTCCAGATATACCACCCATAAAGACTCATAACAAAATAAAAAGCATTGATCCCCATATCGGCGTAAAGCCCGGCATGATAACACAGGTACACATATATCAGAACACTGACAATGCCAACCGGGTAAACCAGAATGTTTTCCTTACGGGCATACCAAACGCTGAGCAATCCGGTGATCACGGCAAAAACTTCGGGAAGGCCGGTATTTCTGAGGTTTTGAACGAGCAGGCCCGTCATCTGGGGTAAATCCATCTGATCAGATAATACCGGCAAAAATAGCACAAAAAAAATGACCCCGTCGGTGGGGTCACTTTTACATCAGGTCCGATAATCCTATCTGGGTGGTGGTGGTGGCTTCGGAGGATTGACTCCTCCTTCCCCCCTGTCACCACCTCTATCACCCCTTTCACCCCTATCACCTCTGTCTCCCCTCCTGTCTCTTAGCTTTTTCAACATTTCCCTCCTGAAGTCCTTTTCGGCTTCATACAACCGTATCACTTTCCGGGGAGGAAGAATTGACATGAACCTGGCATGATATTCTTTTTTCAGATCAAGCAGTCTTTGTTCAAGGATGATCTGGCTGTCAGCCAATTCCTTGAGCTGTTTTTCCGACAGGCTGTCTTCGTCTTCCTTCAAATCGCCGAATTTCTTTCTCTGGTCCTTAAGAATAACCTCCCTTTTTCCCCGGAATTCTTCATATACAGGCCAGAAGGTCTTAGCCTCCGCGGGGGTTAATTGTAGTTCATGGGTAAGAAAAGTGATTTGCTGGGCTTCAATCTTATCTCTTAATTTCTTCTTAGGTCCTTTTTGCCCGACTACAGTCGTAACAGATATCATCAGTAAGGCAGATAGCAGGACCATCGTAATGGCAACTTTTTTCAGTGTTTTCATTTTATTTAATTTATCAGATCAGTTAGGTCAATATCTTCTTCCAGTAAATAATTAATAATATCATCATCGGAAAGTTGGTCTTCCGGTTTCACACGAGTATAGCTATTTTCAATATAACTGTTTGTTGTCCCGATATTTACATCATCGGTATCGGACAGATCGTTATGTTGGTTGAGCGTTGAACCGGTAACCTGACTGGTAAGTGCCCCGGTTTCTTTCGGGTGTTTCGACAGAGCCTGGGTCAGGGCTGGAGAGGTGATTGACGGGTGACTTCTTTCCTTTGCCAGAAAAAGAAAGAATGCGACAAGTCCAAAGGCAAAAACGGCAGCAGCAGCATATAACCAGGGATGTAAGGAATGGGACCGGTTGTGGACCTCCGTCGTTATCCTTCCTGCTTCTTTCAGCCTGGATTCTATCCGTTGCGGCAACTTCTCAAAATAATTTTCCGGCACTGAAAAAGGGTTTTCTCTCAGCTGTCTGTTATCCAGAAGAGAATTCACTTTTTTATTGATTTCTTTCACCTGGTCTGTCCGCGTATGCTTGATATATTTCATGGTTCCGTAATACAAAGTATTAGATGCTCCTCAACCAAAAAGGTTTATTCTTCCTTCATTCTTTTTTCAATTTTTTTTACGGCATGATGATAAGAAGCTTTTAAACCTCCCACGGAAGTGTCAAGTATAGCTGACAAATCCTCAAAAGTAAGGTTCTCATCAAAGTATTTCATATTGAAAACCAGTCGTTGTTTATCAGGCAACGAAAGGATAGCCTTCTGGAGTTTCTGCTGGATCTGTGACCCTGTAAAATGTTGATTTTCTGCAAGTTGTTCGTTTAATTGATGAGACATACTGTCGAACGAAAAAAAAGTATACCGTCTTTTGGTTTTCAGGAAGTTAAGGGTTTCATTGACCGTGATCCTGTAGATCCAGGTAAACAGAGAGGAGTCTTCCCTGAAGTTATGTATGTGCTTGAAGACCTTCAGGAAAACATTCTGGACGATGTCATCTGTATCCTCATGCGAAAGGACCATTCTACGTATTTGCCAGTAGATTCGCTGCTGGTACTTCTGTAAAAGCAGCCGGAAACCTTCATTGAGTCTTTCGGGGTCCCGAAGATAGTTTATCAACTCCGGATCTGTTGGGAAGGGCATAAGCAAAGCAAGTTATTGGCGTACAGATCTTTCAGCTTAGCGATCAAACTTTTTTTTGTGAAAGGAGTTTGGAATATTGGATGGTGGTAATGGCAAAAGGTTTAATGTTGTATTGATTATTTTTTCAACCTTACACTCAAAACCTAACCCTGTCTTGAATAAGGGACGAGGTCAAGGCCGCAAAAATCGCCCTTCAGGTACTTAAAATATCCTGTAACAGCAACCATTGCCGCATTATCCGTAGAATAGCTGAAGGCAGGAATAAAAATCTTCCAGCCCATTTCTTCCCCTGTTTTACGAAGCATCTGTTGCAGGTAGGAGTTTGCCGAGACGCCCCCGGAAATGGCAATTTCTCTGATTCCCGTCTGCCGGGAAGCCATGATCAGCTTTTTCAGCAGGGAGTTAACGATACAATGCTGGATAGAAGCACTCAGGTCTGCCTTATTATTTTCAATGAAACCGGCATCTTTTTTCAGCTGATCCCGTAAAAAATACAGAAAGCTGGTTTTCAGTCCGCTGAAACTATAGTTCAAACCGGGAATGTTTGATTCGGAAAACGAGAAAGCATTCGGGTTTCCTTCCATGGCCAACTGATCTATCACAGGGCCGCCGGGGTATGGTAAGCCCATGATTTTTGCCGCCTTGTCAAATGTTTCGCCGGCAGCATCATCTAATGTATGACCAATGATCTTCATTTCAAAATGACCGGTTACCAGGACAATTTGAGTGTGACCACCGGAGACGGTCAGACACAGGAAAGGAAATGCCGGCATGGTGTTTTGCCGGTCCTCTTTTTGAATAAAATGAGCCAGAATATGGGCCTGGAGATGGTCAACATCAATAAGTGGAATATCTAAACCCAGCGAAAATGCTTTGGCAAATGACGTACCAACCAATAATGACCCGAGTAAACCCGGCCCCCTGGTAAACGCAATGGCATGCAACTGATCTTTGCTTATATTAGCCTGTTGAAGTGCAACCTCAACCACGGGGATGATGTTTTGCTGGTGAGCCCGGGACGCCCATTCGGGGACCACACCACCGAAATGCCTGTGTATTTGCTGATTTGCAATGATGTTGGCAAGGATTTTGGTGTCTCCCGTTATCGCAGCCGCTGTGTCATCACAAGAAGATTCTATTCCCAGTATATAAACCAACACTTCTGTTTTTAACTTGGCAAAAGTACCCATAAATAAGCTGATCAGAAAACGATGGGTCATTTTGAGCCTGATCCTGCTGTTTTTCGTGGTTATCCTGCCATTGATCCTGTATGGCTTCCTCCGGACTAAAAATGTCCAGACCTACTTAGCCGGAAAAGTTACCACTTATCTCTCAAAGGAACTGAAAACAGATATCCACATCACCGGAATTGATGTTTCTTGGTTTCTGGATGTGGTGCTGGAAGGAGTTTACGTGGGGGGTCAGGACCATGACACCCTGCTTTTTGCACCAAAGATCATTCTGGATGTCGACAAGCTGCACTATCGCAGACATGACCTTAATATAAACAGCATCACGCTCGATCGGGCCTTCTTTTCGCTTAACCGAAAAATGACCGACAGTACCTATAATATCCAATACCTTCTGCATTATTTTGCATCTTCCGATACCACCACTAATCCCAACCGCAAACCATGGAAAGTTTATGTAAAAGGGGTTAGCCTGAGAGACTCCCGGTTCCGTCTGAATGATGCCCATCAGCCCGATACTTTGAAAGGAGTGAATGTAGCCCACCTGGACCTGAATCATATCAACCTCATTCTCAAGGATATCACTATCAACAACGATACTATTACGACAAGGATCGAACAGGTCGCATTGATTGATAAAAGCGGGTTCAGGATAGTGAAGATGAATGCTGCGGTCTTTTTTTCCTCAAAACAAATTACACTTAAAGATTTCAATCTTCGTACAACCTATTCAAATATCGAAACAGACCTCTCTTTCAGGTTTGATGAACTGGCTGACTTTAATGATTTTGTTGATAAAGTTGATATAAAGGCCTACTTGTTGCCTTCTGATGTTGATATGAAAGACCTGGTGTATTTTGTCCCGGAAATGAAGGGGATGGAGGAGCACCTGATCATCGACGGAGAGGTGGAAGGCAAGATTAATAACCTGAAAATGAAAGATTTCAGGTTCGAGTATGGGACCTTTACCCGATTCAGAGGCAATATCCGGCTCAAAGGATTGCCAGATATTGAGGAAACCTTTATTCAGCTTGTGATTAAAGAGTTCAACACAACCCATTACGATCTGAACAACATCAGTCTTCCGGGCGGAGCAAAACTCTCTGTTCCTGAACAAATAGTGCAAATGGGAAACATCAGGGTAAAAGGAAATTTTACCGGGTTTTTCAATGATTTTGTTTCCTATGCCCAGTTTAATTCAGAGATCGGTTCTGTTTTCACTGACCTTTCTCTAAAAAGCAATGCAAAGGAAGGAAACATTGAATACAGCGGTAACGTTAAAGCCAAAGAATTCAATATCGGCCAGCTGTTGGGACAGAAAGACCTGGGCAAATGTAATCTTGAGGCAACCCTCACCGGTTCAGGTCTCAGCCTGGATAACCTCATCCTGAACATTGACGGGATAATCGACTCCATCTACTTCAAAAACAACAATTTCAGGGAAGTCAGGATTTCAGGCGGATTCATCAACAGGACCTTCAGCGGGAACCTGATGGTGAGGGACAACCGCCTGGAAATGGATTTCGACGGCTCGGTCAACCTGAATAAAATCCATCCCGTTTTCGATTTTACAGCCCTCATTAAAAATGCCTCCCTGAACAGCTTAAACCTCACACACAGCGATTCAGTCATGAGTATAGCCACTAATCTCACTGCTCATGTTGAGGGTATCGACCCTGACAGCATTACCGGGTCACTTCGACTCGATTCAACAACATTCAGGATGAACCGCTCCCGGTATTTTATGAACAGAATGGATTTTAGTGTCACGCCGGTAGAAAACGGTGCAAAAAACATCCTGCTGAATTCCGATTTTGTGGATGCCTCCCTGAACGGATCGTTTACCTGGGAGGAAATTCTCCCTTCTTTCAAAAACATGATAGCCGGCTACCTCCCTGCTCTTTTCCGGAATCAGAACCTTGAACCTGTGAAAAACAATCCCCGGTTTGTTTTCAAAGCCCTTCTTAAAAACACCGACCCTTTCTCTCGGATGTTCCTGCCTATTGTTAAGCTGGCCCCGCGATCCGAGTTGCACGGCACGTATAATCCATCAGAAAACATCACTGCCTTCCACGCTGATGCAGGTTGGATTGACGTCAGCGGGGTCCACCTGTCCGGCTGGTCAATGGACGCATCTTTCTCTGCCGGAAAGATGGGTATTAAAACAGCCTGCGAACACCTTGACCTGTCCGACAGCCTTGGGCTCGACAGATTAGTTCTGGAATCCAAAGCTGGAAATGACACGGTCAGTTTCTCTGTGAACTGGCAGAACGAGAATCAAAAAGTTAAAAACTCCGGCGACCTTAAGGGTTATCTCTCACTCATTCAGCATGATATATACCGGTTTCATTTCAACCCATCCAAAACCATCGTTAACGATTCCCTCTGGATCATTCCTGATAACAATTTGGTTACTATTGACTCCACCTCCATCCGGATCGACAACCTGCTGTTTGTAAGTGGTTCCGAAAAAATAAAGCTGGATGGTGAAATTTCCCCTGATCCCCAGAAACCGATGGATATCAGCCTTGATGGCTTCGACTTGTCAAATTTTGATATTCTTACCCTTGACCAGGATGTTGATTTTGATGGGTTAATAAGCGGTAAGATCGAAGTAAGGAACCTGATGAAAATACCAATTATCAGCACTAACCTGACCGTTCATGGGCTGGCTTTCAATAAAGACAAATTGGGGAACGCCGTCATTTCAACCAATTGGATACCGGATATGAAGGCGGTGTATGCCAGGGTTGATATCATTTACAGAGGAAATATAGGTGAAAGCAAACCCCTTCAGCTGGATGGATATTATTATCCCGATAAAAGGGATAACAACCTGGATTTCAATATTAAGATCAGTGACTTTAAACTGAGGACCATCTCCAATTTCCTGTCGGCCTTCACCTCCAAATTTACCGGGTATGCCACTGGTGACCTTACTTTAAAAGGGAGTTTTGCAAAACCTGTACTCACCGGTAAGGTCAATGTGAAAAGAGGCCTCATCCGGATCGATTACCTGAACACTGAATATTCTTTCAGCAATGAGGTTGAATTCGGCAGAAATTTTATCGGGTTGAACGAATTGGTAGCCTATGATTCATTGGGTAATAAAGCTACTATTGAGGGTAAGATCTACCATGATTATTTCTACCGTTTCAGGGTTGACATTACCGTGAAACCAAATAATACCCTGGTTTTGAATACAGAAAGAGCAGACAATGACCTGTTTTACGGAAGAGGTTTTGCCTCAGGGAATGTCCACATTCATGGTCCGGTTGATAATATTGTTATCGATATTACAGCTAAAACCTGTAAAGGCACCCAGGTTTACCTGCCTATTAATACTACAATGGATGTATCTGAAAACGCCTTTATTACCTTTACCAATGCCAGGACCGATACCGTCCACCGGCTCCATCAGCAGCTGGTGGATGATACGGGTATCGGGGTGAATTTCGATCTTAACGTAACTCCGGATGCATCCATCAAGATCTTTATGCCTTTCGACATGGGCAATATCAAGACAACAGGCTCAGGAAAACTGAAACTTTTACTTAATACCAGGGGTCAGTTCAATATCTACGGGGATTACCGCGTAAAAGACGGTTCTTTCCTTTTTACCCTCCAGAATGTTATTAACCGCTATTTTGAGATCCAGCAGGGAGGAACCATCATGTTTTCAGGTGATCCATATGATACCCAGCTTGATCTGCGGGCCCAGTATGTGATCGATGTCCCCCTTACCGGTCTCAGGCTTAGCGCCGATCAGCTTCAAAACCTGAAGAAAAAGATCCCGATCCGGTGCATTATCGATCTGAAGGGAAACTTGTTCAACCCGGAACTAACCTTTAAAATTGCCACCAGCGAAAAGGATCCGCCCAGATCGATACCAATAACCAGCAGCAAATGAGCGAGCAGATGATATTCCTGCTGGTCCTCAGGCAGTTTAAACCCATTGAAAGGAGCAATCAGCTCGATTTTAATGCCAGTGTTGGAAACTCCTCCTGGGACATATTATCGAGTCAGCTGAACAGCTGGCTTTCGCAGATCAGCAATGATTTCGACGTCGGAGTAAACTACAAACCGGGTGACCGGCTCACCAGCGATGAGCTAACCGTGGCCCTTTCCACCCAGTTATTTGACGAAAGAGTGACAATAGACGGCAATTTCGGATACGCGGCCGCCACAAAAAACCCAGGTACCACCCAGCAAAATGCCAGTAATATTGTCGGTGATGTAAAAATCGAAGTGAAGCTGACTGATGACGGCCGTTTCAGGGTAAAGGCCTTTAATAAGTCCAACAATGTTTCATTATTTGAAAATAATGCTCCTTATACACAGGGAGTAGGTATCTTTTTTAGAAAAGAATTTGATGACCTGGCAGAATTATTCAGGAAAAGGAAAAAATCAAACCCAAAAATACCTGATAACCTGCCTGACTAGAACACATGATAACAAATAAAAGCATGGGTCTTTAATCCAATTCCAGGTCATGGCCCATTTTTTCCTTCTTGGTAGTCAGATACTTGATATTGTGTTTGTTAGGCTTTATTTTCAACGGGATGTTGTCCAGGATCTCTATACCATATCCCGACAAACCGGCTTTTTTTGTCGGGTTGTTTGAAATCAGGTGGATTTTTGCCGCACCCAGGTCGCGAAGGATCTGCGCACCTATTCCATAATCCCGCTCATCCGGTTTGAAACCTAGTTCAACATTGGCTTCAATGGTATCCCTGCCAAGATCCTGGAGATGATAGGCTTTCAGTTTATTCACCAGTCCAATCCCCCGTCCTTCCTGATTCATGTATATGATGATCCCCTTCCCTGCTTTTTCAACCAGTTCCATCGAAGCATGCAGTTGTTCACCGCAGTCGCAACGATGTGAACCAAAGATATCTCCTGTCACACAGGAGGAATGAACCCTGACCAGTATGGGTTCATCAGGTTGCCAGGTCCCTTTTACTAAAGCCAGGTGAACCATACCGTTGGTGGTCTGCCTATAATCAGTCAGCTTAAAATATCCATACTGAGTAGGCAGTTCAACAGTGTTCAACCGTTGTATAAGGCTTTCATTCCTAAGGCGATAAGCGATCAGATCCTTGATCGAAATGATTTTTAACCCGAACTTATCTGCAATCTTAAACAGATCAGGTAACCTGGCCATGCTGCCATCCTCATTCATGATCTCTACCAGGGCTCCGGCCGGAAAAAATCCGGCTAACCTTGCCATGTCAATAGTGGCTTCTGTATGCCCTGCTCTTCTAAGCACACCTGCCATCTTGGCTTTCAGGGGAAAGATATGTCCGGGTCTGCCCAGATCTCCCGGAACAGTTGCCGGATCTGCAAGAGCCCTTATTGTTTTTGCCCGGTCACTGGTCGAAATCCCTGTGGTACAACCATTCCCAAGCAAGTCAACAGAAACGGTGAAAGGAGTCTCATGAAGAGATGTGTTCCTGCTTACCATGAGCTCTAACTCAAGCGATTCACACCGGTCTTCAGTCAAAGGCGTGCATATCAGCCCTCTTCCGTGCATGGCCATGAAATTAACTATCTCAGGGGTGATGGTCTCTGCTGCCGTTATAAAATCACCCTCATTCTCACGGTCCTCATCATCTACTACAATGATAACCTTACCCTGACGAAATTCAGCAATGGCTTCCTCGATCAAATCCAGTTTGCGCTCAACCACCATAATTACTCCCTGCATTATTTTAGTATGCAAAATTACAATATTCTCTTGAATAAGATCATCCGGGTGAAACCTAAAAAAGGATTCTAAAAAATACATGCATCTTATTTAATACCAACAACTTATCAGTACAGTTTATTTATACCAACACCCTTCGGGCTAAACCGGGACTTGATTTCTAATAAAATTATATGTAGGTTTGAAAAAACAAATCAGTTATCATGAAAAAGATAATCGTTTTATCATTAGCTCTGTTCGGATTGATTTTCAATAGTTTGGCACAGATCACCATAAACCGGAATGATATGCCCAATGTGGGTGATTCCATGAGAAGATCGAAGACATATTCAATGTATAACCTTGACTATCAAACAAGTGGTACAAATTTTACCTGGGATTTTTCCACCCTTGACTGGGTAAGTCAACAGGTAGATAATTATGTGGCTGTTTCCACCACACCGGTAACTTACCAGTTGGTTTTCAATTTACCGTTTGATCCCAACAAGGCAACCATTGCTTCACCCGGGGGCAGTTTTGATTCATTAGGCGGGGTCACCCTCACAGATGTATATTCCTTTTTTCGTGAAACCAATACAATTTATGGTTTTTCGGGGGTAGGCATAACCCTGAACGGGCTTACCATCCCTATCAAATACAATACCCCTGACATACTGTTCAGGTTTCCGTTGACAGTAGGCACAACTGATTCATCTACCTCCACCTTTTCGCTGAACCTGGCCGGCTATGGTTATCTTTCCACATCCCGTCACAGGGTGAACCATGTGGATGGCTGGGGAACGGTAACCACTCCTTTCGGAAGTTTTCCGAGCATAAGGGTTAAGTCGGTGGTATCGGAATATGACAGCATTTATATTGACTCCCTTTCAATGGGTGTCCCGATCAACCGTAATTACACCGAATATAAATGGATGGCCGATAATAAAGGCCTTCCCATCATTGAGATCACAGTAGAAGGAATGGCTACCACCGTGCTTTACTATGATTCAATCAGGACGATGTTTACGGCGGCTATGCCTATTTCTTACCAGATTTGTCAGGGTGAAACGGTGCAACTTGGGGTAACCCTCAATGGTGGAACGCCGCCATACACCTATCTGTGGAGCGACGGGCAAACGACCCCCGCGATACAGATCAGCCCTCCTGCCAGCAATATTTATTCTGTTACCATAACCGACTCACAAGGCCTTACCCGGATGGCCAACACCCTGGTTATTATCAGACTGAGCCCTGAAGTCGATGCAGGCCAGGACACATCCGTTGTGACAGGTCAGCCGGCACTTCTTCAGGCAATGGTCACCGGAGGAAGTTCACCATATTTTTATACCTGGGCACCAGCCGGCAGCCTCAGTAATCCCAACATTCCTGACCCTGTCGCACTGCCGGCCGGTCCTACAACTTATTATCTGACTGTCACCGATAGCATTGGTTGTTCAGGAACTGATTCTGTTTTCGTGATGGTTGGACCACCCCATTTTCAGATCGCGGGTAATGTGCAGTATAACAACACTGCCCATACCGCAATGAAAGGAATCACTGTTCAGTTGCTTGACCTGCAGGGTAACATCCTCGCCCAAACACAAACCGATACAACAGGGCATTATTCACTCTCAGATGTTCCCAATGGTTCTTACCGTCTGAAGACCCTTATAAACAAACCCTGGGGTGGCGGGAATGCCGTTGATGCCCTGGCTATTCTGAAACATTTTACGGGCATGACCTATTTGAGCGGTTTGCCATTACAGGCAGCTGATGTGGATGCTTCAACCTATGTCAACTCAAATGACGCCCTGGTGATAGCCAAACGGTTTGTAGGGTTGGTAAATTCCTTTGTTTCAGGCGATTGGACGGGAGAGACACCCCTCATCCAGGTCGCCGGGAATAACCTGGATCAAAACATCAAGGTCGAGTGTTTTGGTGACGTCGACGCCAGCTATACCCCCTGATCCTGTTCCTTTCCATTTTGTTGATGAATATGTTGAAAAATAAAAAGGTTTTTCTTCATATTCTTGTTTTTCAATTCAAGTATTTTTCTATTTTTGTCTTTGAATTCATTTTAGGAAATTTTCCTGTTTTTGGAATGAACCTTATTTATGGACAAACGTATATAACAAATAGCATTCAATCGGAGAGATTTTTTTTCTCAGCCTTGAAAATGAAGGATAACGTGATTTTTTTATGCTGAAAAAAAGAAGTATATGAAGAATAAAGTTGAATGGATAGGTTTTACAGGGGCGTGCATGATCGTTTTAAGTTCCTTCCTGCCCTGGAGAGAAGCCTCAGTAATCAGTGCAACAGCAGGGCTTAACACCGACATCGGGTTACTTATTCTGGCACTAGGCCTGCTAACAGGGTTATCGCTTTTCTTTTCGGAAAAAGCACCTATCTTTCTTTCATTCATAATCATTGCCATCGGAGTGCTTCACTATATCCACCTGATGAACACAGGAGTAGGTGCCGGCACTTATGGTGTGGGATTCGGTATTACCTTCCCTGGTTGTCTGCTGGTCATTCTGGAAGGATACCTTCTCCATAACGAAAGAGTAAAAACCAGGTCCAGGATTTAAAATCCCGGTCGCCCTCCGCGTTTATCTGTTGACTACCTTTACCGGGAAAATTTTTTATTTTCCATTAATCCCCGACCGGAGTGAAGACAGGTTGCAGACCAAATTCAATGATTTTCCTTTTTCTTTTCATCATTCTTCCTGTCACTTCCCTTATTCCTCTTGTTTCCATTGCCCAAAACCAGGCCGCTACAACCGCTGATGATCATTGTCTGCTCAACCTTGGGCTTGTTACCGTCGACCAATGCCGGTACTGTTTTTCCTTTCCCGCCCAGGTAAACATGAGCAGGGGCCTGATCGAGGTCGTCATCTCGACACCCGGAGGAAAAAATCACGAAAGCATCTTTATTACTCAAATTAATCCGGTAACGTTCGAAGCAGCGCTGACCCTCATCGGGTGTATGAAAACCACACCCTATTCCACTTATTCGAAAAATCCCAGTCAGGTTGAAAAAATAAGGCATAAAAAAAGCAAACCAGACCTGCTTGAAATCAGTGTGCAGTATTCGGACAGTCTGGGACAACATGAAAAAAGGGTGGAAACTCTTATCTGGGATAAATACAAAAACATTCCGCTGGAACCAGTCCTGTGGCATTTTAAAGGATTACCCACCGATGAAAAGGGAAATCCCTACGCCGGTTCCGGTAACAACCTGGTGGTCAGCTTCATCGAGTCTGACGCCATTCTCGAATTGAACTCTTCCAGGCTGTTTAACGACAATTATTTCTTTGTAAATGATATCACCGAAAAACTTTCACCCCACCAAAATGTTATCATAAAAATTAAACGAGTTAATTAATGACCAATGCAAACCAATAGAAGAACCAGGGTATTTTCCCAAATATTTCTAATCATTTTACTGATTTATAGTAACATAGTCCTTTGCGGTAATGTCGTTTCCCCACCCGGCGCTACGCTTGACCCCTCTCTGAGAAAAGATATTCAACAGGCGATAAAAAAGGGCCTGGTGTTCTTGAGAGCTCAGCAAAAGGAAAACGGGTCCTGGCAGGATTATCCGGCCATCACTGCCCTTTCACTGTCATCCTTTCTCCGGGGTGGTTATGATTTTACTACACAGGACTCATTTATAACCCGGGGTTTTAACTTCCTCTTATCAAACCAACAAAAAGACGGGGGAATCTATGTTGATGAAAATGCAAACTATAATTCGGCCATTGTGCTTATGGCCTTTAAAGATGCCGGGAATATAGCGTACCAGTCTGTTATCGGTAAACTCGAAAGATTTCTGTTGAATTTACAGTTTGACGAAGCCAACGGGTATACCAGAGACAGTCTTTATTACGGCGGAGTCGGTTATGGGTTCAAAGCCAGGCCGGATTTGTCGAATGTGCAATGGAGCCTGGAAGCGTTGTATCAGAAGAACAAATATGAAATAGAGGCCAGCAGGGATGAAAATGAGAGAAAAATGCTGGAGGAGAAGAATAAATACCTGGAGAGGACCATGGTTTTCCTGGCCCGTTGTCAAAATCTCAGTTCAGTGAATCCGGAGCCTTATACTTCCAATGACGGTGGTTTTATGTACGGGCCCGGAATATCCAAGGCTGGAGATCAGAAATCCTATGGGAGCATGACTTATGCCGGACTCAAAAGCATGATCCATGCCAATCTGTCAAAGAATGACCAGCGGGTTCAGGCAGCTTTTACATGGATCCAAAAGAATTATTCTGTTGATGAAAACCCGGGGATGGGGTCGCAGGGTCTGTTCTATTATTATCATACCATGGCAAAATCACTTGAAATATATGGTGAAAACATTATCAGTGATTCCAGTGGTAAAAAACACAATTGGAAAGAAGAGCTGGCCAACAAAATCATTGGTTACCAGAAAGCCGACGGGTCATGGGTTAACCCATTGCATAACAGGTGGATGGAAGACAATCCTGTCCTGGTAAGCTGCTATTCCATTCTTGCCCTGGAAGAACTGTTAAAGGACTAAGCGGAAACTCCATTACCTTTGCCCTTAAATTAACCCGGTCATGGAGACATTACGAATTTCTGCCATCTCCTACCTGAACACGACTCCCTTTGTTTATGGCATCAGAGAATCAGGATTTCTTGACAATTATCGCCTTTCCCTGGATGTTCCCTCGGCCTGTGCTGAAAAACTGGTAGCCGGACAGGTAGACATCGGGATTGTGCCTATAGCAGCTATACCTCGTATCCCCGGTGCATCAATCGTTACTGACTACTGCATCGGTGCCGTCGGCCAGGTAAAAACAGTGATCATGGTCAGTTTATCGCCCCTTGAGAAAATTACCACCATTTATCTTGATAATGATTCCCGGACATCAGCAAGACTGATACAGGTACTTGCCAAAGAATACTGGAAAAAGGAATTCATTTGGAAAAGGCTGGAACCGGCTGTTTTGCAGCATCTTCCCGAAGGTAGCGGAGCTCTGTTGATCGGTGATAAGACTTTCGGACTGGAAAAGGTGTTTCCCTACATCTATGACCTGGCAGAACAGTGGCAGCAATGGACTTCGCTTCCCTTTGTATTTGCCTGCTGGGTCTCCAGGGGAGAACTGCCCGAACCCTTTATCTCACAATTCAACAATGCTATAGAATATGGTGTCACTCATATGGCAGAGGTGGTGGAACGGATAGATCCTGCTCTTTTCCCCGACATCAACATCAGCGAATACCTGAAGAACAACATCAGTTACCCGCTGGATGACAGAAAAAAAGAAGGCCTGAAAAAATTCATGACCTTCCTCTGATACCGGGTTATTCCTTGTGATCTCTTACCTCTTGGCCGGGTAACCGCGCTTGTTTGCCATTTCTTCCAGTCTTTTCTGAAAACCGGACTTTTTCACCGGTTTTTTCTTATTCTCCTGAATTGTGGCATGTATCTTTTCTTCGTTGACTACCTTGCGGAAAATGTACATCTGGGCAAAAGTGATCAGGTTGGCCAGTAAATAATAATAGCTGAGCCCTGAAGAATAACTGTTGAAAAAACCGAGAAACATGATGGGCATCAGGTACATCATGGTCTTCATTCCGGGCATCTGCTGAGAACTCGACGACATCATGTCGTTCGACAGTTTGGTGTAGATCAGGGTGGAAATAGTCATCAACAGGCAGAACAAGCTGACATGGTCCCCATAGAAAGGGATATTAAATGGCAATGAGAAGATAGAATCATAGGAAGAAAGATCAGTAGCCCATAAAAAAGGCTGCTGTCGGAGTTCAATAGATGCCGGAAAAAAACGGAACATGGCAATAAGTATGGGAAGCTGAAGGAGCATTGGAAAACAACCCGACATTGGGTTGATCCCTGCCCGCTTATATAAATCCATGGTGGCCTGTTGCTTTTTCAGTGCATCTTCTTTTTTCGGAAATTTCTTGGTGATCTCTTCAACCTCCGGTTTTAACACCTTCATTTTGGCTGATGACATATACGTCTTATAGGCGATCGGGAACAGGACAATTTTTAGTAATATGGTTAGGATCAGAATAATAATACCATAATTAAGACTGAAACTGCTCAGAAAGTCAAAGACCGGAATAACCGCATATTTGTTTATCCAGGCCAGTAAAAAGAAACTCCATCCCAGGGGTATCTGTCTTTCCATATCCAGGCCATAGCTTCTGAATATCTTGTATTTGTTTGGTCCGAAGTAAAATTTCATCGGAACCTGACTGGACTTGACATCAAGGTTTATCGGGAAACCGATGGCGGCCGACAGTGATTTCAGGTAACGATTTGTATCCTTATTATCATAGCTCGTTATTTCAGCAGCGCCAAAAGAACCATCGGCGATGAGGGTGGCGGAGAAAAACTGTTGCTTGAAAGAGATCCACTTGACCTTGGTTTTCAGCGATTTAGTCTGGTATTTGGTTTCCGACAAATAATCCACATTATCACTCAGGTATTTATAATAAATAGTGGTGACATTTTTTTCATTGGTCAGGCTTTTTTCAAGCTGCTTCATGTGCATGCTCCACTCCAGGTTGACATAATCCATATTACCGGCCAGCACTTCCTTCATCCCGGAAAAGCCCAGGAAGAAACCAGTCATATAATCATTCCCTTTCAAGGTGTACTTGTATTCGATAAACTTTGACCGGTCAAAAGAAGAGTCAGCTGCATCCGGGTATAGCCTCATGGAAAAGGATACCGAATCATTCCCGCTAACCTTCAGGGTATCCTTGTTTTTCCATTTATTATCCGGCCAGTTCGGTTGAAAATACAAGCCCCTGGTATTCAGCGCCCTGTTATTGGAGAAGAAGGTAAAACCCACCATTGATGTGTCCGAAAAATAAAGGACCAGGGGTTTTTTATCAAAAGTCTTATAGTTGGTCAGTTCCACTTTCCTTATCCCTCCGCCTTTGCAGGAGATGGTGATGGCAAGCAGATCGCTCTGAAGAGTGATAAACCTCTCTTTTCCTTGGGATGAATTTGAAAAGGAGCCGAATTTATCTCTTAATATGTTATTGGTTTCATTCTCCTTTGAAACCGTGTCAGAAACTGCAGTAGTATCCTTTGTTGTTTCTGCCTTTCTGGCAGCCATTGACAATTCCTGGCGGGTTTGTTCGGCCTTTACAATGGAATCCTGGTAATGACGCTGTGTCTGCCTTTCAGATTCAGAGGGGGTCATCCAGTAAAAGGACCCTATGATAATCAGAAAGATAATTACCACTCCAATGACAGAATTTCTATCCATTAAACAAATATTAATAATTAATTAAAGGGTTGCAAAGATACATGGCAAAAAGCAAACCACAAAGGAAGAAACGACCGGAAGTCCGACTTCAGCAGAACAGTATCACTTTGAATTTCGGGTTTTCTTTTTTGTTTCAGGCAGAAGGCAATCGATACAAGCCTTAACAAAACTGACAAACAGAGGATGAGGATTGGCGACCGTACTCCGGAACTCAGGATGAAACTGAACACCGATGAACCAGGGATGGTCCGGTAACTCCATAATTTCGACAAGGTCATCTTTTTCATTGATACCTGATGGAATAAACCCTGCCCCAACAAACTGTTCAAGATACTTGTTATTAAATTCGTAGCGGTGACGGTGTCTTTCCGTGATGTTGGGTACCCCCTTTGCTGCTTACTTTTTTCTGAGCCTCCATGATATCGATGACCGGGTATTTGGTCCGGGGATTCATCTCCTTGGAGTGAGCTCCCTCCAAACCAAGCACATGTCTTGCGAATTCAACAACGGCACATTGCATCCCCAGGCAGATCCCGAAAAAAGGCACCTTGTTTTCCCGGGCATATTGGATAGCCAGTATTTTTCCTTCAATGCCTCTTTCGCCAAACCCGGGAGCCACCAATATCCCCGATAGATCTTTCATTTTTTCTTTAATAGTGGTCGGGTCAATCTCCTCGGAATGGATCAGCCGAAGGTTTACCTTGCATTGGTTCCAGGTGCCGGCATGAATAAAGGCCTCAGTAATAGACTTATACGCATCCTTCAATTCAACATATTTTCCAACCAGTCCAATATTTACCTCACATTTAGGGTGTTGCAGCTTGTAAAGAAATTCCTCCCAGTCGCCCAGCACGGGTTCTTTGGGTGAAAGGATCAGCATTTTGCGAAGGATGACAGCATCCAGGTTTTCTTCCCGCATCAGTAACGGGACCTGGTATATGGAAGAAGCATCAATGGATTCAATAACAGATGAGGGCTCAATGTTGCAAAAAAGTGCGATTTTTTCCCTGAGGTTTTCATTCAGGTGTTTTTCGGTCCGGCAAACGATAATATCAGGCTGCACCCCCTGTTCGAGCAAGGCCTTAACAGAATGCTGGGTGGGTTTGGTTTTTAGTTCTCCGGCTGCGGCCAGGTATGGCACCAGGGTAAGGTGGACCACCAGGCAATCGTGGCCCAGTTCCCATTTCATCTGCCTGACTGCTTCAATGTATGGCAGGGATTCAATGTCACCTACTGTTCCTCCGATCTCAGTGATTACAAAATCGTAAAGCCCTTCATTACCGAGCAGCTTGATCCGGTATTTGATCTCATCGGTGATGTGAGGGATTACCTGAACGGTTTCTCCCAGGTAATCACCTCTTCTTTCTTTCTCAATTACAGACAGATAGATCCTGCCGGTAGTAATATTGTTCGCCTGTGAAGTGGGTACATTGGAGAACCTTTCATAATGGCCAAGGTCAAGGTCGGTTTCAGCCCCGTCCTCTGTTACGAAACACTCCCCGTGTTCATAAGGGTTCAATGTGCCCGGATCAATATTGATATAAGGATCCAGCTTCTGATTAGTTACAGAGAAACCCCTGGCCTGCAGTAATTTGGCTATGGAGGCCGATATGATGCCCTTTCCCAGAGAGGAAGTCACACCACCTGTTACAAAAATATATTTAGCCTTAGCCACGGTAATTGAATTTTTGGATTTGCAAATTTGTCTGATTCACAGGAAAAGAGACCTTTGGTAAATTAATAATAGCGATAGCTTTTAACCTGTCCCAGGTGTTTGGCCAGGCGCAGCACCTGGCTGGAATAACCGAATTCATTGTCATACCAGACATAAAGTACAATATTCCTTTTATCATCTGATACCAGGGTTGCTGCTGAATCGAATACACAGGCGCACGAATCCCCGATTACATCGGTTGAAACGAGTTCGGATGCCGTTGAATAACGGATCTGTTCTATCAGGGTCCCTTTGAGGGAAGCCTGACGCATGATCTCGTTAACTCCCTGTTTATCAATATCTCTTGAAATATTAAGTGATAGAATGGCCAGGGAAACATTGGGTGTCGGGACCCTGACAGAATTGGCTGTGAGTTTGCCCCTTAAGCTGGGAATGGCTTTAACAGCTGCTGTTGCGGCACCGGTTTCGGTGATTACCATATTTAACGGAGCCGATCTGCCACGGCGGGTCTTTTTATGGTAGTTATCCAGCAGGTTCTGGTCATTGGTGTATGAATGAATGGTTTCTATATGACCACGAACGATCTCCAGTTCCCTTTCGATCACGGCAATAACAGGTACAACCGCATTGGTGGTGCAGGAGGCAGCGGAGAAGATCTGTTCTTCATCCGCATTCAGGTTACAGGTATCCTGATTAACCCCGTAAACGATATTGGGTATGTCGCCTTTTCCGGGAGCCGTTAATAGTATCCTGCTAACTCCTTTGGCATTCAGATGGTGGCTGAGGCTGGCCCTGTCGCGGACAACCCCGGTGTTGTCGATAAGGAGTGCATTTTTAATGCCATAAGCCTCATAATCAATGTCTTCAGGGTTTGAGGCTGCCAGCATATGGACCATATGACCGTTGATATAGAAAAGCTTATTATCAACATCTTCTATAGCAATCCCTTCAAATGGTCCGTGCACCGAATCCTTACGGAAGAGGGAAGCTCTTTTCCTGATATCTTCCGGGTTATTGGTCCTGGTGACGATTGCCCTCAGCCTTAGTTGGGAGCCGTTCCCTGCCTGGTTAACCATTTCCCTGGCCAGTATCCTGCCGATACGGCCAAACCCATATAATATAACATCCTGATAATGATCGCTTCTGGGTTTAACAGAGATGATGTGGGCCAGTTTTGCGGCGATGAAAGCTTTGGGATCAGAATTGTAGTTTTCTCTTTCCTCCCTCCATTCTGAATTCAGTCTGCCCATATCAATTCTGGCCGGGGCAACATCCAGTTCAAGCATGGCGCTGGCCAGTAAAAGAGAATCCTGAACAACAAGCGGTTTTTTGATTATATTCTGGGCATATGAATGTTTATGAAGAATGGAAGTTGCACTGCGGTCGAGCAGCTGACGCCGGTATAGTATCAGTTCAATCGTTTTATCGAACCATAACTTGTGAATGACCCCGACAAATTCGTTGGCAGCCTTTACATCATCCATCCATAACTTCAGGGCTTCCTGGTAAGAATTTGGGGAATCGTTTATAGGAATAGGAACATAATTATCCATATACAGAAGCTTTTAATAATGAAAAATTAAGTGATCAGGAATTGCCTCAAACGTACGGATTTTTTTGCAATGTACCAAGGATAAAAAGCAAAAAGAGGGTAGCCCGTTTTGGGCAACTCCAGCGTACCAAACAAGCCTTTTTTATTGTCCCAGATAAGCTTTCAACAAGCGGCTCCGTGAATTATGCTTTAAACGCCTGATCGCTTTTTCTTTGATTTGTCTTACTCTTTCCCGGGTCAGATCGAATTTAGCCCCGATTTCCTCAAGGGTGAGTCCATGGGGCAGGCCAATGCCATAATACAGGTTGATTACGTCCCTTTCTTTTTCACTCAGCGTGGCCAGAGAACGCTGAATTTCCCGGGCGAGGGATTCTTTCAGTAAACCAGCATCGGTAACAGGAGTGTCATCATTGACAAAAAGATCAATGAATTTGGTTTCTTCATCGGAGGAAACAGGGGCGTCCATCGATATAAAACGGGTGGAAATTTTCATGGCGGTAGTCACCTTTTCCTCCGGAATATCTAAAGCTTCAGCCACTTCATTGGGTGAAGGGGGTCTTTCCAGTTTTTGTTCAAGACGGGATGACTCTTTGGCAATTTTGTTCAGCGACCCGACCTGGTTCAGTGGTAAACGAACGATCCTGGATTGCTCAGCTAATGCTTGTAAGATGGATTGCCTGATCCACCAAACTGCATAGGAAATGAATTTAAATCCCCTGGTTTCGTCGAACCTCCTGGCCGCTTTGATCAGGCCAAGATTTCCTTCATTGATCAGGTCAGGAAGACTAAGTCCTTGATTCTGGTATTGTTTGGCAACTGAAACAACAAACCTTAAGTTGGCTTTGGTCAACTTTTCCAGTGCTTGCTGATCCCCGGCCTTTATTCGCCGGGCCAGTTCAACTTCTTCTTCAGCAGTTATTAACTCCTCTTTACCAATTTCCTGCAAATATTTATCTAAAGAAGCTGTCTCCCTGTTAGTTATTGATTTAGTGATTTTTAATTGTCTCATCTTTCCCCTGCCCTTCCCTAACTAATTATAAATGAACTTTTTATATCGAAAGTGATTTTCCAAAGATAAGAAATGTAATCACTTTTTGAATCGCTGAAACCACCTTTTTATGCACAATTAACCTTATTCTTTTAACACTATCATGTAATACGCTCTCATCCTGTTGGGATATATTCCTTCTATCAACACTCCCCCTCTTTTACCCGTTAATGCTTTTTGTATGTCTTCTGTATCTTTAATGGGTGTTTTATCGATAGCCAGGATGATATAATTTTCACGTATACCTTGCTGTGAAAGTAATCCATCTTTTAACTTTGACACCTTCACCCCGTTTTCAAGCCTCAGCCAACGTTTTTCATCCTTGGAAAGCGGTGTCAGGTCAGCTCCCAATAAGGAAATCACATCCATTTCCTCCTTCTTCACTAATCCCAGCAAACCATTTTTGTTCCTGAGCACCATGTCAACATTCTTTTCACTGCTGTTCCGGCTGAAAGTGAGATTGACCCTGTCACCCGGCCGGTACTGTCCAACAATCTCGAGCAGCTCAGAAACGCTGTTTACGTTTATACTGTTGACCTTAGTAATTATGTCTCCTTTTTTTATTCCTGCCTCCCTGGCAGCGCTGTTTTCATTCACATCATACACATAAACGCCGTGTATATCTGAAATTCCGTTCTGCCGGGCAAATTCACTGGTAATATCTACTGGTGTAAGTCCCATATATCCTCGTTGGGTTGTCCCGTATTCTTTCAGGTCTTCCACTACTTTTTTAACCAGGTTGGAAGGAATGGCGAAAGAATACCCTGTATAAGACCCTGTATTGGACGCAATGGCTGCATTAATGCCAATAAGATCTCCGGAAGTATTAACCAGTGCTCCTCCGCTGTTTCCCGGATTCACAGCTGCATCAGTCTGTATAAAGGATTCGATGGAGGTGTTATCTCCCAGGATATTAATGTTTCTGGCTTTAGCGCTGACAATACCGGCAGTGACCGTTGAAGTCAGGTTAAACGGATTTCCGACAGCCAGCACCCATTCTCCTACCTTAACCTGGTCGGAATTTCCGAAAACCAGGAATGGAAGGCTCGTTTCAGAGATCTTTATCAGCGCGATATCGGTGGTGGGATCATTCCCGATTATTTTGGCCTCATAGCTGCGTTTATCATTAAGTGTGACTTCAATATAATCAGCATCCTGCACAACATGGTTGTTGGTCACGATATACCCGTCATCCGAAATAACCACTCCCGAACCCGTGGCTACATAAGGCCTGCCACCATTATTATAATCAAAAAAACCGCGGAAAAAGAAATCATAAAGACTTGTTTTCTGCTGGTATTCTGTTTTAATATGGACCACTGCATGAACGCTCCTGGAAGCTGCTTCCACAAAATCGGGTCCGTTTACCGGTGCATACGAAGCCTGGCGTACCGGGAAAGGAGTTGAGGAAAATCCTGACCGGCCCATCTTGTTGTTTTCCATCAGCCGGTAAGTACCCAATGCTAAAAACCCTCCAAAAAATGCTGCTGCGATAATAATCAGATACCTTTTCATTGCTTTCTTACTTATTAAGGTTATTAATAAACATTATTTTTAAGAATTTTGTTGTCGCTTAAGCAAGAATTATGCCTGTATTAAGAAAACATAAACTGTTATATTTTTGCTTTTTCCGTAACGGAACCAACTATAGCATAGTATAAACCTTATGCGTTAATATTTGTTAATGCATAGGAAAAGTCATGACATTAAAAAAGAAAGAAAGATTTGGTCTGGTACTGCTCGGGGTTTTTCTCGGTCTGGTCATTTCATTGAGCGTTATGTGGTGGCATGAAAGTATTTTCAGTACAGAGTGGGTTTCATTTGAAAAGATTAGGAAAGTCTGGCACCAGCTTGGAGGGAATAAAGATGACGTTTTGACACAGGTCGACAGGATGTCATCCGGATCAAAACATTCCTCAAAAGACAATATCGGCGGATCTGTTAACCCCGGTTCACAGGATGCCAGGCTGGATTCCATATTGATGTATGACAGCCTTGGACAATACTATTCCTCAACTAATAATGCACTGGAATACTATATTGATGTCGGCGATATTCCTGATTCCCTCAGGTCAGATGGTAATGAAAGCAGGAGAAGAATCAGCCTGCGTGATTCCTCTATCAGGGATTCTATAGGGTTCCGCTTAAAAGGTAAGGAGGTCAGGGAGGAAATAGCCGTTAAAAGGGATCAGTTTCGATTGGCAAAGATGCTCAAAGTGAATGGATTACGGGATACGGTAAGCAAAATATCGAAAAACCTTGACTCCCTGTTGACCAATGACGTTAACACAAAGAGATTTCCAGCCAATGTGTATCGTGTTGAATTCTGGAAATCACCCATAAATTATACGGGTTACAGGATGTATTCGAACCGTATCATTCTCTTTGGTAACTTTGACCCGGCTGAAATAAGTCTTGAATTTATCAGCAGGAAATTATACCTGCATTACAGAAGCAGTTACTACCTGCTTGAAAATACGGACAATTTTCAGGCACTATCCCTGATAAAGAAACCATAGTGAACTAATTACCAACTAATTATGTCTATCCAGTTTAATAAATTCCAGGGAACAGGCAATGATTTCGTGTTATTAGACATCAGAGAAAAGGGAATAAGTCTGGATAGTGAAACCATCAGATTTCTGTGTAACAGGCGCCTGGGTATCGGTGCCGATGGCCTGATTACCCTGGACAAAGACCCGGAACATTCATTTTTCATGCGGTATTATAATTCTGATGGAAGAGAGAGTACCATGTGCGGAAATGGTGGAAGATGTATCAGCTGGTATGCTTTTTCATCGGGGATCGCTGAAAAGGAGATGGTTTTCAGGGCCATCGACGGATTACATAAAGCAGTGATAATCAACTCACAAGCTAATGTCGGCCAGGTAAGGCTTTTAATGAGAGAGGTTGAACGTGTGGAGGATTTCGGGGAGTATCTTACGCTAAATACCGGATCACCCCATTACGTGACTTTCGGGGAAAATATCGGGAAAGGGGAGATACCTTTTTGTAAGAACCTATGAAAGAGGGGTTGAAGCGGAAACCCTGTCATGCGGTACAGGTGTTACTGCTGCTGTTATCGCTGTTGCATTCAGGGACCAATTGTTTTCATCACCTGTCAGTGTGCTGACGCCAGGTGGTAAACTGACCGTATACTTTACAAGGACCCCGGAGGGATTCAGTGGGATCTGGCTGGAAGGACCGGCCACCTGGGTTTTTTCCGGTAAAATTGACATATAGACTATGATTGAAGGACCTAACCTGTTCTTACGGGCTTTGGAGCCGGAAGACATTGATTTGCTCTACCGTTGGGAGAACGACTTTACACTCTGGCATTACAGCAATACGATCACGCCTTTTTCGAGGTTTACTCTGGAACAATACGTAATGAATTCAAACCAGGACATCTTCACGACCAAGCAGCTGAGGTTGATGATTGTCAGGAAGACAGAGCCGGGTAACCCAATCGGGACCATCGACCTCTTTGATTTCGACCCCATTCACCTGCATGCCGGAGTCGGTATCATGCTTATGTCGGATTTCAGAAAAAAAGGATTAGCCCTGGAAAGCCTCCAAATCCTAACCAGATATGCTTTCAATATATTACACCTGCACCAGTTGTTTTGTAACATAACCACCGACAATGAAGCCAGTCTCCGCCTGTTCGGAAAATCAGGGTTTGAGATTACAGGCACAAAAAAAGAATGGACAAGGGTGGGTGATATTTGGAAAGATGAATATACACTACAGTTAATCAATCCTTTACCAAACTGATGGAAGAAGAAATCAACCCATCCGCTCCCGTGAAACGGTCCCGAAAACAGATTTTTCTCGTGGCTTTGTTACTTCTTTTCCTTATTGGAGTGATAATAGCAGGTCAATTTATTTACAAGATCTATGGGCCTAATACACAGGTAGTTGATACAGAATGTTACTTGTATATCCCAACCGGGGCAGAATTCAAATCGGTAACAGACAGCCTTTCGAAACACCACTGGCTGAAAAATGTCCTTTCCTTTGAATGGGTTGCCAAAAAGAAAAAATATATCAACCATGTCCGGCCCGGAAGGTACCATATTATTAATGGATTTAGCAACAACAGCCTGGTAAACCTGTTAAGGTCCGGAATACAGGCACCTGTTAAACTGGTTTTCAACAATATACGTACAAAAAAGCAACTGGCAGGCCGGATTGGCCAGCAATTGGAGACCGACTCAGTCCAGTTGTTGCAGTTGCTGAGTGATCCGGCCTTTACTAAAACATATGGTTTTAACCCGGAAAATATTCTCTGTATGTTTATTCCAAATACATATGAGATTTATTGGAATATTTCATCTAAAAGATTTTGCAGCCGGATGAACCAGGAATACATGAAGTTCTGGACGAACGACCGGTTGGAAAAGGCTTCTTCTTTGGAGCTTACACCTGTTGAGGTATGTATACTGGCATCCATAGTGGAAATGGAGACGATAAAGGAAGATGAAAAACCAAGAGTTGCCGGGGTGTATCTGAACCGGCTCAGAGAGGACATGCTACTGGAGGCTGACCCGACACTGGTTTTCGCCCTGGGTGATTTTACCATAAAAAGGGTATTGCAGCAGGATCTTTCTCTTGATTCTCCATATAACACATACAAATACAAAGGTTTACCACCCGGGCCTATCACCCTGCCATCGGTAGGAAGCCTTGATGCGGTATTGCATCCGGTTAACCATAACTACCTGTATTTCTGTGCAAAATCTGATCTGTCGGGGTATCATAATTTTTCTAAAACCCTGGCCCAGCATATGGTTTATGCCAGGGAATACCAGTCGGCCATGAACAGGATGAACATCAAACGATAATTTCCAAAGCCATGAGCGCCTTTAAAGCTTACGACATACGAGGGGTTTACGGGGAAGAATTTACGCTGGATGATGTATTCCGTATCGGATCTTATCTTCCTGAGTTGTTGCAAACGGATAAGATTCTGGTAGGCAGGGACTGCCGTTCCTCCTCCCCTGCCATCTATGAAGCGCTGAGCGATGGCCTGGTATATGCAGGTGCAGAAGTACATTATACCGGTTTGGCCACCACTCCTATGATCTATTATCTGACGGCCAAATATGGGTACAGGGGTTCTGTACAAATCACGGCTTCTCATAACCCTAAGGAGTACAACGGGTTAAAAATATCGGGTCCAGCCGCCATGCCGGTAGGCAAGGACAACGGGCTGGGATTACTGGAACAAATGATTAAAAAATCTCCTTCTCCGGGTCACACCAGGGGCAAGATACTGGATGTTGACCTTCGCCAGGAATATGCCTCTTTTCTTACCTCTTATATACCTGATAATCAGCTTAGACTGGCTATTGACAGCTCCAATGGTATGGCCGGGTTATTTTTACAGGAGCTGATGGGAAATCAACCGGATTACCTTTTCCTGGAACTGGATGGCACTTTTCCAAATCATGAAGCTAACCCTTTGGATGAGAATAATTTACATCAACTTAAGAAGGAAGTTTTAACAAAAAAAAGTGATCTGGGCGTAATTTTCGACGGGGATGCTGACAGGGTAGCCTTTATAGATGAAAATGGTTCAGCCATTCCCCCTGACCTGATCATTGCGGTTCTGGGCCATTATTTTTTAGAAAAAGAGCAGGGCAATGTACTGGTGGATATCCGTACTTCCAGGTCGGTGGAGGAATACCTTTTGCCCATGGGTGGAAAAGTGCATACATGGAGGGTTGGCCGGGCTTATGCATCTCCTAAATTAAAGGAAATCAACGGGATTTATGGAGGTGAACTGGCCGGTCATTATTATTTCCGTGATTTTTATTATTCTGATTCGGGCCTTCTTGCCTTTTTAATGGCATTGAAGGTTTTCAACCGTATGAAAAGCCTTGGTATCCCTGTTTCTTCCCTGATCAATAAAATAAAGAAATATTACAATTCCGGGGAGATCAACTTCAGGATAACTGACAAACAATCGGCTATTAAAGCCCTTTGTGACCACTTCCTGAAGCAGGAAACTCCCCAGGGTTCAATGGATTTTGATGGATACCGGTATGATTTCAGGGATTGGTGGTTTAACGTAAGATCTTCCAATACAGAACCTTATCTTAGGTTACTCATTGAATCGAAATTTGAAGATCTGTTGAAAGCCAAGCTCCATGAAGCAACACAGATCTTATCCCTTTTTCAGACTAACTGAGTGAACCGAAAAGCTTCTTCCCTGCTTTGCCTCTTTCTGTTAATGGCTTGTCTTACAACCGGACAAACAGATAGTAATTACTTTAAAAAGAGAGTGTTAGTGACCGGAATTACGCTTACCTACCTGACAGGAATGACAGGGCTGTATTATTTATGGTATAAAGACTACCCTCAGACTGATTTTCATTTCTTCAACGACAACAGGGAATGGCTGCAGATGGATAAAGTGGGTCATATTTTAACCTCCTATAATATGGGAAGATATGGTTATGATGCCCTTCGATGGGCCGGTTTTAATGAAGATGAATCTTGCTGGACAGGTGGGTCTTCCGGATGGATCTTCCTGGCTTCAATAGAGGTAATGGATGCCTATAGTTCAAAATGGGGGTTTTCCTGGGGAGATGTTGCAGCGAACACCTTGGGAACCGGGTTATTCCTTAGTCAGCAACGTCTTTGGAAAGAGCAACGCGTGATACTGAAATTTTCATTCCATCAAACCCCGCTCGCCATGTACAGGCCTGATCTGCTTGGCAACCAATGGTATGAACAGATGATCAAGGATTATAACGGACAGACCTACTGGCTAAGCATCAACCTGCATTCTTTTTCACCGCATAGCGGATGGCTCCCTCCCTGGCTGAATATTGCCCTGGGGTATGGTGCATATGGTATGCTTGGAGGAACACAAAACCCGGTTGAATACCAGGGTAATATACTGCCGCCGGAAGAAAGGTACAGGAGGTTTTTCATCAGTCCCGACCTCAGTCTTTCAAAAATAAAAACCCGGTCAAAAACCCTTCACTCAGTGTTATCGGTGCTGGACCTGATCAAAATTCCCCTGCCTGCTATAGAATTCAGTAATAAAAAAGGCTGGAAAGTTCATCCTTTGTATTTTTAAGAAACTAAACCAAGTATTACATTTGTAGAAAATTAGTAAATGGAAACATTGATCATTTCTGGGGAAAACCGTAAAAAATTACTTCCTGTATTAGAACTTGCAAAAAAGTTGGGAGTTGATGTTAAAGTATTAAAAAAGACCGATTTAGAAGACATCGAAGAGGCTCGTACACTAAAACGTATTGAATTAGGTCGGAAAACCGGAATTGCTAATAAAGATGCTGTATTAAAAAAGCTAGGTCTTCTTTGATGGATGTATATTTTAGTAGACGATTCGAAAAACAGTTGGACTCGATTAACGATCGAGGTCTGATTAAAGAGATCAGTGCTGCCGTTCAATTCGTTATTAATGCAAAAAACCTGACGATATACCAAATATCAGAAAGCTTAAACATCATAAAAAAGCCTATCGAATCAGAATCGGTGATTATCGGGTAGGATTATTAATTCAAGGTGGTGTTGCAGGCTTTATGGATATCGATCACAGAAGCAAAATATACAAGAACTTTCCTTAACTCAAGATAATTATGTTAGCTTAACCAATCCTATCCTGTTTATTCCGGAAAGGACAATATACAATCAAGTTTGCTAAATCTGTTATATTGAAAACATTAAGATCAATCGCATTATCAGCAACATTGGTAATGATAGTATTATTACTTTCTTCCTGTGGTCCGGACAAAAAGAAGGCAAAAAAAATGATGGACAAGGGAGTAAGGGAGATGTACAATGCCCGCTACAAGGAATCGCTGGAATATTTGAACCAGGCTATTGAGGAAGATCCGAAATTAACGGAAGCCTATTATTACCGTGGCTGTGTCAGGTTTAGGATGAAGGAGACGGCAAAGGCGATCGAAGACCTGAACCAGGTGATTACCTTCGACCCGAAGCAGGTAGAAGCTTATGCCACCCTGGGTGATATTTTTTACTACCTGGGAGATAAGAAAAAGGCTTGTGGATGCTGGAAAAAGGCAGAAGAATTGGGAAAACCGAATATGAGGGATAAGGTGAGGTACTGTGAGTAGGTTATGATGGTTATGATGGTTATGATGGTTATGATGGTTATGGGGGTTATGGGGGTTATGGAGGTTATGGGGGTTATGGAGGTTATGAGGGTTATGGAGGGTGATGGAGGTTAGGGGGGTTATGGAGGTTATGAGGGTTATGGCTAGACATTAAACCGGATATGGAGGATGTCGCCATCATGGACGATGTAGTTTTTCCCTTCAATGGACAGTTTGCCGGCTTCTTTACAGGCATGCTCCGATCCTAAATGGATAAAGTCGTTGTATTTCATCACTTCGGCGCGGATGAATCCCCTTTCCAAATCGCTGTGGATAACACCGGCAGCCTGGGGAGCCGAAGCGCCTTCGCGTATGGTCCAGGCACGCACTTCTTTCGGACCTGCTGTAAAGAACGTCCTCAGATTCAGCAGCTTATAGGCAGCGCGGATGAGCTTGTCAACACCGGGTTCCTCCAACCCCATTTCTTTTAAAAAATCAAGACGGTCGTCTATCGATTCCAACTCGGAAATATCGGCTTCCATAGCACCGGCAATCACCAGTATTTCAGCATGTTCACCTTCCATTGATGCCTTGAACCGGTCAACATATTGATTACCATTAACAGCTGAACCTTCATCAACGTTACAAACGTACATGACCGGTTTAGATGTCAGCAGGAAGAGATCCTGAACAAATTTCTGGTCTTCTTCACTCAGGGGAACAGTTCTGGCCGATTGAAAATTCTCAAGGTGATTTTTATAAACGGTAAGAATCTCAACGGTCTTTTTCGCTTCTTTATCCCCTCCTACCTTGGCTTGTTTTTCCACCTTCTGCAATCTCCTTTCCACCGAATCCAGGTCAGCAATCTGGAGTTCAAGATCAACCAACTCCCTGTCTCTCACGGGATTAATCGATCCTTCAACATGGGGTAATGAATCATCGTCAAAGCATCGGAGCACATGTATAATAGCATCGGTATTACGGATATCGGCCAGGAATTTGTTACCGATTCCTTCACCCTGGCTGGCACCTTTGGCAAGTCCGGGAATATCGACGATCTCTACGGTTGTGGGAACTATTTTTGCGGATTTGATAAAGTGATCGATCTTAAATAGCCGCGGGTCGGGTACAATGACTACACCCAGGTTTGATTTTGTAGCGCTATAGGCAAATTTGGTTGCCTGGGCCTTTGTACTCGACATACAATTGAACAGGGTGGTCTTGCCAACGTTGGTCAGACCTACAATTCCGCATTTCAGGGGCATGGTGGTTATTTTTGGGGTGCAAAGATAGCAATAAAACCGGCAGTATCTTCACTAGCCTCCCGGTACAAAGCGGATTGGCAGGGTTACCAGCACATTGACCGGTCTTGCATGCCAGATACCGGGTGACCAGAGGGGCATGGCTTTCACGATCCGGATCGCTTCATAATCCAGTTCAGGATCAACACTTTTAGTGATCTTTACCTTGTCGACCCTTCCGGAAGCGGTGATCACAAAATTAACATGTACGGTTCCGCTGATCTTTTTCTGGATGGCCGAGGCCGGGTATTTGATGTTGTCGCGAAGGTATTTCAGCAGAGCGGTGGTATTCCCACCCGGAAATTCGGGATATCTTTCAACCCTAACATATATTGCTCCGGTATCTGATCCGCTGCCTGTACCTCCTTTTACCGCCAGCCTGTCCCCTAACTTTGCAAGGGAATCACGAATCTGCTGCTGTTTCTTGGTCAGTTCATCCGGGGTTTCCACTTCTTTCCTCACGACAACCGGCTTGTCCTTTACCTCCACCTTTGGTATAATGGTCTGGTCGACAGCTGATTGAGGTTCAGCACCCGGTGGCACCGACAGCTCATAATCAGTCCCGCTGAACATCTCATAGGTTGCCATCAATTCCCCGGCATCAAAGCTGGGTGCGCTTTCCAGGTAATAATAGAAAAAAGCTCCCAGGATAATCAGGGAAATAAAGACGGCACTGATCAGGAATGAAATGATTACCAGGCGGTTATAGCCTTTTCTCAGGATATAGGCACCGTATTCCCTGTTCCGGTTTTCAAAAATGATATCGTCCAGTCTTTCGGCCATGCGCAAAGATAAACGGAAATACTGTTCTGTTTGTATAAATGGATTGTGTTCAGGCGTTCGGGTTTTTATCCTTACTTATCAACATCAACAGGGAATACCTGCGTTTTACCGTTATTTTTGCGGGTATAACATTCTGATTATGTATGATCTTACGGCGATTGCATCCCAGGTCAGGCGGGATGTCATCCGGATGATTTCCGCTGTACAGTCCGGTCATCCGGGGGGTTCACTGGGTTGTGCGGATTTTTTCACTGTCCTGTATTTCGATGTACTTCGTCATAACCCCACTACTTTTACAATGGATGGGAAAGGAGAAGATCTTTTCTTTCTCTCCAACGGGCATCTGTCGGCTGCATGGTACAGTGTACTGGCCCGTTCAGGATATTTTCCCGTCAGAGAGCTGGGTAGTTTTCGTAAGCTGAACAGCCGGTTGCAGGGTCATCCGACCACCCATGAAGGTTTGCCGGGTATCAGAATGTCCTCCGGATCACTGGGACAGGGACTCTCTGTCGGAGCCGGTGCTGGCCTGGCCAAGAAGATGAACCGGGATGACCACCTGGTATATGTTCTTACCGGGGACGGAGAACTCCAGGAAGGTCAGATCTGGGAAGCTGCAATGTTTGCGGCTGCCAGAAAAATAGACAATCTCATCGTTACCGTCGATTACAACAACAAACAGATCGATGGCCCTGTGGACCAGGTAGTGAGCCTGGGAAACCTTAGGGCAAAATGGGAAGCATTCGGATGGGAGGTGCTGGAAATGAACGGAAACGATATTCCCGATGTACAAAACACCCTTGGAAAAGCCCGTTCACAATGCGGAAAAGAAAAACCCGTTGTCATCCTGATGCATACCGAAATGGGCTTTGGCGTTGACTTTATGATGGGGACACACAAATGGCACGGTTCTGCCCCAAATGCAGAACAAACGGCTGTTGCCCTGGGACAATTGAAGGAAACGGTTGGGGACTATTAGAATTGACAATTGACAAATGACAATTGACAATTAATAATTAGTAATTAGTAAATTAGTAAATTATAATTGATTGGTTATTAGGGAGAAAGGAATGGGTAAGAAGAAAATGCCGGGGGGGGTTCGGGCGTGGAGTTGGTTTGTCCGGACGGGGAAGACTTATGTTCTTTTTCTTTCTCTACTCCTGCTTATTGTTCTTCCGGGCCTTTTTTTTACTGTGCGGGGTCAGAAACCACAGGAGAAGGAGAAGCCTAAACCGCTGACACGCATTCTTTTTGTTTTCGATGCCTCCCAGAGCATGTACGGGCGCTGGCAAAGCGATATGAAGATCAACATCGCCCAGAAGCTATTGTCGAACCTGCTGGATTCACTGATGTTTGTGGATAATCTGGAACTTGCCCTCAGGGTGTATGGCCACCAGAAGCCCTTTCCACCGCAGGACTGCGACGATTCCAAGCTGGAGGTTCCATTCAGCGATAACAATATCAAGAAGATCAAGCATGTACTGAAGCTGTTGGTTCCCAAAGGAACCACTCCCATCGCCTATTCGCTGGAGAAAAGCGCCAAAGATTTTCCTCCCTGCGACAATTGCCGTAATATTATCATTCTCATTACAGACGGTCTGGAGGAATGCAGCGGTGACCCCTGTGCGGTATCAAGGGCACTGCAGAAACAGGGTGTCATCCTGAAACCATTCATTATAGGGATTGGTAAGGATTTCAAAAATGCCTTCGACTGCGTGGGCACATATTTTGATGCTTCCGAGGAGGCTAATTTCAGCAAAGCCCTGAATGTAGTCATTTCCCAGGCGCTGAACTCAACCACTGCCCAGGTTAACCTGCTGGACCAGGAGGATAATCCAACAGAAACCAATGTAGGCATGACCTTTTATGACAGTTATTCAGGGCTGATCAAGTATAATTTTATTCATACCCTTAATTCCAGGGGTATTCCCGACACCCTGTACATCGACCCCTTACTTACATACAACCTTGTCGTTCATACCATTCCGACCGTTGAAAAGGACAGCATCATCCTGACTCCGGGAAAACATACCATTATTCCTGTCACATGTCCCCAGGGTTACCTCCAGATCAAGGTCGGAGGCAGCAATGCCAATCTGAGGAACCTGCAATGCATTGTACGCCGGAAAGGCAAGATGGCTACCCTGAACGTTCAGCCATTCAATACGACTGAAAAGTACCTGGTTGGAAGTTATGACCTGGAGATCTTATGTCTTCCCAGGCTGATGATCAGCGATGTGGAAGTATTGCAGAGCAACACCACTACCGTTGAAATACCTGTGCCGGGTATTGCTGTGATACAGAAGACCACCAATGGTTACGGAAGCCTTTTTGTTGAAGAGGACAACCGCCTGAAATGGATCTATAATTTCAGAGACAATGCACCCAACCTCGAATCGCTTATTCTGCAGCCGGGCAAATACAGGGCTGTGTTCAGGTCGAAATTTACCGACCGGACGATTTATACGGTCGAAAAGACTTTCAGGGTTGAATCCGGGGAGACCGTCAATGTTAAACTTTATCAAAACTGAACAATATGAACCCATTTCCGTCAACGGAAAAGAAAGAGACCAGGGCAGGCTTTGGTGATGGATTGCTGGAGCTGGGAAAACAGAATCAGGATGTTGTTGCGTTGAGCGCTGATCTGTCGGGATCCTTAAAGATGGATGCTTTTATCGGGGTATTCCCTGACAGGTTCATCCAGGTGGGCATTGCCGAGGCGAATATGATCAGTATTGCTGCCGGGCTTACCATTGGAGGCAAAATTCCCTTTACAGGCACTTTTGCCAACTTTTCTACAGGAAGGGTCTATGACCAGATACGGCAATCGGTGGCTTATTCAAATAAAAATGTCAAAATATGTGCCTCCCATGCCGGACTAACCCTGGGTGAAGACGGGGCTACCCACCAGATCCTGGAGGATATAGGGATGATGCGTATGCTGCCTAACATGACCGTGATCGTTCCCTGCGATTATAACCAGACACGGGCTGCAACCCTTGCCATTGCTGATTATTTTGGACCTGTTTATTTAAGGTTCGGCAGACCTAAAGTCCCGAACTTTACACCGCCAGATCAACCCTTTGAAATTGGCAAAGCTCAGAAACTTGTTGATGGTGAGGATGTTACTATCATTGCTACCGGCCATATGGTTTGGCAGGCGCTCGAAGCCAGGGAGATCCTACTGGAAAAAGGGATCAGGGCTGAGGTCATCAACATCCACACCATCAAGCCTTTTGATGAAGAAGCTGTCCTGAATTCTGTGAAAAAGACCGGCTGTGTGGTTACCGCTGAAGAACATCAGCGAAACGGAGGCCTCGGAGATGCAGTTGCCCAGTTACTTTGCCGGTATTACCCGGCTCCGGTTGAAATGGTGGCTGTTAACGACAGCTTTGGCGAAAGCGGAAAACCGGAAGAGTTAATGGTGAAGTACGGGCTGGATTCAGCGCATATCATTGATGCCGCGTTGAAAGTAGGCAGCAGGCATTCGTAGGGACATGCCATGGCATGTCCATTTGTTTACGTTACCAAGCAGTCAGCAATCGTGGGGACACGATATTAATTGTTAATTGTCAATTGTCAATTGTCAATTATTGTAAACCGGTCATCGCTGGTGGGTTTCAGCCGGTTGTTGAAGCGGTTATAGTGCCAGTAGGTGCCGGGCCGGAAGGCATCAGGGTACCTGGTGTTTATATAGTTATTCAACAGTAAATCAAAAAGATAGCCTGCATTTTTCTTTCCTGAAAAATCAGCTAAACCATAAACGTCATCCAGCCTGATCTCCATGTACCTGTATTTAAAATTCACATCCATGATGAGGGGATGTCTTCGGAAATTGCCATCGACCTGGTCGCCGACAAAAAAGGAACTAAAGAGCACTTTTATGCTGTCTCCGGGCGTGTTAAGCCTGTTCAGCTCAAACCAGGAATTCAGCCTTACCACATTCAGGATGAACTGCCTGGAATAATACAGGGAGTCGTCAAAAACCTCGCTTTCCAATGCGGTGTCAGCCGTTTCCTCTAACTCAGCCTGGACCATAGATAACACAACAGCCGGCTCTTTCAGGGTCAAAAAGCTGTCCAGTTTATTTTCTTTCAGCACCTTAAAACCAAGGTTTTTCAACTCTTCACACATGCTTGAGTAATATATTCTCAATAAGGTGGAATCCTCGGTAAACCGGATAAACTTGCTGTTAAAATATTTCACTGAGTCTTTCTGATCATTAGACAGGGAAGCATAACCACTGATATCGGGCGTTTTGCTATTTGTTTTAAAGATAAAATCAGGGAAAAGCAACAATACAGCAGGTGGTTTGAAATTGTCAACAGCTTCTCTGGCCAGCCGTTTTTGCGGGCTGCAGGATAAGCTCAGCAGTAACGACATCATTATCAGGCCAACTTTATGAAAGCGCATTGAATGTATTATGAACCGGTGATGTTTTATCCTGCACATTTGGCCATTTCCTCAAGCATTTTTTCGCCGAACAACTGCCCGTACAGAAGACACTCCCTGAGTTCATTCTCGTGGGGCGTAAAGCGAACAAACACTCCTTTATCAATAAAGTTCAGCTTCAGATTCAAAAGATTGGTTTCCATGCTTTTCATGAATTCGGCGCTCCACCCGTAACTTCCAAAGGCACCGGCCAGCTTTCCCCTGTCGCGGATAGGGTTCATGATGGCGAATAGCTGGTAAACCTGCAATAAAATGTTCTGGTTGATGATGGGTGATCCAACGATGACAGCACCGGCCTCCTCTACCCTTCTTTCCACTTCGGCCATGGGAACACCCTCCATGTCAAACATATCTACTTCCAGTCCGGCCCCGGCTTCCCTGATCCCGTCGGCAATCCTTTCGGCCATGCTGGCGGTATTCCTGTATGCAGAGACATAGGCGATCAGCACACGGTTTTTCTTCGGCAACTCAAGTGCCGCAGCAGCCAACTGACCGGAAAGATCCACATATTTTTTCCAGTCTTTACGCAGAATTGGGCCATGACCGGTACAGATGGCATAAACAGGCAGTGAGGCGATCTTTGCGATCGCTTTTACCACAAATTTGCTGTATGGCTTAAGGATGACGTTGAAATAAAAAGTAAAGGCCTCACTAAAATCCCCGACTGTGTCGTCGAACATGACCGGATGACTGAAGTGGCACCCAAAAGCATCACAGGTAAACAACAGTTTATCCTCTTCCAGCCAGGTAAAGATAGTATCGGGCCAGTGAAGGTTGGGAGCACCGATAAAAGTCAGTGTTTTATTCCCCAGGCTCAGTTTATCTCCATCTTTTACAATAAGATGCGAAAACTCAACTCCCAGCTGATCGCGCAGGTAACGAACGGCATTTCCGCTTCCTACCACTGTGGCATTCGGGGCTGCTTTAAGCATTTGGGGAAGACATCCTGAATGATCCGGTTCGGTGTGATTAACAATAATATATTGAATTTCAGCAGGATCCGTGAGTTGCTTTAGCTTTTCAAGAAATACCGGCCAAAAGGGCTCCTTCACCGTATCAACCAACGCTTTCTTATCCGCATCGATAAAATAGGAATTATACGTTGTCCCGAATTTTGTCTCCATTACCACATCAAAACGGATAAGATCCGGGTCAAGCACTCCTACCCAATGAACATCCGGAGTAACCGTGAGTACTTGTTTGTCTTCCATTATTTTCTACCTGATTTATTAATTTACTTTTTTCTCTAAAACAAATTTCGGACACCTGCCTCAGAACTCGAGCGTCATTTGGATACCATCGCTACCTTCAACTTCCGGACCGGGACGATTGGGTTCATTTAGTGTGGATGGAAAATCTTCTTCCTGATCCGGCTGCTCAGTTTCCGCTTCTTCTGCCATTTCTGCTTCTCTGGCATTGAAATCCAGTTCGAAAATATCATGGTCACATATCCTCTTCCCTTTGGCTTTGTAACTTTTTATACCGACAAACTCCACCAGGTCCTCCTCCAGTGTTATGGTCTCATCCGGTTTGTTCCTGGTCTTCTTAATGTATGAATAGGTCATCCGGGGTTCGTTCTGAAGCCAGAAATAAACCAGTTTTGACCCATCTTCCTCCCCGATGAAATCAGTTTTTTTATCAGTAATCTCAATCTGGAAACGCTTCACATAGTGTTTGTTCAGGATTCCTTCGAGGTAGACGGCTGTAATCACTTTTTCGGGTCTGAATTTCTCAATATGGATGAGATCTTCATCAACATGAATATTGAGATCAAAACCGGTTAATTTATAATGACCTGACTGATAAATGGTTAAAATTTTATCTCCATTATCGAAGGCGCCGAGCAGCATTCCCCTTCCTTCCACATTCAATCGTTTGATGGAATCATCGAACCAGATATTCCTGGCACCGAGTGTAGAAATACCCTCTTCTTTTTTTACAATTTTTCTGATGGCATGTCGGGTTATGATATTTCCGATAGATTGTCTTCCTTTGATCGCTAATTCACTGAAATTGAACTCAAAAGAGAGTTTTTTAAGCTTGGGTTTTGGTTTGTGTGTGATTTGCACAATTTCAGCTTCCCCGTTGGGATTGGCAGAGAAGTAGACCACCTTTGAGCCCGAAGTACCTTTGGTAAGGGAATACTCTTTATCGCGGGTAACCCCCAGCACAGCAAACCTTTTAACAAAGTAATAACCCTTTTTGCCATCCTGATAAATCAGGTTATACACTGTACGTTCGTCATTCCGCTTGAAAACTGCAATATGGAGAATATTCTCACCAACAAAGACTTTCTCGCTGACCTTGGTAACCAGGCAGCTGCCGTCCTCCCTGATCACGATAATATCATCAATATCAGAACATTCGCAAACAAATTCATCTTTCTTCAGGCTGGTCCCGGCAAAACCCTCTATCCGGTTAACATACAGTTTCTGTGTAGCTGCTGCCACCAGTGTAGCCTCAATGGTATCGAAATTCCTGATCTCTGTTTTTCTTTCCTTTTCCTTACCATATTTTTCTTTGATATGAAGAAGGTAATCAATTGAATAGTCGGTAATCCGGGCTAAATTGGTTTTAACTTTTTCCATCTCCTCTTCCAGGTCCCTGATGCGCTCATCGGCTTTAAAGGAATCGAATTTTGAGATTCTCTTGATCTTCAATTCCGTCAGCCTCACAATATCTTCAGTTGTAACGGCCCTGTATAATTTTTTCTTATAGGGTTCCAGGCCGAGGTCAATGGTTTCCAACACCGATTCCCAGGTCTCGCATTTTTCGATATTCCGGTAGATCTTTTTTTGGATGAAGATCTTTTCCAGGGAAGAAAAATGCCATTGCTCCAACAGTTCAGCAAGCTTTATTTCCAGTTCCAGTTTCAGGAGTTCCCGGATACGGTTGGTACAATGGGCCAGAATCTCTGTAACCCCCATGAAACGCGGTTTTCCCTTGTCGATTACGCAGGAGTTCGGTGAAATGGTTACCTCGCAATCGGTAAAGGCATACAAGGCATCGATAGTGGTATCGGGAGACACTCCCGGAGCCAGGTGGACCAGTATTTCCACTTCGTTGGCCGTATTGTCATCGATCTTTCTGATCCTTATCTTCCCTTTATCATTGGCAGCAAGGATAGAATCAATGAGGGAAGTCGTATTGGTCCCAAAAGGTATTTCATTGATTACCAGTGTTTTTTTATCAAACTGGCTGATCTTTGCGCGGATACGGACCCGGCTGCCGCGAAGCCCGTCGTTATATCTTGAAAAATCTGCCTGTCCGCCTGTCGGGAAATCAGGAAAAAAAGGCGTTGTGATACCCTTCAGGTGATCGATGGCCGCATCGATGAGCTCATTGAAGTTATGCGGAAGGATCTTTGAGGCCAGTCCTACGGCAATACCTTCAGCCCCCTGTGCCAGCAACAGGGGAAATTTTACCGGAAGGGTAATGGGTTCTTTGTTCCTTCCGTCGTACGACAGTGTCCAACGGGTTGTTTTAGGGTTATAGACCACTTCCAGTGCGAATTTGGAGGGTCTTGCCTCAATATACCTGGGGGCGGCGGCTCCGTCGCCGGTAAGGATATTTCCCCAGTTACCCTGGGTATCGACCAACAATTCTTTCTGGCCCATCTGAACAAGGGCATCACCGATGGAAGCATCACCGTGCGGGTGATATTTCATGGTATGACCTATAATATTGGCCACTTTATTATACCGCCCGTCGTCCAGTTCCTTCATGGCATGAAGCAACCTCCGCTGTACCGGTTTCAGTCCGTCGTCAAGGTCAGGTACAGCCCTTTCCTGTATCACATAAGAGGCATAATCAAGAAACCAGTTCTCGAACATACCCGAAAGCTGGATGGTCTTTTGTACATCCGATAATGACACTCTTGTTTAATTCCCGTATGACCATAGAAACAGGTTTTTCCCTGGTATTTAAGACCATAAAATTAGTCAATCCGGCCTTATCAATTTCAGCTTTTAATTCATCCGGAGTATAAAAATCCATCACTGATTCTTTTCGGTCATAATTGAAGGCAATACCCATCATTTCGTTTTTTCCGTCCATCACCGAATAATTTCCGGCTTCTTTCACCTGGTCATGCGGTAAGAATACTACTTTTGACCCTACTACCCTGTTTTCAGGTATAAACTCATACTGCTCTCCCAGTTTTCGTATCTTATATACATCATCCCCTTTCGATAAACCATTGGAAAGCTCGATGGGATCATCTTTCCCTATGAAATAATAAAGTTTTTCAAAGGGCTGGCTAAGCAAGGCTATCTTGTAAAAAGTCGGGACAAACAGTACATGTTTGCCAAAGTTTGAGAACTCCGTTCTGAGGGGAGTTGACAGGATATAGAATTTGCCATGTCCGACAGGAAAGGCGGTCAGGAAAGGGTCGTCATTTTCGAGTTTCAGCACTGCTTCAGCGCCGCTTCGGGTAGAAAAAACGAAGGGATAATGCGAAAACACCAGCGGAAGATCCAGGTTCTCCGGGATTTTATCAAATACATCCCGGTACAAACCGTGTTCAGTCTCCAGCTTCATAATCCGGGTATTCACAGTGTCCATGCTTTTATAAAAACCCAGATTGAAGGCCAGCAGGAAACCCTTATAAGCTTCAGCATCCAGCTGGGGAGGAGGGATTACAACAATACTCCCGCCATTGTCGGTAAAATTCTTTATTTCCTGTAGAAAACCGGAGGAAACGGAAGCCAATTCATTCAGGACGAGCAGCCTGTACTTCCCAAATGAGGAGTAATCAAGGGTTTTCAGCATTACCGTACTGTAATCAAAAGAGGAATCCTTTCCAAATAGGTTGTTCAGGTATGGGTTTTCCTCTTTCTCATTGATGCACAATACTGGAATGGTCTTGCAAACATTGAAAGAAAAGAAAAACTTGTCATCATATGTAACCGGGTAATCAACGATTTCCAGGTAGCCCTGTTGTGTTCCTTCAGATTTATTGTTAAATGAAAGCGAAACTTCGGTCTCTCCTTTTGCCGGACAATCGAAGCTGGCCACTGCCCTTTGATTATTATTGATAATCAGCTTGATAGGAATTTTCTCCTGTTCATTTTCCGAAGTATTTTTCAACCTCACCCTGAGAGTGGCCTGCTGATTAAGCTGCTGTACAGGATTATCGAACCAGATAGTATCAACAAACAGGTTGCCCGACTGGTTAGCCAGCACAGGGATCAGGTAGACCGAAGAAGAAGTATCTTTTTTCAGGTGGCTGAAATCTGAGGTACTCTTCTGAAAATCTGAGATAATATAGATGTTTTTATTGGCACTGGGATAGGTGGAAAGCAGGTCTCTCTGCCGGGCGATGATTTCCGACAACGACCGGGTTGAGGGAGAAAGCTTAATTTCATTGAGTTGTTCAGCAAATTCTTCCCTGGTGATCATTCGTTGTTGTTTTCCTTCGAAATCGGATGACAGCACCTGAAAGATGTCAGCCGGCTTATAGGCTGCAGAAACCTCAAGGGCTTTATTTTTGGCCTCATCGAGCAGGTTTCCCTTACTGCCCCTAACTTCCATGCTGAAGGAATTGTCAACATAAGTACTCACTGCATTGGTGGTGCTTTTATGAATGATCTGGTGCTTAAGCGGCATGTATGGTTGGGCAAATGCCAGTACAAGGCAGGCAATGGCAAGGATTCTCGCTAAAAGAATTAACAGATGCTTCAGTTTCGATTGTTTCTGGGTTTGTTGCTTGAGTTCCTCGATAAAACGGACATTGGTGAAATACACCTTTTTAAACCTCCTGAAATTAAAGAGGTGTATAATAACAGGAATGGAAATTCCCAGGAGACCGATCAGGAAGAGAGGGTTGGCAAATTGCATAGCAGCGTATCAGAAAGCAGGCAAAAGTAAGAAATTTAACTAAATTATAATGAGCAGGCAACCTTTAACGCCAGTTTTCTGCCTATAGTACAAATAATAAAATTTGGTTTTTCATCAACACATTTGTAATTTTGTTTTTGAAAGCCAAATTGGCGTGAAATTGCATTGGTTTGAGGTTAACTCCTAACAACCCTCCCGGCATGAACAAATTAAAGTCTATTATTGGTATTATCTTGTTAATTTTCAACATTTTACCATTCAGCGTGAAGGCTCAGCTGCTGGTCAGCAATACATTAACTCCCCAGCAATGGGTTCAGAATGTATTGGTTGGTCAGGGAGTCCAGGTTTCCAATGTTACCTATACCGGTGACCCTATTGCAGCGGGTACTTTTACCGGCAACACGAACATAGGACTGGGCAGCGGAGTCATTTTAACCTCAGGAGACATTAATGTAGCTCCCGGACCGAATAACAGCGGTAGTGCCGGACTCAGCAACACTGGCGGAGGAGATCCCGACCTGGCGGCTATTGCCAACGGGACCATCTATAATGCCGCCATCCTCGAGTTCGACTTTATTCCTGAATCGGACACTGTTAAGTTCAGATATGTGTTCGGTTCGGATGAATACCATGAATTTTCAGGCAGTAATTATAACGACGTATTTGGATTCTTCATCAGCGGTCCCGGTATCAACGGGCCTTTTACAAATAATGCAAAGAATATTGCCCTGCTGCCTATGTCGGCAACCCCTGTTTCAATTAATAATGTCAATAATGGCACCATGAATACGGGGCCTTGTATGAATTGCCAGTTTCTTATCGACAATTCAACACCTCCTGGTGCCACCATACAATACGATGCTTTTACTGTGGTACTAGTTGCCCAGAGTGGTGTCATTCCCTGTAACACCTATCATATTAAACTGGCTGTCAGCGATGTAGGCGATGGGGTTTATGATTCCGGCGTTTTCCTTGAAGCAAACAGCTTTACCAGTACCTCACTGAGTGTTAACCTGAACTATGTGAGTCCTGCAAACCCCAGTTTAGTCACGCCTATGGCTATTGAAGGCTGCCGTAAGGCAGTGTTAACCTTTACCATGCCCTTCGCCCGGCCGGATTCCATCTGGGTGAAAATTGATTCGATCTTTGGATCAGCTATCAATGGTGTTGACTATAACCTTATCATTGACAGTGTTTTAGTATTGCCTTATCATATTTCCACCACACTTACAATCGATCCTATCTATGATGGAATTACCGAAGGAACAGAAGAAGTTAAGCTGAAAATTAAGACATCTGTTTGCGGCCAGGGTGATACTACCCTGACTATTCCAATCAAAGATTATGTAAATATAACGATGGCGGCTTCCAATGATACTTCCGTTTGTGAAGGGCAGGTTCCGCTGTGGACCACTGCCACCGGGGGATTCCCGCCCTATTCGGTGCAATGGACCCCGATAGCGACCCTGAACAACCCGAATATCTCCTCACCCATAGCGAGTCCGTCCCAAACAACCATGTACCATGTCGAAATAAAAGACAGTACGCGTTGTTCCGTTCAGCATGACTCAGTACTGGTGGTCTACAACAAATATCCGATGATCTCCTTCAAGCCTGAACCCTATACCGGTTGCGACACGCTTGTGGTGAATTTCACCAATAACACCACACCGGATATTCAACACTACTGGTGGGATTTTGGAGACGGACACAATGACTCTACGAAAAGCCCTACCCATGTTTACCATTATAACCCCAGTGCCTTCGCATATACAGTCCAGCTAAACGCCACTACTGCTGCAGGTTGCTCAAAACAAGATACTATTCCCAAGCTTATCCAGGTATATCCAAACCCTCAGCCTGAATTCACACCCGTTCCGGACAGCACTTCACTGGATGAACCTACGATCGCCTTTACCAATACCTCAATCCCTATCACTGACCAATACCTGTGGAATTTCGGTGATTCGCTGAAAAGTACTTCTACCGATCTGAATCCATCGTTTATCTATACCCGTGACGGTTATTACACGGTATGGTTATATGCTACCACCGACAGGGGATGTAAGGATTCGATATCCCATAAAGTTCTTGTTGTACAGGAGATCGTGTATGACCTGAAGATCCCCAATGTGATCACTCCCAACGGAGATGGCAAAAACGACAAATTCAAGATCGAGAACCTGGAAAACTACATGGTGAATGTGCTGTCAGTTTATGACCGATGGGGTAAGAAAGTGTTTGAACAATCACCCTATTTAAGTGAATGGGATGGTGCCGGACTGGCTGAAGGCACTTACTATGTGGTTCTGAGATACAAGAAGAAAAAAGAGGAGTTTAAATACGACGGAGTGGTTAATATTGTCCGATAAACATCTCTGCATAAAAAGAAAAGAGGTTGTTCCTTGCGGGGCAACCTCTTTTCTTTTTGGGTTATAGCTAAGGGTTAGTTTTCTCTCAGAATGAATTCATCATATTCCAGTTCAAAACGGAGTTTATGTTTTGACTCTTCCATGGCCAGGGAAAGGAATACATTGCGGATCTCCGGCACAGGTGTTTTCTCCGCCAGGTTCGAATATAGTTTAAAGGCTGCTTTTTCCTTTTTCATGGCAACGATCAGGGTTTCCTGGTACCCCATGTCCGGAGTAGGCTGAATATCAACGAGATAATCACCGATTTTCAGATCCTGGACTGATGCAACATCCATAGTAATAATGCCTTCTTCTTTGATTTTCAGAAGACGGGCCTTATGTCCCATTTCTTCTTTGGCGAATTGCCTGAATACGTCAACCATTTCCTGATTTGAAGTATTCAGTGAAAGCATTGAATAAAAATCCACGGCTTCCTGTTCTGCCTGGATGGCGAAGTCGAGGATATCATTGATAGAGGTAAATTCTTTCATAACATTTTGGAATATTAGAGTTGTTGCAAACATAACAAAAAAAAGATCACAAAAAAACGGCCTCTTTTGGAAGCCGTCTCATGAAGCAACTTTTGTTAATCAAATAACGCCCTGATCGAGCATGGCATTGGCAACCTTCAGGAAGCCGGCCACATTGGCGCCTTTCACGTAGTTAATATAGCCATCGTCTTCTTTGCCGTTACAGACACATTGTTTATGGATGTCCGCCATAATTTGTTTTCTCGGCCAGCAAAGTTTCATAGAGTTTTGAGACATTTCGAGTCCTGAGGTAGCAACACCTCCGGCATAAGCTGCTTTGCCCGGAGCAAAGAGGATTTTACGATCGTGGAAAACCTGCACGGCTTCAGGAGTAGAAGGCATATTAGCGCCTTCGACCACGCAGATCACGCCATTATTCACCAGGCGAATGGCGTCCTCTTTATCGAGTTCATTTTGTGTGGCACAAGGAAGGGCGATATCGCATTTCACTTCCCATGGCCTTTTCCCCTGGAAAAACTGGGCATTGGGGAACTCATAAGTATAAGGTTTTACAATATCCTGGTTTGATGCCCTGAGTTCAAGAAGATAATTGATCTTGTCGCCTGAAATGCCATCCGGATCGTAAACATATCCGTCAGGTCCGGAAATAGTAACCACTTTTGCACCCAGTTCGGTGGCCTTGGTGACAGCACCCCATGCTACATTGCCGAATCCTGACAAGGCAACGATCTTTCCTTTGAAGTCGACACCTTTGGTTTTCAGCATTTCAGAGGCAAAATAAACGGCACCGAAACCGGTAGCTTCGGGGCGAACAAGACTACCACCCCAATTGAGTCCTTTACCGGTAAGTACGCCGGTATTTTCGCGGGCCAGTTTTTTGTACATACCGTACAAGAACCCGATTTCACGTCCGCCTACCCCTATGTCCCCTGCAGGCACATCGGTTTCCGGACCAATGATTTTCCAAAGCTCAAGCATAAATGCCTGGCAGAAACGCATGATCTCGGCATTGGATTTTCCCTTTGCATCGAAATCAGATCCACCTTTGGCACCTCCCATAGGAAGAGTGGTCAGGCTGTTCTTAAAAATCTGCTCAAATCCCAAAAACTTGAGAATGCTCAGGTTTACACTGGGGTGGAAACGCAATCCGCCTTTGTAAGGGCCGATGGCATTGTTAAACTGAACCCTGTAACCAAGGTTTACATGTACCTGGCCGTTGTCATCTGTCCAGGGAACTTTAAACATTAAAATTCTGTCGGGCTCGACCAGCCTTTCGATTATCCTGGCAGATTCAAAATGGGGATTCTCATTGTAAACCTCTTCTATCGATTCAAGAACCTCCCTGACGGCCTGGAGATATTCCACCTCACCCGGGTGCTTCTTCTCCAACTCTAACATAAATTTTTCTAAGTCCATGATTTTTTGTGAATTAGATTGGTTATTTGTGTATTGTTATTACTGTAACATTGTTAACAAATTCACAATGCAAAATTAACAGGATTTTTAATTCAATTCATTCAATTTTGAAATATTTTTTAACTTAGCTCATAAATAGAATCGATCTAATAAAAACATTGAACAGGGAAACAATTTTCTTGTTATCCTCGTATGGTTTCAGCCTAACTGTATTCTATGAAGCTTATTCATCTCCTTAAAGATCTCAGGCGGACAGATCACAAACCCCGGTTTGGAGGGCTTGATATTTTGAAATATATCGGTCCGGGCTTACTGGTCACCGTCGGCTTTATCGATCCGGGCAACTGGGCATCAAACCTGGCAGCAGGCTCAGACTATGGATTTTCATTATTATGGATGGTCACCTTATCGACCGTGATGCTGATCATATTACAGCACAATGTGGCTCACCTTGGCATCGCTTCAGGACTTTGTTTATCTGAAGCCACGACTCTGCATATAAAAAAGCTCTTTGCAAGGAGCATTCTCGGTTCGGCCATGCTCGCCTCAGTGAGTACATCCCTGGCCGAGATACTGGGTGCATCCATTGCCCTGAACATGCTCTTTCATATTCCGTTGAAAGTGGGAGCCCTGCTTAGTGTTACCCTGGTTTCAGTGCTCCTGCTCACCAATTCTTACCGTCAGCTTGAAAAATGGATCATAGGATTTGTCAGCCTGATCGGCCTTTCTTTCATATTCGAGCTTTGGCTGGTTGACATACCCTGGAAGGAAGCGGCCATTTGCTGGATCACTCCCGAAATTCCCAGGGGATCGATCATCGTGATCATGAGCGTGCTGGGCGCCGTTGTGATGCCTCACAACCTATTTCTTCACTCCGAAATCATTCAAAGCCGTCAATGGAACCTTGAAAATGATAAGGTGATCAAGAAACAGCTTGATTATGAGCTATTTGATACATTATTTTCGATGATCATCGGTTGGGCGATAAACAGTGCCATGATACTGCTGGCAGCAGCCACTTTCTTCAGGCACAACACACAAGTCACAGAATTACAGCAGGCTCAGCAATTACTCTCGCCCCTGCTGGGCCATTCTGCCGCGATAGTGTTTGCCATTGCCCTTCTCATGGCAGGTCTGGCTTCGAGTGTAACTTCCGGAATGGCAGGGGGCAGTATTTTCGCCGGATTTTTCGGCGAACCCTTTGACGTGAAAGACAATCACTCCCGCCTGGGCTTGTTTATATCCCTGATCGGGGCGCTTATCATAATTTTTTTTATTAAAAACCCTTTTCAGGGCCTGATCATTTCACAGATGATACTCAGTATCCAGTTGCCAATTACCATCTTCACCCAGATATACCTTACCTCGTCGCGAAAAGTGATGGGAAAATATGTGAACAAACTGACCACCACCCTGATGATATTAGGGGTAGGCATAATCGTTACTTACCTGAATATCAGACTTTTACTTTTTCTTTTCTAGAAGGGCCAAAACTGGTTATCATTCCGGTCCTTTTCCATCAATTCCAGGTTCATCCGGAATTGAGAAGTATTTGCAACTTATCCCTGATTTTCAAAATGACGTATCTTAGCTGAAAAAAAGGTGTAATCCCATATGAATCAATCTCTGACCCATCTATATGCCCGGTATTTCAGCGAAGAACCACTTAATATCAGTCCTTTACCCCTGTCAGGGTCCAACCGGAAATATTTCCGTTTTTCCGGGAAGCTGAACACGGCTATCGGAGCGTTTAATCCCGACGCACGGGAAAACAATGCCTTCCTCTACCTGAGCCGTCAATTCCTTAAGCTGGGCCTGGCTGTGCCGAAAATATATGCAGAGAATCCTGAGGACAATGTTTATCTTATTGAAGATCTGGGTGATACCCACTTATATGCCAGGCTGGTTCAACTCAGGCAGGGAAAACAGTTTCCGGAGGAAATGCTGGCGATCTATAAGGAAGTGGTAACTACATTACCTGTTTTCCAGGTAAAAGCTGCACAAAACCTGGATTTCTCTTATTGTTATCCTAGGGAAGCCTTTGACCGGCAGTCGATGATGTGGGACCTGAACTATTTTAAGTATTATTTTCTGAAACTGGCGCAGATACCCTTTGACGAACAGTTGCTGGAAGATGATTTTCAGCATTTCATCAGTCTGCTTTTACAAAGTGATACCCATTTTTTCATGTACCGCGACTTCCAGTCAAGGAATATCATGTTGTTCAATGATAAGATCTATTTTATTGATTATCAAGGTGGAAGAAAGGGTCCGCTGGCCTATGACCTGGCTTCTCTCCTGTATGATGCCAAGGCCCATCTGTCGGCTGAGGTAAGACAGGAACTGATCAGCCATTACCTGGAAGCGGTGAACAAGTACCAGAAAGTGAATGAAAAAGAGTTTCTGGCCGGTTTTTATCCCTTTGTTTATATCAGGATCATGCAGGCATTGGGAGCCTATGGTTTCAGAGGGTTTTATGAAAAGAAGGAGCATTTTCTGCAGAGCATTCCTTTTGCCCTGGACAACCTGAGCTGGTTGCTGGAGAATCATCCGTTACCGGGGTCATTAAATACCCTGGCGGAAGTACTGAGACGGATAACCGGATCGGACATTCTGAGGTCGTTCGGGACACCTTCACTGACGGTCACAGTAAGAAGCTTTAGTTTTAAGAAAGGAATCCCTCCTGATGAAACCGGGCGTTATGAGGCATTCCAATCATTAACAGGACTGGATGAGCCAGTAAAAGACTTCCTGTCCAAAGAAAAGGAAGTGGAAGATTTTTTGATTAATGTCTATAGTATTGTAGATCAATCGGTTAGAATCTACTTACAAAGAAACTTCTCCTCTCTTACCGTAAATTTCGGATGCACCGGGGGGCAGCACCGGTCGGTTTTTATAGCTGAAAAATTGAAGAAGCACCTGGAAAAATTCCACAAGGTGGGAGTTGTGGTGGAGCACAGAGAGCTAATTTGATAATTTGGAAATTTGGAAATTTGGGTATTAAATTAATTTTATGAATTTGAGATTTGGAGATTTGGAAATGAAATTGATTTGATGATTAGACATGCGATGATATTGGCGGCGGGGATGGGAACGCGGTTGAGGCCGCTAACCGACTATTGCCCGAAGGCGTTGACAGAGATCAATGGGATATCATTGCTGGAAAGGGTTATCACCAAACTCATTAACCAGGGAATTACGGGTTTTACTGTCAATGTCCACCATTTTTCAGAACAGATCGTATCGTTTCTTAATCAAAAACAGCATTTCGGGGCGGAGATCAATATTTCCGATGAATCAGGGGTTTTGCTGGACTCCGGTGGCGGGATCCTGAAGGCCTCCTCATTTTTTCCCGAAAATGAGGATATTCTTATACATAATGTTGATATACTGACAGATCTGGACTTACAGTCCCTGTTTGACTATCATTTAAAGAACAAGGCTTTGGCTACGCTGGCGGTAAGAGACAGAGCGACGAGCCGGTATTTTCTTTTTGATGATGGGATGGAGTTGGTGGGATGGAGGAAGGGGGAAAAGGGAACAGGGAACAGGGATCGGGGATCAGGGAAGGAGGAGGAGGAAATGTGGAAAGTGGAAAAGGGAAAAGGGAACAGGGATCGGGGATCAGGGAAGGAGGAGGAGGAAATGTGGAAAGTGGAAAAGGGAAAAGGGAACAGGGATCGGGGATCAGGGAACAGGAAGGTGGAGGTAAGAGTAGTAAAAGGCAAAGCTATTGAAAATTCTAAACCATTGGCATTCAGTGGTGTATATATACTTTCGCCGGAATTCCCGGGATTGATCACAGAAGGGGGGAAGTTTTCCATCCTGGATGTATTTCTCAGGCTGGCTGCTGATTACAAAATCACCGGATACCGGCACGACCTTGATTTCTGGATGGATGTGGGAAAGGTTTGTCAGCTGGAAGAGGCTGAAAGAATGCTAATGAATCAACTTAATCTACCCCGATGACTGAACCGAATCCCTCCACTTTTTTAGGGAAGCTAAGTTCCTATCTTAAGGAAAGATACCCCGACCATTTACAAGAGCTTGCCCTGGTATTCCCGAACAGGAGGGCAGGGTTGTATATCAGGAGATACATGGCATTGGGGTCTTTAAAACCCATGTGGGCGCCTGCTATTTTCTCAATTGAAGATTTTGTCATGCATCTTGGTGGCAAACGCAAAGCGGAGAATCACCAGCTGTTGCTGATCCTGTACAAGGTATATCAGCAAATAGAGAAAGAAAACGCCCATGACCTGAACGAATTTCTGAACTGGGCACCGGTGATGCTCGATGACTTTAATGAAATTGACCTTTACCTGGCCGACCCTGCCAGTATTTTCAGTTACCTGTCGGAAGCCAAGGCCTTGAGCACCTGGAATCTCGATAAAAAACCACTGACTGAGTTTCAGCTTTCCTATCTTCATTTTTTCAATTCCCTGAATGAATATTACCAGCTGCTGCAAACCCAACTGGAACAGGCCAACCTGGCATCACAGGGGTCGGCTTACCGTTATGCCGCCGATACCATTGAGCAACTGGAACCGGGTTTAATCTGGAAAAAGATCCTTTTTGCAGGGTTTAATGCCCTCACAGGTGCTGAAGAAAAGATCATCAGTTATCTCATCGACAAGGGAAAGGCAGAGATCTTCTGGGATGCTGACAATTACTACACCGATAACCCCATACAGGAAGCCGGCAAGTTTCTCAGGCAGTATCAGGAGCGACAGGGCTGGGGAGAATTCCGGTGGAAGGATGATTCGTATTCCCGGCTTCCGAAAGAGATACGGATCATAGGGATCCCGCAGAATATCGGCCAGGCAAAAGTAGCTGGTCAGCTTATTTCAGAAGTCCCAACTTCGGAACTTTCTGAAACAGCGCTGGTTTTGGGTGATGAAAACATGCTGATCCCTGTGTTGAACTCTGTTCCTGAGGAGATCGGCAAATTCAATGTGACCATGGGACTCCCCCTGAGGCTTACACCCATGAACGGCTTGTTTGACGCATTGTTCCAGCTGCATATACATGCTGAAAGGTTATCGAAGGAGACTTTTTATTTTAAAGACCTGCTAACCCTTTTCCGTCATCCGTTTTTCAGCGAACTGCTGGATGCCAACCATGCCAATGCCGGTATACAGGTAGTGGAAAAGGGCAGCGGGCTGAAAGAAAGGGAAGAATGGTTGCTGATCCGGGCATTTTTCAGCAGGGATGAAGTGATAAGGGACATCCTGAAACCAGGCATGCTGGATCGCTACCGGCTCGATATCCTTTTCGGGAGTTATTCGGCCCAACCCCTTGAATTGCTGGTTGCCTTCCAGGAATTATGCGACTTCATGAAAGATCATTTCCAAAGTAAAACGGCATCAGAAGAAGAACCCGGACCTGAGCGCACACTTGAAATGGAATACCTGTATGCTTACTCGCTATTATTCAGGCAGATACTTGAGACCTGGGAAGGAACGGAAATTCCGGTTACGCTCGGCAGTGTTTACAAGCTTTTCAGGCAGGCAGCAGGGGCAGTTAAGCTCTCCTTTTATGGTGAGCCGCTGACCGGTTTGCAGGTCATGGGCATGCTCGAAACACGGACCCTTGATTTCAGGAATATTATCGTACTTCATGTAAATGATGACATCATTCCTTCAGGAAAAGGGGTGCCATCTTTCATTCCAATCGACATAAAAGATCATTTTCATCTGCCTACTTACCGTGATCGTCAGGCCGTATTTGCCTACCATTTCTACCGGCTTCTCCAGCGGGCCGAAAAAGTCGACTTCCTGTACAATACCGAGCCGGGACAGCTGATGGGAGGTGAGAAGAGCCGCTTCCTCCACCAGCTAAGACAGGAACTGACGGCTTATAATCCATCCATCCGACTCACTGAAACAACCATTTCTTTCCCTCCTGAAGGTGAAAATAAGATAAAACCTATTGTCATTCAGAAAGACAGGAAAACACTGCACGATCTTACCGTCATCAACAGCAAAGGCTGGAGCCCGACCGTGCTAAACATGTACCGGGTTTGTCCGTTACGTTTTTACTTCTCCCAAATCCTGAAAATACAGGAACCGGATGAGGCCGATGAAAATATGGATGCTGCCACGGTGGGAACAGTTTTTCATGAAATCCTTGAATTATTGTATCAGCCAACGCTGAACCAACCTCTCACTGCTGATTCATATAAGGAAATGAAGAGGCGGTTGCCGGAACTGGTTAGAAAGAAATACCAGGATAATCTTCAACATGGTGACCTGGAAAGCGGAAAAAATTTGCTGATGGTTAAAGTAACGGAGTCACTTATTCTTCAACATCTTGATAAAGAGAAAGATACATGGATCAGTCGGAATCAGCCCAGAATACCACTTATCGTAATAGGACTGGAGAAGTGGCTCAGCACCGATTTCTTTCAGTACCGGCTGGGAGGGAAAGTCGACCGCATCGACCAATATGAACATGATTATTATTTAATCGATTATAAAACAGGAAAGCTGGAAGAAAAGGATGTCAGGCTGGTGAATGCCGAAAAATTAAAGGATGATCCTGCCATGGATAAAGTATTTCAGCTGATGATATACAGTTACCTGTTTTACAAACAACAGAACCCAAAACTCTCCCTGATCATTCCCGGGATAATTTCATTGCGAAGGCCTGCTGCCGGTATACTGACCCTTAAATTACCCGAGGGTTCGGACCTTTTAAAAGAAGGCATCAGTATGATGGAAAACCTTGTTAAAAAGATTCTTGACGATTTATACAACCCGGAAGTCCCCTTTATACAGACGGAGAACCTGATAACCTGCACTTACTGTCTGTATAAACCCATTTGCATCCGCTGATTTATTCAAAATTATCGGTGGGTGGCGTTATTTTGCATATAATATTACTGTATATTTGTAAGATAAAATCTTAACCCGAAAAAACCAGCTGCTTATGACACCCGCTTCCCATCTGAAAGCAATCAACTTTCTGGCTATCTGTTTGTTATCAACATTTATTTTCCCTTTTACCGATACTCTTACGGCTCAGAACATTGAGAAGAGAGATACGGCAAACTACCCTTACTGGGTGGGAATGATGCAGGATGACAATGTTAATTTTTTTCAGGTTCAGCATGCTTTTGAGACATACTGGAAAGACCGGCCCGTCACCCGCAGTTCCGGGTTTAAACCCTTCAAGCGCTGGGAGTATATGATGAGTTTACGGGTAAGTCCTGATGGGAAACGACCCTCGCCTGACAAGAACTGGAAAGCATACAAGGATTATTTTGGCAACCAGGGCAAACTGGAAAACAATAACGGGAACTGGGAAGAAATGGGTCCTAAATACCTGCCCATCAATGCCCCGGGTTTAGGACGGGTAAACGCTCTTGCCTTTCATCCGACTGATGTAAATATTATTTATGCCGGGGCGCCGGCCGGAGGGTTCTGGAAATCCACTGATGGCGGCCAATTATGGACCAGTAATACCGATGGGCTGCCCACACTTGGTGTATCGGCCATTATTGTAGATCATTCAAATCCGGATATTCTTTACATAGGGACAGGAGACCGGGATGCCGGTGATGCAGCCGGTATCGGAGTGATGAAAAGTATCGATGCGGGTATTAACTGGGCTTTATCGAACAATGGCATGGGCTATGTAACGGTTGGTAAAATGCTGATCCACCCTGTTTTACCGGGTATGCTTTACGCGGCAACCAGCGGGGGCATTTTTAAAACCATTAACGGAGGGGCCGACTGGTTCAATATTTCCCCCAGCCCGGGTAATTATAAAGACATTGTCTTCAGACCTAACGATCCAACGACACTTTATGCCACCCGCGACGGGTTATTTTACAAGTCTGTTAATGAAGGAGCCAACTGGATGCTTATCAGCAACGGTTTGCCCGGTGGCAGCCGCGGGGTTATTGGTGTCAGTCAGGCCAATCCCGATTACGTTTATTTTATGCTGAGTTATTCCGATGCCTATAAAGGGATGTATTTATCGACTGACGGGGGAGAAACCTTTGTTGAGCAGTCTACCACGCCTAATATCCTGAGCTGGGGTTGCGACGGGGGTACCGGAGGGCAGGCCTGGTATGACCTGTGCATAGCTGTTGATCCCCTCGATGCCCATGTGCTTTATGTCGGAGGGGTAAATATCTTCAAATCGACGGATGCCGGCCAGACCTGGCTGATCTCGGCACACTGGTACGGAGGCTGCAGTGTAGCTTTTGTACATGCCGATCAGCATGTTTTTAACTGGAACCCGCTAAATGGTTCGCTATACGTAGGCAATGACGGGGGATGCTTTTACACATCCGACAATGGTGGCGACTGGGTGATGATCAGCCAGGGGCTTTCAATTGCCCAGGTTTATAAAATAGGCCAGAGTGCGCAGGTTAAAGACATGGTTATCAACGGGTATCAGGATAACGGAACGGCTGTTTTCGGTGATCAGGAATGGCGTAATGTGATGGGAGGGGACGGTATGGAATGTGCCATCGATCCGACCAACGCCAACTACAAATACGGGACCCTTTATTATGGAGCCGTAAGCCGGATCTTTGGCTATGATAACCAGGGTGGCATTGGCGGCAACGGAGTCAACGGTATTAACGAAGAGGGAGCCTGGGTAAGCCCGTTCATCATCCACGAAACAGACCCGAATACCATGTTCCTTGGGTTGAAAAGTGTATGGAGAAGCAACAATATTAAAGCATATGATGTACAACTGGTTACATGGACAAAGATCTCCACGAATTTCGGATCAGGAAACTGCAGGGTGCTGGAACAATCACCCGCCAATCCCGATATTCTTTACGTGATAAAGGAAAGCGGGAACCTTTGGAGGTCCGATGATGCCAATTCCGCCAATCCCGGCTGGATCAACCTTACCAACAACCTGCCGGCTTCCATCAGCAATGCTTCCGATATTGAGTGCCATCCCACCGATCCGGGTACGGCCTATCTGACCTCCAGTGGTCATATTTATAAAACCACAAATAAAGGTCAGAACTGGTCGGATATTACCGGGTCTTTGCCGGATGTATTCTATTCCGGTATCGTTTATTGCAAAGGAAGCCAGGAAGGGTTGTATGCCTGCTCGGATATAGGCGTTTATTACCGGGATGCCTCCATGACGGACTGGGTTCCCTTCAGCAACGGTCTCCCACTGAGTTCCAGGGTCATGGAGCTGGAAATCTTCTATGATCATTATAATCCTCAAAATAATGTCATCCGGGGCTGCACTTATGGCAGAGGACTCTGGCAATCAACGCTTTATCATTCGCAACCGGCTGCTTTGTTCACCTCCGATCATACTACCCTGCCAATGGGTTGCGGTTTTAACTTTACCGACCTGTCTTTTGGTTTCCCTACCTCATGGCATTGGACCTTTACCGGCGGAACCCCTGTTTCCTCCACGCAGCAAAATCCTCAAAACATTACCTATGCTTTACCAGGCACCTACGATGTCACGCTAGTGGTTACCAATGATGTTGGCTCCGATTCACTGACTGTGACCGGATATATCACGGTAAGCCCTACCATGGTTCCCAACCCGGGTTTTTATTGCAGCGATTCTATTTTTTGTTCCGGTCCGCATATTGTGACATTTTATGATACTTCCAAATATTGCCCCCAGGCCTGGGTATGGTCATTTAATCCAACTACAGTTACCTTTCTCAGCGGAACCGGAGCAACCTCGCAAAACCCTGTCGTTCAGTTTAATGAGGACGGACAATATAGCGTAACCCTAACTGTTGGAAATGTTAACGGGAGTGTAAATTTAAATAAGACGAATCTCATTTCTATCGGAGGCCGCCTCCTGCCGTTTTTTGACAATTTTGAGAGTGGCAACCTGAATAGCAAGTCCTGGACCGTGTTAAACCCGGACGGTGACAAAACCTGGGAAGTATGGAATACCGGGGGAAATCCTCCCGGCACCAAAGCCGCCAGGGTTAAGATTTACGGCACCAATACTCTAGACCATAAAGACAAGCTGATCAGCCCTCCTCTTAACCTCACCGGTATTGACCACCCGACCTTACAGTTCAAACATGCCTATTGTCAATATCAGACACAATACTCTGATACCCTGATTGTTATGGCATCTGACAACTGTGGGACCACCTGGACGCAGCTTTATAAAGGTTTCGACGACGGTTCCGGGTTGTTTGCAACCCATCCACCCATGACCTCAAACTTTGATCCTTCTGCTGCCTCCGATTGGTGCGGAAATGGGTTGTTCGGAAGTCCCTGCCTGTGGTTCGACCTTACAGCTTACGGTGGCAAGAAGGATGTGCAGCTTGCCTTTGAAACCATTAGTTATATGAGTAACAACCTGTACATCGACGATGTAAATATCACTCAGTCGAACGGAATTATTGACAACCAGGATGTTAACGAGGCTGTGGTATTATTTCCGAACCCATCCGATGGTCTTATCACCTTAACGGTTAAACAGGGTACTATACTGGAACACCTGAGGGTTGTTACACCCCAGGGCCAGGAGATATGGAAGCAGGAAACGGCAGTTCCCGGTAATTATCCGATCGATCTAAGCCGGTTCGCTAAAGGGTTGTACTACCTGGAAGGTATAACGGGCCAGGGGAAGGTGGTTAAAAAGATTTTGGTCGGTAAGTAGGGGTTAACGTAATCATTTGACCATGTGGCCATGTGATCACGTTCTTTGCCATAATTTTTGATACCTTGAATGACGATGATAAGTTTGACATTCAAGTTCAGCTAATGATACTTGCTTCACAGATTGATACCCGTATTGAACCCCATCCTATCTCAAGAGAAGATTTTAAGTCTGATAATCCATTTATTAGTGAAATAATTAAGACAGGAATTGAGCTAAGCTGCTGAAATACAAGGTGAAAATCGGATTTATACAGAATGCTCCGTTATTCGGAGATAAAGAAAGGAATTTTGAAGGAGTCAGGACCCTGGTAAAGGGTGTCAGGGCTGATTTGCTGGTGCTGCCCGAATTGTTTGCGACCGGTTATACCTTTACTTCAAAAGCAGAGACCCTTGAACTTGCTGAGGATCAGAGTGGAAGAACGGCTGATTTTTTGAAAGAGATATCCTTACAAACCGGTGCCACCCTGGTAGGTGGTTTCATAGAGATTGACAAAGAAAGGGTTTACAACTCCCTGCTTATTGTTTCAGGTAACACGGTTATTGATACCTACCGTAAGCTCCACCTTTTTAATAAGGAACACCTGTGGTTCACTCCTGGTGATAAGCCCCTCAAGGTATACAATATCAATGGTGTACGAATTGGTGTTATGATCTGTTTTGACTGGATATTTCCTGAAGTATGCAGAACTTTGGCCTTGCAGGGTTTACAGGTGCTTGCTCACCCCTCAAACCTTGTGTTGCCTTACTGCCAGTATGCCATGGTAACCCGATGTATCGAGAACCGCATCTTTGCTATAACAGCAAACAGAATTGGCCAAGAAAAGAGAGGCGAAGATGATTTCACTTTTACCGGTGGCAGCCTGATCTGCGGCCCTGACGGAACAATCCTTGCCTCAGCTCCACTTGACGAACCATTTGTATCCGTGGTCGAAATCAATGAGAATCAGGCTGATAATAAAATGATCACCGCCTATAATGATGTATTAAAAGACAGGCGACCTGAGTTTTATCGTTGATTGGTTGGTTACGTGAACAAATGGACATGCCATGGTTACGTGAACAAATGGACATGCCATGGCATGTCCCTACGAAATTATTGCCGGCTGGATTCGTGGAAAACAATGGCCTCATAGGTATAGATATCTGCGTCCTTCCAGCCATCCCAGTCGAGACCAGCTTTATCGCGGGCACAGTGGCCGAGGAATTCATCCAGGTTCCACCCGGTTTCAGTGGCTACCTGTGGAAGAAAGGTTCCGGAATACATACCCTTTTTAATATAAATGCCATGTTTTCCGAGGATGATCTCATTAATGGATTTGATCTTCTTCATGGGAGTCAGCACCGAGATCTCAATATTTATCTTATTGAGTTCACTGAAAATAACCGGTGAAAACCTCCGGTCCTGGGTGGCTGAGGAAATGGCCATCTCCTGAATGACCTTATAAAGGGGCTCTTCCGAGGAAAACCTCCCGATACAGCCCCTCAGGTCATGGTTCTTATTCAGGGTGACAAAGGCTCCCATCGGTGTTTTCAGTGCTTCCGAAAAATGGCTGGCATCTATCTCAGGCTCTTTGCCGGTTTTAAGGTAGGTTTCAAGGGTAACCCTAGCCACTTTCAGAAGATCGGCTTTATCCTTTTCTGTGAGTGAAAATTCATTGCTTTTATTTGCCTGGATGAGGGTTCCGCTAAAGGCAAGGGCATTATACCCAACTACCCTGCTTTTTTCACCCTGATCACTATCGCCCGAGTTTTTGTACTGAATTTCAGTCACTTTTATACCCGGTTCATCCCTGGTCATGTACATCAGCGTGAGAACAGAAGTATATCCGCAAAGGCTGGTAGCTAACTCCTTTATTCCGGCTTTCTCATTCTCTCTCAATACTTTAAGTAACTGGTCAGGATTATTGCCGGCGATGCCATCGGCTGTTTTTTTATCTACCATCACGGCATCGGCATAAGAAGGGTAATGGGAAAAGTCGGTACTGACCACGAAAAGATTTTCCGGGGTGAGATAAGGTTTGAGTACCGCAGCGAGTTTGATACAGGTTTCAGGTCCGTCGGTACCAATGAGGATCGGGATGATCTGTATTTCGTTGCCGAGTTTGTATTGCAGAAAAGGCAGCTGAACTTCGAGGGAATGCTCGTTGTCGTGAAAGTTTGGACTGAATTTAAAAAGCTTACTTTCACCTATCAGCTTGTTTGCCAGGGCAGTATCAACGGTAACCTTTCCGAGAGGCGTTATATAATCCCCGATATTATAAATGCTTGCCCCATCGAAGTATTGCCGGTGGCTGGAAGCGAGGATGAAGACGTGCTTGAATTTTTTTGACGGATCAATCTGGTTAAAGGCTGAGGCGGCCACCTCGCCGGAATAGACATATCCTGCGTGTGGCGATACGATGGCCACCACCTGTGAGCACCTGGCAGGGTAAGCCGCCCGGAAAAGATCCGCCAGTTCCTGTCGCAGTTCCGAAGAATCGGCTGTATAGAACCGACCTGCCGCGTAGGGCTGGCGGTCCACTTTTTCTTTGGGCTTGCCGTTGCCGGGAATACCCAGATTACCTGAGGAGCAGAATGCGGTCATAACCGTTGCACTTAAAAAAAGCCAGAAGGTTGTTCTCCTGTTCACCATAAATAATGTAAATTCGTTCCATTACCTGATCATAACATACAAATTTACTCAAAATTGATGCTGAAAAGAAGAAATTATCTGCCCTTGTTTGTCCTTGGACTCACCAGCATGACTACCCAGGTCCTCCTGTTAAGGCATTTCCTTGATGCATTTTCCGGTAATGAGCTGATTATCGGTATTTTCCTTGCAAACTGGATGTTTCTCACCGGTGCCGGAGCCTGGCTGGCACGAAAATTTCCGGGTGTATTTTCTTCTCCCTCCCGGTTAAACCTGGCTTTTATACTGTTAGGGACATTACCCATTGTAACCCTTATTTTACTTGAGCTGGGGAGAATTGCGATATTTCCTCCCGGAGCGCTGGTAGGCTTTTATCAAGTCCTGATCTTCTCCTTCGTCATTCAATTGCCGTTTTGTCTTCTTTCGGGATGGCTTTTCCCAACCCTTGTTGATAAAATAAAAGAACCTACAGAGGATACTCCGGCCTACGCCTACCTGTGGGAATCGTTGGGCAGTTTTGCCGGGGTATTGGTCTTTACGGTGATTCTGCTCTGCTTTTCTTTGACTGTAAATATCCTTTATCTGGTTCTGATCATCAATCTTTTCCTGGCCTATTATATCAGTAAAGAACAGAATAATAAAAAGTTAAGAAATATTGATCTCATTGTTTGGGGTGTGATCACGTTTTTGCTCACTTCTTCAAATCCTGATAAAACACTGACAAGATACAGATACAAGGGGCAACATGTGCTGGAGCAGAAAGAGAGTCCGTACGGGAAACTGGTTGTAACCGAATCCGGCGGTCAAAAGAACTTCTATGAAAACGGTCTTCCTTTGTTTTCAGGCAACGATGCCATCAGCAGGGAGGAATCCGTTCATTATGCCATGCTGCAGCCCGAAGCTCCCCAAAAGGTACTACTGATATCGGGCGGGCTTTCCGGGCAGATTAATGAAATACTGAAATATCCATCTGTCGAAAGCATTGATTATCTTGAACTTAATTCAGAATTAATTAAACTTGGGCAGAAATACCAGTTGATTTCGAAGGATCCCAGGGTAAGGGTCATACCCGGAGACGCCAGGCATTACCTGAAAGAAAGCCATGAAAAGTACGACATTGTCCTGGTCCAGCTTGCCGATCCGGTTACTGCCCAGCTGAACCGGTATTACACCTATGAATTCTTCAGGGAACTCCTTAAAAACCTGAGCAGTCAGGCCGTAGTGAGCATAAGCCTGAGGTCGACTGCCGATTATGTGAACAGCATTTCGAGGCAGACTAATTCGGTGATATACAACAGCCTGATACTCAGCTTTAAAAATGTGCTGATCATCCCGGGGAACAGGAATTATTTCCTGGCATCCGATGCGACGTTGTCGTTGAAAATCGGTGAGCTGGCAGATAAACGAAAGATCACCACCGACTACGTGAATTCTTCCTACCTGCAGGATGATCTGATGGAACAAAGAAGTAATCTCATTCTCAGCAAGATGGATTCAACGGCCGGGCTCAACCGTGATTTTCACCCAAGGGCTTACCTGCATGAAACCTCCCTCTATCTGCTGGCTTTTAACACCCATTGGATTATCCCTGCAGGGGTTGTGCTGATCCTGCTGGTGATTTACCTCATCCGTATCAGGAGGGCCCGGATCAGCCTGTTTGTCACCGGGTTTACAGCATCTGCCCTGAGTTTTATGATGATGATGGCTTTCCAGGCGATCTATGGCTATGTTTACCTGATGGCCGGGGTATTCATCAGTCTTTTCATGCTTGGAGCAGCAGGCGGGTGTTGGGTTTATCCCCTTTTGTGGAAAAGGAACCTGGCCCCCGGACCGGCATGGGTGCAGGTATACCTGGGCGGGTTTGTGATCCTGGTGATGATGTTCCTGCTGGGATACAGGGAAGTTTTCCATTCAGATTTTTTAATCCTTATTATCTTCCTGTTAATGAGTATGTTGTCCGGTTCTTTAACCGGAATGCAATTCTCAGCAGTGGCCGCTCTCGAAGATACTCCTCCCGGCCGGATGACATCCGATATCTACAGTGCAGAAATGATAGGTTCAGCCCTGGGCGTATTGGCCGTAGCAACCCTGCTTTTCCCGCTTGTAGGCCTGGTATGGGTTTGCCTGGGACTTGGGCTGGTCAACTTTGTGATTGGTTTTATGATGTTTGAGTGAAACTAATTTAAGCTAATATCATTTGTTAGCTTACTGTTTGTAATAATCAGTTGGCTTTACTATAATAAAATTGTATCTTTACTCGATTTATAAAGATCACAATTTCAAACACTTAGATATTCAGAAGAATCTAACTTAACTCAATCTAATATGAAAATTTTATCATCTTTAGTTGTCGCAGGTTTATTAATATTTATGGCTGCTTTATCTGGTTTTTCCCAGAACATGCCATTTTCATTAATTCAAAAACCGGTAACGGAAAATCAAGCTGACACAACTGTGGCAAAGATATACCCTGTTGTTCTTCCTGAGGCTGCCATTATGAAACTCGGAGTTCTATCCAATAATGAGCAGCAGAAATTTGCTCCAAAAACAGGGACTCCTCCCATAGGTATAACAAGGATTTTGAATCAACCCATCAATTTTCAATGTAACGATGAAATACTAAATACAAGTAATACAGGTGTTTATAATAAAGGGTTACTGACAACGGTGGGTCAAAAGCTTATTTGGACGACTTGTATCCAATCCTCGGGAGCCAATATTATGAAGGTTAAATTTTCGCAGACCAACCTTCCTGCCGGAGTTGAGATTTACATCTATAACGAAAACGGGGATGCTTCCGGTCCCTATTCCATCAATGAGATTCAGGAGACTGGTTTCTGGAGTCATTCAGTATTCGGCGACCAGGTTTGCATACAGATTCAGGTTCCACATAACCTGGCCGGGGTTTCAGCCTTCGAACTCTCGATATCTGAAATAGCCCATATTGAGTTTACCGCTCAGGATTTCAGTTGTTATACCGATGTAAACTGTTCTCCTGCATCCACTTACCTCTGGATTAACAACTTAAAAGAAGCCGATGCAATGATCTTTTTCCAGACATCCGGGATTTGGTATATTATCTCGGGGTCGTTATTAAACAACAATGATAATGATCATCAGCCCTTTGTCCTGACTTCCGATGGTTTTATCACTACCCAGGAAGAAGCCGCTACGGTAGATGCATTTTTCGACTACCGTTCCGTTAGCTGTAATTCAACCACATCAACTTTTACACAAGAGGTTCTTGGCGCACATCTGACCTCAACAGGCAGTAATCCGGGTTATGCCCTGCTGCTGTTGAATGAAAAGATACACACGGGTGCTGTTTACTTAAACTGGTCGACTACTCCTGTGCCGAATAATTCCCTTTTATATTGTGTAAGTCATCCGGATGGGTTACCCCAGAAGTATGTTTTACAGATGAAGTATACCAACTTGTCGCAATGCTCGGGAGCGCCTTTTTCCGAATATATTTACGGGTTTCCATCCACCGGCTCCTTATGGGATGGAAGTGCCGGAGGGGTTGTTGTAAATTCAGCCGGTCTGGTAGTGGGCCATTATGTCGCCTGCTGTCCGGATATCATCTATGGAGGCTCCTGTTCCAATCCCTGCGATCTGATGGCTTACTATAATGTATGGGCACGGTTCGATGTCACATATTATAACATCTCGAACTGGTTGCTGGGGAATGCGGTGGCTACCATTAACCAACAACCCCAGAATATTAATTTCGGAACCACAATTTTAGGATCACCAATTTCTGAGACAGTTACTTTTACAAATGCTGTACCAAATGGAATAAATCTCTCTATTGACGCACTTGAAATAACAGGTCCGGATAATCTCGATTTTTCGATAGGATACAATGCCAATTCATTTTATGTACCTCCAGGCAAAAGCAGGAATATACATATAAATTTTCACCCCACCACAGATGGAATCAAGAGTGCAGTACTTAAAGTCTATCACAATGGGACAAACCTGCCGAGTCCGATTGAAATTGCTCTGACCGGAAATACTTTTAAAATTGAACAAGTGATTGAAACCGACCCTATCTGTGAGAATGAGGACCTGGGAAGTATCGAGATTATAGCTTCAGGAGGAAACTCTTCTTTACAATATTCTATCGATAATGGAATCACCTGGTCAACAACTCCCAAATTCGAGAATTTACATGACGATTTATATTTTGTACTCGTAAAAGACAATACTTCGAACACTATTCTTACCTATTCAGGAAACCCGGTGTTATTGGTCCTTTCTGTAGAAAAACAGGGTTTGAGCGGAATGGTAATCAGCGCCGAGTCGGGGATCCTTATTTCCGATGCCCGTGTAATCCTGACCGGAACCAGTACTATGGATTGGGAGGTTTTTACCGATAATAATGGTAATTATAAATTTGAAAATATTCCGGCTGGTCTTTACAATATCCGCGTTTCAAAAATCGGATACCGGACTGATTATGCCAATATCCAATACAATGGATGCTCCGGAATACAGAACTTTTTGCTGGATACCACATTAAACTGTGTCGAAATCAATGAAAAACTCAGGATATGTGCCGACCAGGTTGATGAACCCGAACCAAACTTGTATATACTTACAGGACAGAACAATCCCGTGAATATCAATAATATAATGTGTTTTACCGGCCCTATTACGGTTGATAAACGGCCTCCCATTTCTTATCCTGAAATCTCAGGAAATTGCGGTTTTTATGCCAGCAACATACTGGGTAATAATATTATATTAAAAAACACTTCCATTCCTTTTGTCTTTTATACAGAAGAAAATATAATTACACCAAAAAGTTTTAACGATCTGGTTGACGGAACGAATCTAATCGGGGGGTTTAATGTTACCTTAGGTCAATATATCATCGAAGAAGACGGTAGTTCAATGGAAGTCAGAACGATAGCCAAAATGCCATTCCCTTTCGATCTGATCTTTGATACAATATTGGCAAGATCGAACTCACTATTTGGTTTTGTACGGTCTGTTTCTTTAAGTGACATTTATTCAAAAATCAATGGACGTCAGATAAAAGATAGTATTACAGGGCTCAACGTTAATTTTGGCCCCTTCTCCATTAATGATGCAAAGCTGTACTTTAACAGCAACACTCAAACATATGGTGGCGGATTTGAATTTTCTGTTCCCGGAAAAGACACCTTGGTTAATAAAGCGGTGATTACCAAAAAAAATCAGGATTCAATTTCACTCATTCCATTCCTTGTCCAGGATCCTGAGGGACAACTAATTGATACAACCGGGCTTGCAAAAACAAAAAAAATCGGTTTACCTAAGTGGCTCAAATTAGTCTCATTTGGGGTTGATATTGAATTTTCGCATGGTCATCTCAATAATTTCATCGTTAATGTCGGGGCTGACATCCCAATTGACGCAACGGGTCTTAAATTAATAGGTGTCTCGGGTGGAATTGAAAATTTTGTCAATAAAAATGATTGGAACGCATTCTTACACTGCGACATAGAAACAGGACTTAAGATTCCTCCTATCGGTTCACCTATCGAGTTAACTGATGTCGGGATAGATATTCATCCATGGAACAAATTCAAAGTATCGGGAACAGCCAAAATATTTGGGTATGATGCTGCGGATGCATTAATAGAATATGATCACCGCAAGTTTTCCCTTGCCGGCGAAGTTAATGTGAATCTGGCATACTATCTGGCCGGGAAATTGTATCTCAATTTGAAGTTTATGGAATTTTCCGGCGGAGGAGAAATGGCTGTACAAACACCTCCCCACCTGCCATGGGGTTTTGGATGGGCTGAAAACCAGAAACTTGGTTCATTTAATACTTCCATATTCAACAATGAATGGAAATCATATGTTCAATTTGGGGGACTATCTTTTGCTGAAAAACTAGTTTTTGGAAATCCTTCATTTCCCTGGTTCCATTTCTTTGTGGGTCTCGACTATGACCATCTTATACAACTATGGAAAGGAACCAAATCGGGAAAAGCTGCCATCCAATTCGAGGTACCGGTTAATTGTCCCAGATTTTTTGTTGTAGCAGGCGACACCCTGAATTTAAATCCAATTGATTTCCAGCTAATTGCACCCGATGGAAAAGTTTATGACAGCACCTGGACTCATTACCGGCAGTTTAGTGAATCACACCAAACCCTTATGGTTATCGACAACCCGGTTCCCGGTGAATGGACTTTTCTTTGCTCCGATACAGCTAACCTCAGGGTAGAACCCATGTTCCAAAACCAGCAACCAACCGGGCTGATTGCACAGCCGTTAAAAAACGGATCCGAATCGAACACGATTTCGCTTGATTTTACGGATTATGCTGATACACTGAATGTTAAGGTGTTTTATGATACCGACCGGGAACACTATGATGGCAGCTTTATCCAGGAATTTCAGGTGATCAACAATGCCAGCCTTTCGTTTGAATGGCAAAACCAGGATATTCCTGACGGTGAGTACTTTATCTATTGCCTGATGGATGACGGTAAAAATGCTACTGTGATCCAATATGCCCCCGGCAGTATCATCGTCAGTCATTCCGGTTTCACGGAAACACCCCAGAACGTGGCAATTAATCAGGAAGGCGATTCCGTAAGGATCCACTGGGATACACCCCCGGATTCCACCATCAGAATAACCGTTGTATATTTTATAAACATCAGTTCAGGACACCGTGAGGAAATAACGGTCACCGACACCAATATCGCCTATTTGAAAAACCTTGAAAAAGGGCAGGCCTACGCGGTAAGTTGCA
>JAPLDE010000152.1:14389-15835 GCA_026391855.1 Bacteroidota bacterium | reverse complement strand
CAACCGTTACCTGACCATAACCGATTTAAAGGAGATGGGTCAATATACCTTTGATAACCTGAAAGGCTACGAGGACTTTGCCAAAAAAGCAACCGCCGGGGATATTGTGGTGACCACTAAGAATTTCGGGGCCGGAAGCTCAAGGCAACAGGCCGTTGACTGTTTTGTCTCACTCGGTGTCCAGTGTATCATCGCTGAATCCTTCGGTGCCATTTATGAAAGAAATGCCATCAATGCCGCTTTCCCTATCCTGACATACAAACCCGGTGCGCTGGAGGAACTATCACTGGAAAGCGGAGACCTCATCAGTATAAATATGGAAACCGGTGAGTTTACCAACACAAGAAATCATAAATCATTATTTATCAACCCTTTAAATGAAGTTCAGGTCGCCATCATAAAAAAAGGCGGTCTGCTGGGTTCTTAAATTTTTGTTAACGATTGATTTCCTTGCCCTTATAGCATTATCTTTGATCGTTTTTTTTCAAACGCAAGAATTTTCATAACTATAAATAAATGTTTAGCCCATGAAAAAGTCTATTCTCTTTCTTCTCACTTTTCTATTTACAGTGAGTATCACTCAGGGTCAAAATGAAAACCTCAGGAAATGCGGTACCATGGAGCATCTGGCCTGGCAAAAATCCCAGGATCCTACTCTCGAACAACGGATGCAGGAAACAGAGGTGGCTGTACAGGAGATCATCAAGAACCTGGAAAACAATCCTAAGTCAGTAACTACCACCGTTACTATCCCTTGTGTTGTTCACATCGTTTACAACACCACTGCCCAGAATATTTCTGATTCCAGGGTATTGGAACAGATCAGCGTGTTAAACACAGACTATGCCGGTTTGAACACCCATACCATGTATTCATTTTCTTCCTCGCTGAAATCGAATACCGAACTTCAGTTTTGCCTTGCCCAGCAAAAACCGGATGGTTCAGCCACTACAGGTATCGAAAGAAGGTCGACCACAGTTAGTTCCTTCTCCACCAACGATAATGTGAAGCATTACAGCACCGGTGGTCTGGATGCCTGGGACCCGACCAAGTATATGAACATATGGGTTTGTAACCTGAGCTCCGGTTTATGCGGATATGCCCAGTTCCCGACTTCGGGGATCAACAGCACTTACGGTGTTACCATCTCTTATCTTTATTTTGGAATTACCGGTGCTACAGCACCTTATAACCTGGGAGGAACAACCACACACGAAATCGGTCACTGCTTCAACTTATACCATATCTGGGGTGATGACGGCAGTGCCTGTACCGGTACCGATAATTGCGGAGATACACCAAACCAGGCAGGAGCCAATTATGGCGTACCTACATTCCCCCATGTTACCTGCAGCAACGGAACCCTCGGCGACATGTTCATGAACTTCATGGATTACACCGATGATATTGCCTATGCCAACTTTACACCCAACCAGAAGACCAGGA
>JAPLDE010000152.1:0-14302 GCA_026391855.1 Bacteroidota bacterium | reverse complement strand
ACTACAACCGGAGCAACCCTGGGATGGACGGCAGCTACCAATGCCATCAGTTACAACGTTCAGTATAAGCTTTCTTCAGCCACTTCCTGGACAACAGTTAACGTCACCACCACCAGTAAGGTATTGACCGGGCTAACGGCCGGAACATCTTATCAGTTCCAGGTTCAGACCGTTTGTTCAGCTGGTAACAGCGCTTACTCAAGCCCTGTTACTTTTACAACTACTGCAACCGGTTGTACAGATACCTGGGAATCCAACAACACCGCGGCAACTGCCAAACTCATCACTGTGGGTACCAATATCAACGCCCTGATCGGAACTTCAACCGACGTGGATTACTTTAAGTTCAGCAATACCAATTCTCAGAAAAAAATCAAGATCACGTTGACAAACCTTCCGGCTGATTATGATATCAGACTTTATAAATCCAATGGAACTACACAGGTAGGTATTTCACAGAATGGCGGTACCACCAGCGAAACTATTACCTACAATAATGGTGCGGTAGGTACTTACATTATTAAAGTTTACGGATACAGCGGTGCTTACAATGCTACCAGTTGTTATACCCTGATGGCCCAAATAAGCGCCAGCAATTTCAAGACGGAAGATCCCGGTACGATTGAAACAGAGACGGAAACCGCCAATCCGCTTACATTATACCCGAATCCTACAACCGGAACACTGAATGTTGAATTCAATTCAGCCGTTTCAGGCAATACTACCATCAGGGTATTCGATCTTACCGGTCGTACAGTTTACAGCGAGATCGTCGAATCAAAAGAAGGCCTGATGACCCGCGAACTGAACCTGCAACAACTCCAAAAGGGATTGTACTTTGTTGAGATCAGTAATTCCGGTCAGAAATTAACCGAGAAATTGCTGATTTCGTGGGAGGCCTTTTTTAGTCGGCAGTCGGTAGTCGGCAGTCGGCAGTCGGCAGTCGGCAGTCGACAATATTTCGTAGGGATACGATACATCGTGTCCTAATGTTCACGTTACCAAGATGTTAACGGTCGGCAATATTTCGTAGGTTCCCATACAGCAGTTGGTCAGCATCTCCGTAAGTCGTATGCTTTATTAAACAACATTAATCATTACTGAGAAAATCGATAATATTTTTCCGGATGACTCCTTGTTTGCCCTTTTCCCAGTATTCATCCAGCGAAAGAACCATCTTGGGGAAGTTATCCTGAATCCTGAAAAGATTCCCGAATTCCCTTTCTACTGTTTTTTCATTATCAAGAAGGTAAGCTACCTGGATATAGATTTTCTCCTATTGTTTTTCAGCAATGAAATCTATTTCCAAATTGCCAATCTGACCTGTTGTAACTGAATATCCTTCCTGAAGTAACTTATTAAATACCAGATTTTCAAGTATACCGGAAATGCCTGATCAGAGTAACCGGTAAGACCAAACCTAAGACCAACATCGGCCGGATAAAATCTTTCACTATAACCAAACATTTTTCAATTTTCATGAATTTCCGAACTATGATAAAACAACAACCGCAGTCACTTTCCGACGTTACTCAGACCGGACTGCGGTTGTTTTATGGGTTTCTGCCGGTTAAGGCAGAGGAGTAATAATAGAACCGGAGTTATTCCTTGGTTTCCTCCTTGGTTTCTTCTTCAGCCTTTTCAGGAGTTTCAGCGATATCATCAGTAACTTCAACTACTGCTTCATGAGTTTCAACCACCTCTTCCACTGTTTCGGCAACAGGTTCAGAGGCTTCAACAACTGGTTCCTCTGCTTCAGCAACAACCTCAGGAGTTTCAACAACTGGTTCCTCTGCTTCAGCAACAAGCTCAGGAGTTTCAACAACTGGTTCCTCTGCCTCAGCAACAACCTCAGGAGTTTCAACAACTGGGTCCACTGCTTCAGCAATTGTTTCGGGAGCTTCAACTGCTTCTTCCTTCACTTCATCAACAATCTCACGGGTTTCCTCTTCTGCCTGCTTTTCAAACGCCTTTATCTGGGTTGCCCTGATCTCACTTCTTTTTTTCTTTTCAGCGTCTTCCATGTCTGATTTCAGATTGGCAAGGGCTTCGAGATCACCAAGTGTGGTTTTCTCCAGGTTATCCTTCAGTTTCTTCACTGCTTTCTTGGTTTGGTTGGCTTCGGTTTCAACCTTTACCGCTTCTTTTACCTTTTCAGCAGCCTGTGCATCCTGGAATACCTTGGAATGCGAGAGGATGATCTTCTTGCTCTCTTTGGAGAATTCAATCACTTTAAAATCAACGGTTTCATCAACCCTGGCATTACTGCCGTCTTCCTTCACCATATGGCGGGTCGGTGCAAAACCTTCAACACCGTATGGAAGGGCAACGATAAAGCCTTTCTCGGCCTGGTTCACGATGGTCCCTTTGTGAATGGAACCTACTTCGAAAATGGCTTCGAAAACATCCCATGGGTTTTCTTCGAGTTGTTTATGACCGAGACTAAGCCTGCGATTTTCCACATCTACGTCGAGTACGATCACATCAATCTCATCACCGATCTTGGTGAATTCAGCCGGATGCTTGATCTTTTTCGACCAGCTGAGGTCGGAAATATGGATAAGACCATCTACACCTTCTTCAAGTTCAACAAAAATACCGAAGTTGGTAAAGTTGCGGACAATGGCTTTATGTTTGGAGTTAATCGGATATTTCTGAGTAATATTGGCCCATGGATCGGGAATCAACTGCTTGATACCCAGTGACATCTTCCTTTCGTCCCTGTCGAGGGTAAGGATGATGGCCTCAACAACATCGCCCACCTTCATAAAGTCATGGGCGGTACGCAGATGTTGTGACCAGGACATTTCCGAAACATGGATCAATCCTTCCACTCCGGTTGCAACTTCAAGGAAAGCACCGTAATCGGCAATAACCACTACTTTTCCTTTCACCTTATCACCTACCTTGAGGGCAGGATCAAGAGAAGCCCATGGATGAGGAGTTAACTGCTTCAGACCGAGGGCAATACGTTTCTTGCTTTCATCGAAATCGAGAATAACCACGTTGATCTTCTGGTCGAGGGTAACAATTTCCTCGGGGTGGTTGATCCTGCCCCATGAAAGATCGGTGATGTGGATCAGACCATCCACGCCGCCCAGGTCGACGAATACTCCGTAAGTGGTGATATTTTTGACAGTACCTTCAAGTAACTGGCCTTTTTCGAGTTTAGAGATGATCTCAGCTTTCTGGGCTTCGAGCTCATCTTCGATCAGGGCTTTATGCGAAACGACGACATTCTTATACTCATGGTTGATTTTCACCACCTTGAATTCCATGGTCTTATCAACGAAAATATCATAGTCACGGATGGGTTTAACATCAATCTGTGAACCGGGTAAAAAGGCTTCGATACCGAACACATCGACTATCAAACCGCCTTTAGTACGGCATTTAACATAACCGGTGATAATTTCCTGCTTTTCGTAAGCTTCGTTGATTCTTTCCCAGGAACGGAGGATACGGGCTTTTTTGTGAGACAGGACCAGCTGGCCGCTGAGGTCTTCCTGGCTTTCAACATATACTTCAACAGGGTCACCTGTTTTCAGGTTAGGATTATAACGGAATTCCGACAAGGGAACGATAGCATCGGATTTGAAACCGATATTTACTACGACCTCCCTGCTGTTCATACCAACCACGGTACCATCAATCACTTCATGTTCAACAATGGAACTCAGGGTCTTATCGTAGATCTTTTCAAGTCTTTCCCTTTCATTGCTGGAATAGGCCATTTGCTTCTTACCAATTGAATCCCAATCGAACTGTTCAGGAGGAACAGAGGTTAACTCGGCAACGGGTGCAAAGGTTTTTTGGGGTTTTTGTTCGGGAGCCGGTGCTGGTTCTGGTTCTACCCTGGTGTGTTCAACAACAATTTCTTCAGCTACTGGAACAGCAACCTCTTCAGAAACATCTTGTTCTTCAGCTACAGGAACAGCAACTTCTTCAGCTACAGGAACAACAACATCTTCAGCAACAGGAAGCTCTTCCTGCACTTCGGCTACCAAATCATCAACAGGCTGTTCTTCAGCAGCTGCTTCTTCTTCCAACGCTTTGATTTCCTGTACCTGCACGCTTTCCGGGGAAACAAAGGTTTCCTCATGAGCCTCAGGCATGTTGTCCAGTTCATTTTGATCTTCGGGATAATTACTCATTCAATTTTTTTTATGGTTTCCTTTGAAACCGGGTTTAACAATCCGTGAACTATAATAAATTTTGGGGTGCAAAGTTAGAAATAAATCCTGAAGTTCATAGCAATACGAAAGCAGGAATTATCTTTACCATTTGAATGCTTAAACAATTATCACATTTTCAACCATTTAAACAACCCCTTGCCGGAGGCGGCTGAAAAATGGATCAGGTACAATCCCTCTGAAAGTACTTGTGTATCCACAATCTGAAGAGCATTTTCCCCGGGATGGGCATGACAGATCATTTCGGGTAAGACCACCCGGCCGGTTTCATCCAGTATTTCGAACGTAATATCCTGGTAATCAGCAAGGGCGACTTGAATACTGAGGATATCCCCGGAAGGGTTCGGGAAGAAGTAGAACTGTCCGGGGGGATGGTTTTCGGCAGGTTTATAGAGGCTCAGGTCGGCCTGTTGCATGTCGGGAATTCCGAACCCCTTCAGGCTGTCGGGATTTGCATACTGGTCGGAACTTTTCTGAATGGCTTCCAGAATATCCATGTTGGAAGCACCAGGATGAGCCTGCCAAAGGCAGGCTGCAGCACCCGATATAACCGGGCAGGCAAATGAGGTGCCACTCCCCGGGAAAACGCCACCCGAAGAAGAATACACCATGGTTCCCAACCCCTGTGCCGCAACATTGGGTTTAATCCTTTTATCATAAGTTGGCCCGGTGGAACTAAAGGAGGTGTAATGGCCATAAGCATCAACTGCCCCGACAGCGATAACACTGTCTCCATCAGCCGGGGCACTGATATATTGCCAGCTGCTTCCGCCCGAATTGCCGGCAGAATTCAGCACAAGCATCCCTTTCGAGGCTGCCAGGTCAGCACCCCTGGTAACATGGGTGGTATTGCCATCCATGTCCTCATAGGTATGGTTCAGCGAATCATCATAAAATACAGTATAACCCAGGGAAGAGGAGATAATATCGGCGCCAGCACTATCGGCAAACTCAGCTGCAGCTACCCAAAAATCCTCTTCAACCGGGTATTCTGTAGCTGCATCTTCCGAACGTAGCAGCCAATAGCCTGCCCGGGGAGCTGTCCCCACGATCTCACCGGGCAAATTGGCAGCCATGATCGACAATACCATCATTCCGTGCGTACTTTCGGTAAACACATTTCCTCCCTGATTGACAAAGTCCCTTGTTCCAAGCAGATGCCCCTCTTCTCTCAGGCTGTCGAAGGCAGGCAGCTCATCAACCTTGTAGAACCCGGCATCCAGCACAGCAATGATCATTCCTTCACCGCTGAATCCCTTGTCATGCAGAAAATCCCCGTTGATCATGCGGATTTGGTTATAAGCATAACCATAGTCATAAGTGCCTGAATTTCTTTTTATTGCTCTACTTAAGGGAAAAATTCCCATTTCGAAGTTGCCATTTAATGAATCCAACTGATGCCACTTATCCTGCTTTGGCTGTGCCGGGTTGGTGGTCCTTTTGGCAGGAGCTGCGTACCCGATCTGCTTCACAAAAGGCAGTCCGGTTATCAAATCAAGATCCATCGTATCATGCACCAGGATGACGATAGAGTTTAGCCATTTTGAGGTTGAAATGACTTTCACACCAAGGGACCGTATTGTATTTATGTAATCGGGTGTAACCGGCAGATCGCTCTCAACAACAGGGACATGTTGTCTAGTCCTCCTTTCGATGCTGCAGGGAGTCCCCTGTTTATCGGTAAACTGAACCCAGTATCTTGACTGGCCCTTTTGGGCTTTTAACGGAGATAACCCGGCAAAAATAAAGAGAAGCCCAGCCGTAAGAAATAAGAATATCTTTAATATTGAATTCATTATCCGTAATTTACATCTTCAAGTCTTTCAATTTGCAATTTACTATCGTACCATATTTATACAATTCAGACTGGAGGTTTTTTATATGGATCTTGGTTGAAGATACCATCCCGAAACTCCTTGCATACATTTCATCTTCATAATCTTTCGAGATCAGTGTCGTCTGATCCTGATGAAGAACAATCACAGTATTAAAGAAGGATTGCCCGCTGTTTTTCGTTTCAATAGGTAAAACGTGATATTGGTAATCCTGGACACCCAGGTTATTGAGCGAGTTACCGTTCCAGGTCTTCCCATCTTCAACAGGAAAAACAAGTTTAATATACCGGATGTTATCTTCCACCTTTTCTGCCTGGTTTTCATTCACAGTTGCCGACCAGACTTTATAATAAGCAGGCCATTCAAGGCTGTCGGCATGTCTCCATGTGCGATGGATCAGGAAAGTTTGCTGCCCTGTATTATCCAGGAAAGAGGTATCAATGGTTTCTCTTACAACCCAGGAGGTCGTATCCGTGTTTACCCCGTCAATATTAATGGAATCTACGTCATATTCTATCCATTGCCCTAATTTTAAAGGAAAAAAACCGTACCCCATGTCGATTCCCTTATCAGGCTTATCTTTATGACAGGCCATTAACATTAATGCCAGAATAATTCCGGTGGTCCATGATTTAACTTTCATCTTTCCAATGCTTTTTTTAGTTTAATTCTGCCTGTTAGTTTTTCAATTGATTTAACCAAAAGAAAGATCAGGGCAAAAACACAGATGATGGCCGGGCCTGAAGGGAGGTTCATGGAATATGACAGCAGTAGCCCGCTGACAGAACCAACCATCGCGATAAGGATCGACCAGAGGATAATTTTCCTGAAGTCGTGGGTGAGGATATTGGCAGTAATCTGGGGAAGGGTGAGGAAAGAGATGACCAATATCACCCCTACTACCCTGATATTTAGTACTATAGTTAATGACACCAGACTAATCATCACATAATTCAGTGTGGCTACCGGAATTCTTTTGGTGCGGGCATAATCTTCATCAAAAGCAACAAAAAGGATGAGATAGAAGGCTGAAATGAAAAAGGCGATGATCACAATGGCAAGGACACCCATCATCCAAAGGTCGAGATCAGTTACGGTAAGAATGCTGCCAAAGAGGTAACTCATCAGGTTTGGGGAATATCCTGAGGAGAGGTAAATAAAGATGATCCCCAGGGCCATTCCCAGCGACCAGACCATTCCGATCGCAGAGTCTTCCCTAAGGTTGCTCTTTTTTGTCATGTATTCCACACCGAAAGCAGAGAGCAGCGCAGCCATGGCAGCGCCCCAAACGGGGTTAATGCCCAGGTAGTAAGCTATTCCTATCCCGCCAAATGAAGCATGAGTGATCCCGCCACTGATAAAAACCAGGCGTTTGGCCACAATGTAAGTACCAATGATCCCGCAAACCACGCTGGAAAGCAGGGCCGCGAGCAGCGCATGCTGGAAAAACTCGTATCTCAGTATTCCAATCATGGCGCTGAATGTTTATGAATCTCCAGCACCCTGTGCGGAAGTTCGCCGTGTGCGATCAGGTCAATAGGACAGTTATAGGTTTCAAGTAATTCTTCAGTGATCACGTTTGAAGGATGATAATGAACACCCCGGTTAACACAGGCAATGGTCTTCACGTAGGAGGAGATCATACCCAGGTCATGGGAAACGATAACGATCCCGGTATCTTTGTTTAATTCCCTGAGAATATCATAGAGATCCTTCTCGAAATTATTATCCACGAAGGAATTAGGTTCATCCAGCATCAGCAGCATAGGGTTGGAGATCATAGCCCTGGCCAGGAAAACCCGTTGAAGCTGACCTCCCGAAAGCTGTCCCACCATTTTCCGGCCCATATTCCTCAACCCCATCTTTTGAAGCAGTTCCTCCGCCTTGTCGCGGTATTGTTTCCTTCTCATAGTAAGATATGGTTTCAGTTGCATGCTTCCGGACAGGACCACATCAATCACCGTAATCGGGAACTTTTTATCTATACGGCTGACCTGGGGCAGGTAACCAAAAATGCTTCTGCCGTTGATCTCTTTATCAGAAATGTACTCAACACTCCCTGCCATAGGGTTCAGCAACCCCATCATCACCTGAAGGAGAGTTGTTTTTCCCCCTCCGTTAGGACCAATGATCCCGAGAAAGTCCTTTTCGCAGACATCGAGGTTAACGTCCTGAAAAACAGGATCGTTACCATAACCTGCTGCAACTGATCTCAGTCTGACAACCTTACGTTCCATGCATTGCCTCCCTAAGTTTTTTCGTCATCAGATACATATTATTCAGCCAATCAGAAGAAAGCGGGTCAATTATTTCCACCTTACCACCCAACTCAACAGAAAGTGTCTCCACATTATGAATATCGTACTGGGCCTGGAGGAATATAGTGCTGATCCCGGCCGTCCTGGCTTCATCCACAAGTGATTTCAACTGCATCGTGGAAGGTTGTTTCCCGTCAAACTCCAGGGAAAGCTGCTCCAGCCGGTAATCCCTGGCCAGGTAACCCAAAGCCGGATGAAAAATAATAAACTTCCTGGTTCCCAGATTTTCAAAGGCTTCTTTGAGTGAACTGTCAAGCTGTCGAAGATCACGGATAAAAACCTTCAGGTTGTTTTCATATTCTGTTTTAAATTCAGGATCAGCATCCGAAAGCGCCCTGCAGATATTTTTGGCCTGGATCTCAACCTCCTTCGGGGAAATCCAGATATGCGGATCGACACCCTTGCCATGGGAATGCCCGGCATGCTCGTCTCCTTCAATGACCTGTATTCCTTCGGCAGTATTTACCAGTAAAGGACCATCGGACATTCTTTTCAGCCTTTCTGAGAGTTGCTTCTCGAATTCAAGGTAATTGGTCAGGAAATACAGTTTCGATCGCGAAACTTTTTCAAGGTCCTGAGGTGATGGGTCGAATGTTTCAGGTCCGACCCCGGGCCCGGCCAGGACAAAAACCTTCCAATGGTTCCCGGCTATTCGTTCAACAAAATATTGCTGAGGCGGAATACTCACGGTAACCACTTTCTCCTTTTCCTTGTTAAGCGCTGATTGACAGGAAAATAGGATAATTGCCGGCACACAAAACCAAAAGAAAGGTCGGTTCATAATTTGTGATCAAATTTAGTGATTAAATCGTAACAAGCTATGTCAGCGTATATTTGGTTACCTTTGCACTCCTGTTTTTTGTATGAAGCTCTCCATAATTATTGTTAACTACAATGTCAGGTATTTCCTTGAGCAATGCCTGTATTCGGTAAGGCTTGCCTGCCAGGATCCGGAGGCTGAGGTTTTTGTGGTCGACAATAACTCAGTTGACGGATCGGCTGACATGGTAAAGAAAAAATTTCCTGAGGTAAGGCTGATAGAGAACCAGGAAAACTTGGGCTTTTCGAAGGCCAACAACCTGGCAATTCAGGCCAGTTCGGGAGATTATATACTTCTTTTAAACCCTGACACCGTCGTTGAGAAAGATACATTCACCAAAACGGTAAGTTTTATGGAGGAGCACCCTGAAGCAGGTGCTCTTGGTGTTAAAATGATTGACGGTAAGGGAAGGTTTCTGCCGGAATCAAAGCGTGGCCTCCCTACCCCGCTGGTGGCATTTTATAAGATATTCGGGTTTTCGGCCCTGTTTCCCCGTTCCAGGGTCTTCGGAAGATATCACCTGGGTTTTCTCCATGAAGACCAGGTCCACCAGGTAGATATCCTTTCAGGTGCTTTTATGATGTTGCGTAAAGAAGCATTGGAAAAAACCGGCCTGCTGGATGAAACTTTCTTTATGTATGGCGAGGATATCGACCTGTCGTACAGGCTGATAAAAGCGGGTTACAAAAATTATTATTTTCCACTGACCCGCATCATTCATTATAAAGGAGAAAGCACCAAGAAAAGCAGCGTCAATTATGTGTTTACCTTTTACCGGGCAATGGTGATCTTTGCCAGGAAACATTTTTCACAGCAGAATGCCCGGATATTCTCTTTTCTGATCCACCTGGCCATCTATCTGAGAGCATTTATCGCTGTGTCGTTCAGGTTCTTCCAGCGGGCTATCCTTCCTGTGGCCGATGCCATCCTGCTTTTTGCAGGGATCTACCTGATCAAAGGCTGGTGGGAAAACATCCTTTTTCCCTGGGGCGGGCACTATCCTAGTGAATTCATCAGCGTTGCAGTCCCTGTTTATATCCTGGTATGGCTTTTTTCCATCTTCCTGTCCGGTGGTTACGACCGTCCGGTTAAATTGCTGAAGATCATCCAGGGATTTGCCCTGGGAACCCTGGTCATCCTGGTGCTGTATTCTCTCCTAAGTGAAAACTACCGCTTTTCCAGGGCAATGATATTCTTCGGGCTGTTGTGGGGACTATTTTCAACCATCACATTAAGACTTCTGCTTCATTACGTATTTAAATCCCGCATCTTCCGAATCGGCAATCATTCAAATAAACGGTTTATTGTGATTGGAGATCAGGAAGAAGCCGAACGGGTGGCCTCACTGGTCAGAAATACTTTCCTGAACCCCGGCTTCATTGGCCTGGTCAGCCCTTCCGGCAGCAAACCGGCCGACGACCGGTATATCGGGAACATCCGCCAGATCCACGAAATTATCGAGATCTACGGGATTGAAGAAGTGATCTTTTGTGCAAAGGATATTCCTTCGGCAAAGATCATCGACCTGATGTCGGAACAGCAAAACCTTCCTGTGGAGTTTAAAATCGCCCCCCCCGAAAGCCTTTCTATCATTGGAAGTAAAAATATCAACACGGCTGAAGACCTTTTTATTATTAATATTGATTCCGTCGTAAAACGTGAAAACCAGCGTGTAAAGCACTTTTTCGACCTCATCGTTTCATTGTCACTTCTTATCCTTTCACCCCTGCTGATTTTCATCGTTTCTCAGCCGGGCGGACTCTTTGCGAATATTTTTAAAGTGATCATCCGTAAAAGAAGTTGGGTAGGCTATTGTGATGATGACGGAATTGGTCTTGAAAAGCTGCCTAAGATTAAAAAAGGTATATTGAGCCCCATGGACGTATTACCTTCAAAGACGCTCGACAGGGGAACAATTCACCGCTTAAATCTGTTGTATGCAAGAGATTATCAGATTTCAACTGATCTTAACATAGTGATGAAAGGGATTAGAAAGACCGGTAGAAATAACTGATAATCAGAGTAATAAGTATCTTGTTAATTAATATTGAACAGGAATGTCATTGTTTAAATTAGTGATGCCTAAACTGGGTGAAAGCATAATAGAGGCCACCATTACCAGGTGGATGAAAGCGGAAGGCGACAGGGTGAATGAGGATGACCCTATTATAGAAATCGCCACCGACAAGGTAGATTCGGAAATTCCATCACCAGTGGAAGGGACACTTACCCGGTTGCTTTTTAAAGAAGGCGATATTGTTCCGGTGGGAGAAGTAATCGCCCTGATCGATACCGGTGGCAATACGACTGAAACGGAACAGGGAGCTTCTTCCATTCCTTCAGCAGAAACTTTCGCTGCACCGTTGGAAGCTCCGTCCAAAGAAGTAAAACATTCAGCCTCAGTTACACCGGTTGAAAATTATTCAGGATCGGACAGATTCTATTCACCGCTGGTTAAAAACATTGCCCGCACTGAAAAGGTCGCCCTGGCAGAACTTGACAAGTTACAGGGCAGCGGAAAAGAAGGAAGGATTACCAAAAGCGACCTGCTTGACTATCTTAACAGCCGTAATACTACGGTTTCCCCGGCTCCGGCAGTTCCACCCTCATCTGTTCCTGTTCAGGTAACCCAAACAGGAGATCAGGTAATTGAGATGGACCGCATGCGAAAACTGATCGCCGAACATATGGTGATGTCGGTGAAGACCTCTCCCCACGTAACTTCCATTGTTGAGGTTGATATGACCAACATCGTCCTGTGGCGTGAAAAGAACAAAGACATCCTCCTCAGGCGTGATAACGAGAAACTCACTTTTACACATATCTTTCTTGATACCCTGGCCAGGACAGTCAGGGAATTTCCGATGGTGAACGCTTCAGTGGAAGGAACGAAGATGATCATCAGGAAACAGGTCAATACCGGCATGGCGGTGGCATTGCCAAATGGCAACCTCATTGTACCGGTGATCAGGAATGCCGACCAACTAAGCCTGCTGGGCATCGTGAAAGCCGTGAATGATATCGCCGACAGAGCCAGGAACAATAAACTTCAGCCGGATGAAGTGCAGGGAGGGACCATAACCCTAACCAACCTGGGCTCTTTCGGAACATTGTTGGGAACTCCCATCATCAATCAGCCGCAGGTTGCCATCGTGGCCGTGGGTAGCATTACCAAACGGCCGGTAGTGCTGGAAACTCCCCAGGGAGATGTCATCGGTGTAAGGCATATGATGTATATGTCCCTCACCTATGACCACCGCATCATCGACGGAGCTCTTGGAGGTAAATTTATCTTCAGGATGAAAGAACTCCTTGAACATTTTGATATTAACCAGACTATCTGATACTTATGGCATTAACCCTCACCCGTCCGCTGGTTGTTTTCGACCTTGAAACAACCGGGACCAATATTGTAACCGACAGGATAGTTGAGATCAGCCTGCTGAAAATGCAGGTCGACGGCAGCCAGCAGATCCTTACACACCGGGTAAACCCCGGGATCCCCATACCCAAAGAGGTTACACGTATCCATGGAATTACTGATGAGGATGTGAAAGACAAGCCTCATTTCAAAGAACTTGCCCATGAGCTGAACCAGTTTATCGGACACGCCGACCTGGGTGGATTTAACTCCATCCGTTTCGATATTCCTGTCCTGGTGGAAGAATTTTTAAGGGCAGGGGTCGATTTTGAATTCAAAAGCCGCCGTTTTGTCGATGCCCTTAACATCTATCACAAGATGGAACCTCGCAACCTCAGGGCTGCATACCGCTTCTATTGCGGGAAAGAGCTGGTAGGTGCACACGGGGCCGAAGCTGATACCAGGGCAACCTTCGAGGTGATCATGTCACAGGTTGAAAAGTACAACGGTATGACCTATACCGATAAATACGGGAAACAAACCCCTGTAAACCTGGAAACCATGAACGACCTTCATGATTTTTCCTATCACGACAAATTTGTTGACTTGACTGGGGGAATCATTTACAATGAAAAAAATGTGGAGATTTTTACCTTCGGAAAGCACAAAGGCAAAGCTGTTTCTGATGTCTTCAGGGACGAACCTTCCTACTATGACTGGATGATGAAAGCCGATTTTGCCCTGTACACAAAAAAAGTCATCACCGCCATCAAGCTGCGTGACTTCAACAAGAAAACCGATGTCCTATTTTAAAAGTTATAACGGTTATGAGTGTTATGGAAGTTATGATTAATAATTTCTCCATAACCTCCATAACCTTCATAACCTCCATAACCTTCATAACCTCCATAACCTTTCATAACCTCAATGAAAATCATCTGCATAGGCCGCAACTACATCGATCATGCCAAAGAGCTGAACAATCCTGTCCCGGCATCACCTGTATTTTTCCTCAAGCCTGATTCGGCTATCCTCCGTAACAATTCTCCATTTTTTTATCCCGATTTTTCTGAAGAAATTCACTACGAAACAGAACTGGTATACAGGATTGGCAAGCTGGGAAAGACAATACAGGAGAAATTTGCCCATACTTACTATGATGCGATTGGCTTAGGTATTGATTTTACGGCAAGGGACCTGCAGAACCAATGTAAAGAGAAAGGACTGCCGTGGGAGGTAGCGAAAGCTTTTGACGGTTCGGCGGTGGTGAGTAAGCTGATGGCGTTGAGTGAGTTAGGGAACATGGAACGGGGAACAAAGAACGGGGAACAGGGGGGAATTGGATTTCAGTTAAGAATTAACAGGGATGTCGTACAGACAGGAAATTCCAAGAATATGATCTTTTCCATCGACAGGATCATTGCGCATGTATCACGGTATATGACACTTAAGACCGGAGACCTGATCTTTACCGGGACCCCCGCCGGTGTCGGACCGGTTCAGATCGGCCATCACCTCGAAGGCTGGCTGGAAGACAAGAAATTACTGGACTTCTTTATCAGATAGGGCTACATGTTTCAATAGAAGTTTGTCAGGGATAAAAAGAACCATTAACATCTCCATTACAAAGCCCCTTAACCCAACTTGCACAAGAAAAGCAAGGCGATAAAAAAAATCATTTTCCAAGTAGCTGAATATTAGCAAATTAACAATTTGGTGAAAATTATTTTTCAGACGATCAATTTGTAACTATCTGATATTCAATCATGATAATT
>JAPLDE010000073.1:52276-66544 GCA_026391855.1 Bacteroidota bacterium | reverse complement strand
CCGGAACGGGGTTCAACTAAAAGGCAACCAGGGACATACACAGTAGCCTCATTTTCAATATTTTCCTGATTTGAAGTCAACCCTAGCAAACTGGCAGTATCTCAGGTCAGGGACTCCATCCCAGACAGGCAATTGCATTATCAGCATTCTCAGGATTTTCCATAGCCTGCCTGGGATTTAGTCCCTTCCTGGCAAAGAGTTCGTCTTTAAGGTGTGACACCTTTTCAATATATCAGGTTTTTCCCTCAGGCCGGGAGACCTGGTCGCCGCTTCCTGACCGCGCCTGGCGCTTCCCTCCTTCGTCGGGATCCCGACTCGCTGCCGCTCATCGGGACCGCACCAGCCAATGTTTGTCAGGGGCTACTGGAAAGAAAATATCTTTTAAACCTTTTCCTTTTTTACCCGGGCTGTTTGGTCTCCTACACTTTTACCTGACCGAAGGGGACAAGCAGAATTATTTATTATAATATCCTTAATTATTATTAGGACAAACATAGCTTATGCTCAGAATGTTCCTACCTCTGATTCATTGGCTTTAGTGGATTTCTATTATATCACGAATGGAGCTAATTGGATTAATAGTAGCAATTGGCTTACAGGGCCTATTTGTACTTGGTATGGGATTACATGTGGTACACAAGGTATTAATTATATTGAATTAGGTAATAATAACTTAAGTGGTCCATTAAATGAATCTTTATCAAATTTACAACAGTTAGTGAGCCTCAATCTATTTAATAATAATCTTACAGGATATATACCTGAGGTATATGGTAATATTGAGTATTTGCACAGCGTCAATTTTGGTGCCAATCATTTAACTGGGCCCTTTCCTTTGTCGTTTGGTAACAACAATCATTTGGCATATATATTTATTGATTCTAATGATTTTGCAGGGCCAGTGCCGGATACTATTTTTAAAAGTACAAGTGTATATGCATTTTCACTTTCAAATAATCATTTCTCATCTTTATCATATTATCCAAATTATTCCTATTATCTGGATGTCAGTGGGAATAATCTTACTTTTAAAGACATTGTTCCTTATTGCATTAACTCTTCTCTCCAAAGTTTTTATTACACTCACCAAGACAGCATTCTTGAAACCATTGATACTACAATTCTTATGGGTAGCAATATTACATTTAGTTCCTGGGTTGATAGCTGTCAGAACAATCGTTATCGGTGGAGAAAGGACTACGTTTTTATAACGCCTTTGGATACAAACAGTAACTTACACCTAAACAATGTACAGCTTTCTGATGCAGGGAATTATAGTTGTTTTGTTGTAAATAGCGATGCTCCGCTTTTAACCTTATACAGAAAAGTGATTCACCTCCATATCGTGGATACAGGCGTTGGTTTGCCAGAGAACAATCCCGACAAGGAGTTTCAGTTATCTTATTCATTATTAGACTGCAAGCTTTCCATTCAGTTCAGGTATAACACACCTCTATATGTAAAGTGTTATTTATACGACAGGCTGGGTAGAAAGATATCTCGACTGTTAGAGGGTGTGGTTGGTTATAATAAACTAGAATATTACCTTAATGCAATGAGGATTAAACCCGGCTTATACATACTTAAGGTCGACTTTGGTAAAACAATAGTTACAAAAAAAATCATTGTTCAATAATATGTAAACCACACAGGAAGATTATATTACAAATAGCGTCTCTTTGATTTAATTTATTAATAACCCCTTTATATATTTCGAATCGCCGTAATCACTTCTTCTTTTCTTTCATTGACCTTACCACTGACTGAGCAATTGATTCTCTTTTCCGTATCATCTCGTTCTCGGGCATCACTCATATCTGAGGACTATATCCTCTTCAATATTATTCTCATATGTCTCTGTAGCCTCAGAAGAATTCTTATAATAAAATAAAATCTTAGCGTCATCTATCAGCGTGGAAGTATCTGTCCCATTATCAAAGTGTCTACGAGGAGAAACGTTAACTTCAACTATGGGGTTATTAATACAATTCTTAGGAAACGTCAGGCCGAAAGTGATATAGCAAACTTGTACTACTCCTACTTTTTCTATCTTTAAACTAAAAAGTACGCATTTTCTTGAAGAACCAAATTTAAACCCAGATTTAACTGAGGGGAAATTTAACCTTGATCCAGTGATAAATAGAATAATCGTAACAAAAGGCAATTATTATAAAAAGGCCAAAGAGTTCACCAATCAAACGTTTTATAATTACTCTGTTAAATATATTGAAAAGAATTCAACTGAATCTCACTTTCTTTATTATTTTGACAGTCTAAATTTTAAATTTCAGAGGTGTATTAAAAGCATAAATGGTAAACTACTTAATAGTCCCTATCATGAGGAAACAAATATTCCCAATAAATCAATATCCATTGATATTGTTCAGAATCCGGGAGATAACCTATTAGAAAATGCTGATGGCTGGCATCACTATTATCGACAAGTTTGCGAAGGTAATAAGCATCACCATTTTTATTCTTTGTTGTCCGGATATACATTGTCGATGGTTTTATGCAACAAAAAAATTCACAAAATCACCGAAATTCACTAATAACAATCATTTTGTTGATAAAGCGTCCACTACATTTTTCAAAAACCAAAACAACTTTCCTTTGTTTATAGGGGTTTCAGAGGTTCAGTTAACCGGTTGCTTTCAAACTCGGGAATTACTACCTGGTAAATACTTTTAAAATAACAGGACTGGGTGAGTTGTTGTCTGTATCATAATGAAAATTCCGAAACAGAACTGACACAAGAAAATTCACTAATTGAATATTATCTTGTGGATGTAGTCATTTTTATTTTTAGTGTCAAGTACTTGCAATACATAGACTCCCCTGGCATATCCGCTGATATCAATATATATTATGCCTTCCTTTAAAGACGTGGATTTGTAAACGGTTTTTCCCTGTTCATCAAGTAAGGATATCTTGTAATTTCCAAATAAATTTTCCTTGAATTCAATGGTAAGAATACTACTGTTAGGATTTGGAAAGGTATTAATTTTAAAAGGTTCATCCGACGGAAGGGTTGTATCTGTTAATGTTTCCATACCAGTGAATGGTAACTGTTTGTAATATCTGATGTAGTCAATTTCCAATGACCCCGGAAAAGGCGTATTAGTATCCGGTGCATAGGTGCCAGTTTGTATAGCGAGATTCATAATAATGTTCACTGAGTCAGTTGGAAAAGATTTTTCAAGAATATAAAGGGTATTTGCCAGTACTCCGTCACAGTCGACATTTTGTCCCAAAATCGAGTTAAATTTCGTAATTCGTCTTTTCAAAACACTATCGACATACCACTCGATTTTATAATCGGTCCAAGTGACCCTGAAAGTGTGGAAGGCTGATGAAAAGTCAGGTCCTGTGTAATCTGACTCACACATTTGTCCGTTATGATGGACGGTCATGTGATGTTTTACAGTATTATCATCCCAAAATTCAAAGCCATCAATTTCGCTGTTGCTGGCTGAATCAGTGCCATACATCCAGAAAGCCGGCCAAAATCCTTTCCCGGAAGGAATTCTGCAGCGGATTTCGTACATTCCATGTCCAAATTTATTAGTTGTCCAGATATTAGATGAAGTGTAATAATATGTCCTTAGGTTTGGCAGGCCGTCTGAAAGAATTACAGTGTCAGGTATCCAGTTTACAGCTTTTCTGATAACAGTTTCATGTTTTGCAGTTATCGTACAAATACCTGACGAAACAGTTACATTGTCTAAAGAATAATATTGCTGTGAATTATCCCCGGTAAGAGATCCTTGTCCCCAGGGTTGTATTTTCCATTTCGATACATCCAGTGAATCACCATCAAAATTATCCTCAAAAACTAAAACATATGGGTTATCGTTGCATAGTCCATCTTCAGTTGCTGTGAATAGCTGCGGATGGCAAATCTGTCCTGATACGGTTTTGGTTATCAGGAAGGTCAGAAGCAGGATGATAATTTTCCCCTTATAATTCACATTCAAGTTCTGATATTTTGATATAGATTCATTTTCCTGAAATTTACAATTTCCACCGCATAATTTAACTTTCACCATTTACATTGATGGCTGCAGCATACTAACCCGATTACCTTCGGTATCAATAAACGACACATAAGAACCAATCCCGGGTATAGCCACAGGTTCACCCAAAATATTTCCGCCGGCTTCCGTAACGTTCTGCATTGCCTTTCTGATGTCATTTACTGCAATAACAATAGATGGATGTTGCGCAGGCATATCGGGGGTTACGGGGTAAAATCCGCCATTGATGGCACCCGGCACTTTTACCATGTTGTTTTCATCGGTTTCGGCAGTGGCAACGGTAACATAATTACCCATTTCTTCACCTAACAGATGGGCTTGCCAACCAAATACCTTAGTATAAAAACCGGCCATGCGTACTCTGTCTTGAGCCGGCATTTCAAAATGCACTACAGGATTCATTGTATTCATTTGTTAATAATTTTGATTATTGTTTTTTCAGTAAAGCAATAAAACAAACCGGGAGAAAGAAGGTTTGTAAAAACCGGACTATTAAGGAAATGTAAAAACAGATTGTAGCCTAACTGTTTCTATTCGATAATCTTAACCGTCATTTTTACATCTTTAAGAGGACGATCTGATTTATCTTTTTGAACGGATGCAATTTTTGTTATTACATCAAATCCTTCGGTGATCTCGCCAAAGACAGTATATTCATTATCCAGAAAACTGGCACCTTTTTCAGGTTCAACAATATAAAACTGCGATCCCGAGGAAGCTTTCTGCGGGTTTGAGGGGCCACCTGTTCTGGCAGCAGCCAGGGCACCTCTTTTATGTTTAAATTTCGGATTGAATTCAGCAGGTATAGTATAACCAGGGCCTCCCATACCCAATGCTTGTCCGGGTTTTGCAGTTTTCGAGTCGGGATCACCACCCTGTATCATAAATCCCAGGATGACGCGATGGAAAAGGGTTCCATCAAAGAATCCCGATTTGGCCAGTTTCACAAAGTTATCGCGGTGTAAGGGGGTTTCGTTGTATAAGACTCCTTTCATATCACCGAAATCAGTATGAATTACGAATTTTTTCTGTTTTGGTGCGGAATTTTTAGTCTGGGCATTCACTGATAAACTCAGGAAAATTGCACCGATTATAAATACAAGAGATAATTTTTTCATTTTGTGGCGGTATTAAAATTAAGGGGGCGAAAATAGCAATTTATTGAATAAGTCAGGTAGCGTTTTGCTGTTTTTGCTATGGAAAACCTGCTTGACATAGTCATAAGACATTAAAATGTGAGTAATTTTATGGATTGATCTCAGGCTCAAATATAGTGAAAGGTTCATGGTATGTCAAATAATTGCCTGAAAAGATGAGGAGCATAAGTGAGCGTAATGAGAAGTACTTCACTCATTTAAGTTCAGAATATTTACTTGCCGTTACAATTATGATTAATAAATATGGATACTATTGCCCATTTTAACATACCGGACAGAAGGCCGGGGAGGATGATCAGGTCGTTGCAAACCTGTTTCGTGACAATTTTGCTGGGAATTACCATTCCTGCTCACTCCCAGTCGACTTTCCGCGGCATTCTGCTCACCCGTCAGGATTCAATTCCCATCGAATTTGCCGCCGTTAAGCTGATCGATCTGAACAAATATGCTGAGACCGACGTAAGGGGTATGTTCACTTTCCAGGTACCCGGTAAACTGAAAATACTTCATTTTGAGATATTTGCCATAGGATTACGCGACACTATCGTGATACAGCGAACATCAAACACAGAAGAGCGGATCTATATCAACAAACGTCCCCTGCCGCTTGCACCGGTGACAGTGAAGGCCATGAGCCCCATTGATATCGTCAGGAAAGCCGTAGAAATGATCCCTATTAATAATACAGATTCCAGCTTTGCCTCCTTTTCATTTTTCCGTCAGTATCACCGAGTGAACGGGATCTTCAAAAACCTGATCGAAGCACAGGTTGTGGTGGCCACAAAACTGACGGTGAGCGGAAACCGGATAAAAGCGAGTAACTCCTTTGACATCGAACAGATGCGCCGAAGCGACTTTAATTATGATATTGATGATTTCAATTATTACCAGACAGAATTGGCGGACCTGACAGACAAAAATGCTGTTTACAATTTACGGATCAGCCCTATCAATCCCAATGCGCTGTATTATTATATCTTCCATTTCGACACTACCCTAAAGTCTGATGACTATATCATCAAATACATTTGCAATGATTTTTCCAGTGAAGATCACGGCATTGGAAATTTCTTCCAGATTGATCTGAGTGGTGAAAGCTGGGAAGAAGGAAGGTTATTTATCGACAGAAAAACCTTTGCCATAAAAAGAATTGAAAGAAATGCGCACAGGAATCAGCACTTCGATTATCCCAGGTACAATAATCTTGTTTACCCTAAGAAGAAATATTTCAGCAAGTTTGTTGATGGTAATCTTATGATAGAATATCAGCAAATAAAAGGGAAATGGTTCCTGAAGACCATCTTCCATATGTTTACCAATGAATATTACCGGGCTGTGACCGGCGTTAAAGCTTATTCCATAACAGAAGCCTATGAATGGTATGTTGACAGTGTCACTCATTTTTTGGGTACTTCTTATGCTGACAAGTTCTTTGACCAGGTATACCTGCCCACCTGTGAATACACATACGATAAAAGTCTGTGGACTAAAGTCCGGCCTCCCTTTTATTATTATAATGAAGAGGATGTTTTCCGCGATCTGGAAAAACAAGGTAACCCTGAGGAGCAATTTTCACGTAAAAAGAAAAAGTGAGGAAATGCAAATTGTGATTAAGAAAAAGGAACTGTCTTAACATACGTAGAACAAACCCTTAAAACACAGCAACATGTCAAAAGAAAAATCCATAAAGGAAAAATCAGTAAAGAAAGAGCCTGTGAAAAGTCTGAAGGAAAAAAGGGCAGCAAAAGAAGCCAAACGCCAGGAAAAACGCCAGGGTAGCGGTAAGCTCTGATAATCAATACCCTATACCCCTTACGCACTTCGATCACCAGCATATTTTGCGGTCCCAGACCAGGCATTCCTAAAAAAAGTTAAAAAAGCAGGAATGTTAAAAATTGATGTATTTTTGCATACCGAACGTTCAGTATGTAAAAAATACATGTTATGAAAGATAATATTATTGACAGGGCTTTTGGTTTGTTTTTGAACCAGAGTTATGAAGCTGTCTCGATCAGCGACATCAGTAAAGCCATTGGAGTAACCAAGGGCGCTTTGTACCATCATTTCCTAAACAAGGAGGACCTGTTTAAGGCTGTAATTGACAAATACCTGATAATAAAGGACTTAGATTATATTGATGAAGCTATAACCTTAAAGGAACACATTCAGCAGACGATAAACAAGGCCAGTCTGAGTGTTCAGCATCTCTTCAACAACAACTTTCCATTTGTTCCCATCAATTATATTTCCTTGTTTATTGATGCTTTCAGGCATTATCCAGGTTTTGCGGAGGATAAAGAAAACCTGTTCGGAAGAATAATCGAAAATAACAAATTAGTGATGGATAATGCAGTGAGGAGAAGAGAGATCAGGGATGATATCGATACTTCGACCATGGCTATAAACATGTTTTCCATAACCATAGGCATTGCATCGAATTTTTTCTGCCATAACTCTCCCGAGTCTTCCATCAAGATATTGCAATCGCAGATGAACGAATTTTACAAAGTATTACAACTTTAGTAAGGAATAATGAGGGAGACATACCCTCCGGCTGATAGTACGGAAGATAATTTTAAAATACAGAATACCAGGTACATAGATTAAATAAAATAGTAAGAAAATAACGCTTAATAAGATGAAAAATACGATTGTTTTAGGAATAGTAATTATCATCCTGGCAAGTTGCTCGGGCAAAAAAACAGGAGAAGTTACACCCGGTGAGCGAATCCATGTGAAAGCCGCCATAGTTGAATCTGTAAAAAGTACGGGTAATCTGCAGTATAGCGGAACAGTAGAAGCTTCCCTGATTGTTCCCCTGACCTTTCAAACCAATGGAACCGTTGAGAAGGTCTATGCAGAAGTAGGCGATGCGGTAAAAAAAGGTCAGTTGCTGGCAAAAGTAGACCCTTCCGATATGCAGAGTATTTATAACACAATGCTCGCCAAATATCAACAAGCCAAGGATGCTTATGACCGGTTGAAGATTGTGTATGACAAAGGAAGTCTGCCCGAGATAAAATGGGTGGAGATGGTATCTAACTTTGAGCAGGCCAAGTCAGCGCTCGAATTAGCGAAAAACAATCTGGAGAAGTGTAATTTGCTGGCACCGGTTGATGGCATCATCGGCCGCCGGAATATTGAACCCGGTCAATTCTCCCTGGGAACCATACTGGTTCCCCTTGAAATAGTGAGAATTGAAACTGTTTTTGTGAAGATATCGGTTCCCGAAAACGAAATAAGTCGTATTCAGAAAGGACAAAAAAGCAGCATTTCTGTTCCGGCACTGGATGGAAAAGAATATGAAGGTATGGTGACCAATGTAAGTCCTGTGGCAGATGCCATATCCCGTACCTATACGGTAAAAATCTCTGTAAAAAACACTTCCCTTGCCTTGAAGCCCGGAATGGTATGTGATGTAAAACTCAATCTCAGTACCGAAACATTCTCATTAACAGTGCCTTACAAAGCAGTAAGCAAAGATAGTGAAGGAAAAACTTTTGTTTATGTTGTTTCACCCGATCACGGCAGCGTTCACAAGCAACTGATTGTGACCGGGAAGTATAATGAGGCAGGAATTGAAGTGATCAGCGGATTAGAAAAAGGGCAAAGTGTTGTAAGTGAGGGCTGTGACAAATTATCAGATAACAGCTTAATAAGTTTGTAACATGGTACACAAAAAAATAGACATTATTGCGGGTGCGATGCGGAACCGCAATATCGTGATCATTATTGCCGCAGTTTTTATGATTGCAGGGGTTGTTGCTTTAATCAGGATGCCACGGAATGAGTATCCTCAATTCACGATTCGCCAGGGTGTTATTGTGGGGGTATATCCGGGAGCGAGCTCAGCCGAAGTAGAAGATCAGTTAACCCGCACTGTTGAGAATTACATATTTGGTTATCAGGAAGTTAACAAAAAGAAGACCTATTCCCAATCCAAGGAAGGAATGATGTACATTTTCGTGGAATTGAACGATAATGTGAAAAATGCCGACCAGTTTTGGTCAAAACTGAAGCATGGGTTGAGCGAGATGAAGATGACACTTCCCAGTGGTGTACTGGCTTTATTTGCTAATGCTGATTTTGGAGATACTTCGGCCTTACTTATCACTTTATCTTCTGAATCAAGCAGTTACAAGGAGCTTGAAAAACAACTTAAAAGGCTGGAAGCAGAATGCAGAAAAATACCGGCCACTTCAAAAATCAAGCATTACGGGTTACAAAAAGAGAAGATTTTTGTGAATGTGAAACCCGAATTGTTAAACGAATACAATATTAAAACGATCTCATTATTAGGATCTTACCGGATGGAAGGGATGGTAAACTATGCGGGGACCCTGAAAGACAAAAAAAATGATCTTGCGGTTCATTTACCAGCCAGTTATGAATCAGAGAAAGACCTGGCCGACCAGATCGTATATTCCGATCCATTGGGTAATATCGTGCGGTTAAAAAACATTGCGACCATCGAACGGCGGTATGAAGACCCGGATAGTTACATCAAACAAAACGGCAAAAAAACCATACTGCTGTCGCTGGAGATGCAACCGGGAAATAATATTGTAGAATTCGGCCAGGACGTAGATAAGGCCCTGTCGACCTTCGAAAAAAGCTGCCCGAAGGATATTACTGTATCTAAGATTTCGGAATTGCCAAAATATGTTAACGATTCGATAAGAAATTTTATGTTTGAATTTCTGATTGCCATCATTGCTGTTGTAGCGGTTACTATGTTGTTGCTGCCTCTCAGGATTGCCTCGGTAGCAGGAATAACTGTCCCGATTTCTGTGCTGATTACTCTTGCCTTACTGTATTTTTTCGGAGTAGAACTGCATATGGTTTCGCTGGCTTCTCTCATCGTTGTATTAGGGATGATCGTTGACAATTCCATTGTGGTAATTGACAATCACGTAGAAAAGGTAGATCACCGGGGGTCTCCCTGGCATGCTGCCATCAGAAGTGCGAAGGAACTTTTTATTCCTATCGTTACTGCAACGCTGGCTATTATGGCAGCCTATATTCCTCTTGGGTTTATGTTACCAGGTACGGCGGGTGAATTTGTATACTCCATCCCCCTTGTAGTATCCATTGCGCTGATCGTTTCCATTATGGTCGCCACCCTGTTGGTTCCTTACCTGAACTTTTTATTCATTAAAAAAGGATTAAGCAGTACGAAGTCCCCAAAAAGGAGAAAGTCATTTTTAGACATACTTCAGCAATGGTTTGACAACCGGCTTGAAACAGCTTTCAGACATCCGAAAATCGTCGTTACTTCAGTGCTTGCATTACTGGTTATTTCAGTGATCCTTTTCAAAGGTCTTGAACAACAGCTTTTTCCTGAAGTGGAACGCAACCAGTTTGCTGTAGAGATCTACTTACCCACGGGTTCATCCATTGAGAAAACAGCTGTAATTGTCGACAGCATTGGAAACACACTGATGAGAGATAAGCGGGTAACCAATGTTACCAGCTTTATCGGAACCAGTTCCCCCAGGTTTCATGTAGTATATGCTCCCCAGATGCCTGCCCCGAACTACGGACAACTGCTGGTAAATACTATATCGGATAAAGCCACCCGGGGAGTGGTTAAAGATTACAACAAAAAATTCGCAGAAAGTTTTGTCAATGCTCATGTATCGATGAAGGTTCTGGCATTGACCAATTGTAAGAATCCCATTGAAATCCGTATTTCTTCGGATTCCATCAAAGATATTCGCCTGGTGGAGCGTAAAGTCAATGATATCATCAAAGGAACCAGGCATATTCATTGGGTACATAACGACTGGGATCAAAAACAACAGAATATCATGGTAAATCTTGACAGAGACAAAGCCAACCGGATGGGATTTTCAAAAACCTATGTTTCGACATCCCTCATGATAGGACTCGAGGGATTACCGCTCACTACGATTTGGGAAAATGATTACCCGGTCGAAGTCAGGCTATCGCAAGTTACTGATAGTGTGAAAAGTATAAAGACATTGGAAAACCAGACGGTTACTTCTCCTGTTAGTTTCAAAGCAACACCCTTGCGTTCTTTTGCCAGTTTTACCCCTGAATGGACGGAAGGGACCATTATGCACCGTAACGGGGACCGAACCCTGACCGTCCTGGTTGAGAACGAACCTGAAGTGGCTGCGACAACAGTTTTCGATGAAATGAAGCCCAAAATCGATAAGATTCAGCTTCCTGAAGGAACCACTATTGTTTATGGCGGTGAATATGAAGGTCAGAAGGATGTATTTAACCCGATGATCGTGGCTTTATGTATAAGTATCGTAGTTATTTTCTTTATCCTTTTGTTCCAATTCAAGAAGGTAAAACTTTCCCTGCTTATTTTATCCACTATGCTGTTACCCCTTCCGGGAGCAGCGCTGGGCCTGGTCTTGATGGGATACCCCTTTAGTTTAACCGCATTTATCGGAATCACCAGTTTGTGCGGATTGGTTGTCAGAAACGGGATTATCCTTATCGATTATCTTGTCAAGCTAAGGGAACAGTGATCTGTTTTGGGTTGCTAATTGCTATGGTGCTTACTTTATTTGTATTACCCATATTATATTGGTGGGCTTATCGGGGTGATGATAAAAAAATCAAATCAAAGCCCGGTTCGAACAACGGCGTGTTGAAGCCGGTGGCAATTACCCTTGTTTTCTTCCTGGGAATGAGTCAGTTATTGCATGCCCAGTCTTCGTACTCATTGGAACAATGTAAAAAACTTGCCCTTGAAAACAATGTTCAGGTTAAAAACGGAAATATTGAGATCAGTGCTGCGAAAGAGGTGAAACAGGCAGCATTCACCAAATATTTTCCCAGCATCAGCGCTACCGGTATGGCGATGCGATTTAATGACCCCCTCATCAAATTTGATATGAAAGGGGGTAATCTTCCGGTTTATAATGGTGATCCCACGACGCTTCCTTTTGCAACAGAGTTTGCTTATTTCCCGGGATTTTCGCTTTCTATGCTGGACAAGCTGACCACAGGAGTAGTCATGGCAACCCAACCAGTTTTTACCGGCGGACGGATCTATTATGGTAATGAACTCGCAAGGCTGGGTATGAAGGTGAGTAACCAAAAGCTTACCTTGTCGAAGAATGAAGTGCTGTTTAAAACTGAAGAACAATATTGGTTAATTGTTTCTCTCATTGAAAAAATGAAGACGGTTGACATGTATAACCGCTTGCTCGACACCCTTTTCAAAGATGTGAACACAGCCTATAAGGCAGGATTGATCCATCACAATGAGGTGTTGAAAGTAACCCTTAAACAGAGTGAGATTCAAATGAACAAGCTGAAGCTGGAAAATGGAATTAAGCTTGCCATGATGTCGTTATGCCAACATATCGGAGTTTCTTATGATCCTTCGCTGACATTATCGGATTCTGTTATGAATTATAAGGATCCGCAAGGTTTTCTTGTGAACCATCAGCAAGCTTTACCCAGCAGGGTAGAATATCAACTCACTCAGGATAATATATATGCCGAGAAACTGCAATCGAAGATGAAAAGAGGCGAATATCTGCCTGAGATGGCTGTTGGAGTCGGAGCTTTTACCTATGACCAGGCAGATACATGGAACAATAATATGGTGGCCTTTGGTTCCATTACCATTCCTATTTCCAACTTGTGGGAAGCCTCTCATTCACTGAAAGAGCGTAAATTCAAAGAGCAGGTAGCACAGAACGATGCTGCCAATACTTCCGAATTACTGATGCTTCAGATGGAGAAGGCCTGGATTGATTTGTTTGAATCCTTTCAGCAAATTCTGATTGCCAAAGATGCTACGGTCCAGGCCGAGGAAAATCTAAAAATATCCACTGATAATTACCATGCCGGTATCAGTGGGGTTTCAGATGTGCTTGAAGCACAGGCTATTCTGCAAAACACCTATAACAATCTGACAGAAGCACGTTGTACGTACCAGGTAAAAGTGTCCAGCTATCTGCAAACGACAGGTCGTTATGAGTAACTTTCCATTCTTTCAGGGATATTAATCTCCGAAACAGATTCCCAGGCCACGGGCTGTTCTCATCAGCGAAGTGTCCATTTCAACCAGGTTGGGCTTTTGAATGGCTTCCTCAAGAGAAACAGAAGTGATGAGCGGATGCCGGTATGAAACCATTCTGCCCCATTCATTGTTCATGGCCATTTCAAAGGCTTTCACCCCAAACTGGGAAGCAAGCACCCTGTCATAAGCGAGAGGTACACCACCGCGCTGAAGGTGTCCGAGTACCGTCTCCCGGATTGAATGCTGACAGCCGGCTTTTTCAAGGTCAAATTTCAGTTTGAAAGCAATGCCTCCCAAACGAAAATGTTCATTGCCAACCTCAGTGGGCTGATGCCCCGTAACTGTTCCTCCAACCGGTTTTGCACCTTCTGCCACCACAATAATGGCAAAACCATGGTCCCTGGAAAATCTGGAATAGATTTTTTCAAGGACCACCTCAATATTATAGGGGATTTCCGGGATCAGGCAGATTTCAGCTCCACCTGCAACAGCAGCATTTAAGGCGATCCAGCCTGCATCCCTGCCCATCACTTCCAGGATAAATATACGGTTATGACTGGCTGCCGTTGTAACCAGCTTATCAACAGCTTCAGTAGCAATCTGAATGGCTGTCTGAAATCCGAAGGTGGAATCCGTGGCCGAAAGGTCGTTATCTATCGTCTTGGGAACGCCCAGAATATTCAGTCCTTTCTCAAACAGTTTCTGAGAGATCCGCTGGGAGCCGTCGCCGCCAATATTAATAACTCCATCTATCCCCAGGTAGGATAGTTTCCGTATCATTTCATCCGACCTGTCGACAGTAGTCCAGCTTCCATCCGAAGCTTTCACCGGCCAGGCAAACGGCCCGCCGAAATTTGTTGTCTGGATGATGGTCCCTCCCTGGAAATGAATACCTGCAACTTTTTTCTCATCTAATTCAACCAGTTCCGTAGGTTCCTTAAGTATCCCGTTAAAGGCCTCAATGCAGCCTAATATCTGCCAGTCTTTTTCCTGGGTCGATCGTTTGACGATCGCCCTGATCACTGCATTTAATCCGGGGCAATCACCTCCACCCGTAAGT
>JAPLDE010000073.1:0-52271 GCA_026391855.1 Bacteroidota bacterium | reverse complement strand
TAATCTCTTCATCCTGTATGTATTGGCAGTTGTAACGAAAACTGTATTAATATTTCATAATCAGTTAGATACAACTAATATTTATTTAAATCCGGCAACAGCAAACTTATAAAAATCTTGCGAACCGGACACAAAACCGGGGATGAATATTCCATTAGCTGTCGTTTGCGGTAAATTGGGGTTTATTTTTACCTGACAGACACTAGAACAATTACTCTGTGCCAGGAAGATTGAGTTTGAGCTAAATGGGGATATCTTCGAACCTGACAAACCAGCCATTATTCTTGATGATCCGGAGAGGGTACTGCGCTCATATATTCTGCACTATCCCTGATCTCAACACCGAGTCTCTTCAGTTCATCAACAGCCTCATCAGCGTCGTTGGGATTAATATTGACAGGCCTGACCAAATCTGTAAGGAGAGTAACAGAAAACCCGAATTTCAGGGCATCGAGTACAGTTTCCTTTACACAGTATTCTGTTGCGATTCCTGTGGTGATCAGATGGTGAATGTCCGATTTTTTCAACTCTTCAAATAAGGTAGTATTCTCAAAAGCCGAATAGCTCAGGTTTGATTGATCGGGATCCGTTTCAATATCAACAACAAGGGAAGATTTCGGTACAATCAGACCCTGTGCAAATTTAGCACCATAAGTTCCCTGTACACAATGCGGTGCCCAGGGACCTCCTCTTGGAATGAAGGAACAATGATTTGGCGGGTGCCAATCGCGGGTGTATATGCAGGGAAAATTTCGTCCAATCGCCCAGGTAACCATCTTATTCAGCGGTTCTATCAGGGACCTGGCGTTTTTAGCCGCCAGCACTGCATGTTCACAAAAATCATTCTGAACATCGATAATAACAATGGCAATTCTTTCTTTCATACTTTTAAAATGGTTGATCTTCTGGTGGGTTTGAAGAGGTTAAAGCAAACATAATATTTTTCTCAATAAAACCCGGACAAATTTAGGATAGGAACTAAAGTGCTTCGCCGGGAAAATCCTACCTTAGTCAATCGTTTTATGCGTTGTTAATATTTATTATTTAATTGATATTCTGATGCTTATCATTGTTTGCGGATTACAGGGGACAGGTAAAACCTATGTCGCCAGGAAAATCGCTGAAAGAACACAGGCTGTCCTGTTGCGTACCGATGTGATCAGGAAGGAGATTCTTCAGGTAACTTCCTATACTGGTCAGGAGGTGCAGGATATTTACCGGGAGATGTTTTCAAGAGCGGAAAGATTATTGCAGGATCACAAAAATGTTGTCCTGGATGCCACATTTGCAAGGGTGGTCAACAGGTCCTCAGCCAGGGACCTTTCCATTTCAACGGAAGCTGATTTCAGCATCGTTGAGGTTGTTTGTGCCGATCCTGTAGTTGAAAAGCGGTTGAAAGGGCGTTACGGGGATGAAAGTGATGCCGGGTTCGATGTGTACCTGAAATGCAAACCGCTGTTCGAGCCCATTGCCGAAAGTCATATTGTTATTGACAATTCGGGAACAAAGGAAGAAACCGATGATCAGGTGAACACAAGTATCATTTGAGAAACCCGGCCTAAAGGTGTTTTGTATGATAGGAGAAAACTTTGTACCATTGTACTCATGTCAATTTTTCTCGCAGCTTTAAATTCTGGCAGCAACGGTAATTGCTATTATGTTGGTAATGAGCAGGATGCTGTTCTTGTAGATGCCGGTATCTCCTGCCGGGAAACCGAGCGTCGAATGTCGAGGCTGGGTTTAACGCTGGAAAAGGTAAGGGCCGTTTTTATTTCACATGAACATACAGATCATATACGGGGAGCAGAGGTCCTCTCCCGTAAGTACAAACTCCCGGTTTATCTTAGTGTTGTGACCTATCTGAACAGCTTGTTACAGATTGAAACAGAACAGCTTCGGACATTTTCGGCAAATGAAAGGCTGGAAATCGGCAGTCTGAATGTTTGTCCGTTCCCCAAGCTTCACGATGGTGCCGATCCCTATAGTTTTACAGTGATGACAGAAGGGCTTACTGCAGGTGTTTTCACTGATATCGGGGAGGCTTGTCCAAACCTTGTTCATCACTTCGGATATTGTCATGCTGCTTTTCTGGAAGCCAACTATGATGAGGTTATGCTGGATGAGGGGAATTATCCTGTTTACCTGAAGAATCGTATAAAAAGCAAGGTAGGACATCTTTCTAACAACCAGGCCCTTGATCTTTTCAACAGGCACAAGGCACCCTATCTCTCACATCTGATCCTCTCCCACCTCTCCGAACACAACAACCACCCCGATATTGTGAACGCCCTTTTTGCTCCCCATGCTAACGGAACCCTCATTGAAATCGCATCAAGGTATGAACCGACGGGAGTGTTCTGTGTTACCGGGTTATGAAGGTTATGGAGGTTATGGAGGTTATGGAGGTTATTTTGTAATTAACATTCTGCGAACTATGGAGTATTGGTTTTCCTCTGTCCTGATGTCGAATTTTACCAGATACAGGCCCTGGCGATAGGTTGAGCCATCAAATTCATAATCGAATATTCCGGAAGGTTTAATTCCCTGTGGGAGGATCTGTATGACTTCCCCAAGTGTATTCATAATCGTAAAAGTAATATCAGCATCGGACGGCGGATAACAAATAAAGTGCGATTGCTGACTAACCGGATTGGGTACTATTTCAGCAAAAGAAGGGAGGGAAGGATCTCCTTCTTCGACAGACAAGTCAACATTGTTCTGGCTTTTTAACAAAGGAATAAAGGAGCCATTCACATCCCCGGCACAGAGAGCCTTGATATCATGAGTGAGATGATTGAATCCAACCGTAATGGTATCGGCTGTGATCAGCCAGTCGGGAAGCGCAAATGAATTAATGATCCTGGTGAATCGTTTCAAGACATCCAGTGCATCGGCACTGTTAACATAGCCCGACATGTTAACATCGGCTGCTTTGAGATTTAACCCTGTCAATGAGACCTGACCGACGAAATATTTTGCAATCATAAGTGCATCAGTTGCGTTAAACCCGCCCGGTTGTTTGGTGATGGCGTGTGAGAAAACATAAGTTCCCGGGGCTGTCTTCAACAGGTTAAAATCTCCGGCAGGGCCGGTAGTGGCGGAATCCTTCTTCACACCGGCCAGTGTTTTAAGATAGATCTTTGTGTTTGGCAGGGGAGAGTTAGCCGTATTACCATAGGTAAGCGTTCCAGTTACAGGAGGATATAACTCAACAGGACCTGAGGGGGTAAGATCGACTCCGTTAAAGCCCGAAAAATCCGGTGCATAACGGTACATTTTAAAGACCATGTTATTAATAGGGTCTTCTCCCTGCATCACTACAGTATCGTCGTTAGTAGGATTGATATATTCCCAGACCTTTTGTCCGCCGGTTGTTACTTCAAAGAAATCGCCGTTAATCCCATAACAGATCAATGTATTCCCATTTGGCAGACGTGTAGCTCCTGAAATATTCATCGAATAAAAGGAGGTTAGGGGATTTCCAACATAGGTCCACACTGCTGATGATGGGCCAAAAGCGGTGTTCGGGGCTCTGTAATAGGAGCTGTCCGTTGCGATTGGTGGTACAATTTCCATTACTGATGAAAATGGTCCTGCCGGCCGGTTCAATCCATTGTTGAATATTAATATATTTCCGGCACCAGGCGATCCGGGTTCTATCCATCTGCAATCGTGCTGGGAAAACAACTTTTGATTATTAACCGTTCCTCTGCCATATGCCCTGGGGTTGCCCCAACGATAGAGTATATCGCCTCCCATTCCCCTGTTGCCTCCGGAATGACCAGCAGCCTGAGCCGTTGTTGTGCTGTGGTCGATGATCCAGACCTCACTGGTACCATGAGAGGAAACCATGATCTCATTTCTTTCCGGATTGAAACGGACAGAATTAAAGTGCAGCCAATCAGTGATTTTAGGGCCAAAATTGATATTCATCAACTGGGGTTGTTTGATATCGTTGCTGTAATTCGCCTTTGTCGCGTTAAAATTCTGGACCAGGTGATCCCATACATGCCACTCCCATACAATATTTCCGCCCGAAGAGCCAGTAGGTTCAATCTCAACAATCTCCTGAGACCATATCTCATTGTAGAACGCATTTGTTGTATCTCTGCCTGCTTCGACCACCTCACTCATTGTTTTTTTCTCCCAGGCTAACAGAAGGATATTCCCGTTCGGCATGATCTCCACGTCATGATGGGTACTATATTCGGACCCATAATAATCGAACGACCAAACAAGATTGTTGTTCCAATCGTATTTTTCCAACCTCCCGGCTACACCGCCACCCCCGTAAAAATGGTTTCCGGTCAAAACCTCGCAGGTCCGTAAAAGATTCCCGTCAGGGCATAACATCACCAACGAACCGGGAAGATAAGCTCCTGTCCATGAATTGACCTTATTTCCATTGATATCAATCAGATAAGCGGTATGTGACTTCATGGGTGCAAATAAGGTATACCCATTAAAACACTGACTAGTATCAGAGAGAATCAGTCCCACAGTATTGACCTGGCTTTGACATACCAGTCCCGACAGACAGAGGAATGTTATCAGTCCGGCTGACTTTAAGGTAAATGATTTCATGTTTTTGTCCTGGTTAGATTATTATTGATTATTTATGATGCTCCGATTTTCTTTGATAAAAACCGAAAAGTTTAAGCAGTTAATGCTTCCAGACCTGATTTGAAGGACTGACCATCACTTTGCCAATAATAATAAGACAAGATAATTTCCCGGGGTTTACTGCCCATCCTTAAAAATACAGATTCTAAATAGTGTTTTTTATAGATTGGCAGTCAGGGATCATATCAGGAGGTCTACCATCCGGTATTCAGTGTTCCCTGGGAAATTTTATACTTTATATCAATGATCTCATTCTTGATATTATCGGGGACAAGGGATTCATAATCATGGTATCCGGCCATGTCAACACCCTGATTACCAAGATTATAAATAATTGTTTGACCACCAGTGAAAGTATTGTTGTTAAAACTGACCAGCTCGTCATAAACGGCCTTATCCACTTTTTTCAGGCAGGAACTAAGAAGTATGTTCCCCACCTGGGGGATGGTAAGGTATTGATCAGTATCCACTCCGATGGCAGCTTTACCGGACTCTTTAACTTTGTACAGCGCACCGTTGCCTGTTTTACCGGCACATGCAAAGATGACTTCAACGCCAAGCTGCAACAGGCTGTCTGCCAGATGGGCCCCAATGACGGTATCATTAAAGACCTGGGCATTAGCCCCTGTGACGGTGACGTTTTTCCCATGTTGAGTATTATAATACTGCACTCCTGCCTCAAAACTCCGGGTAAACTGGTTTATGGCCGGGATGGCGGGACCTGCAACATAACCCACAGAAGGGGCAATCGTGTCTTTGACTGACGCCCAGTAGGCTGCCAGGAACCCGCAGGGGAATGAGGCCTGGTCGACCTGATAGCTGACAGCCAGCATATTGGAGGGCAGATCTGCCATAGCGTAATCGATCAGCAGGAATTTTATTCCCGGATTTGCTAAAGCTGCCTGTTTGGTGGCATCTGCCGCATCATAGCCAAGGGCAATGATCATATCAACTCCCTTACCCGTAAAATAGGCAATATTCCCTGCAATCTGGCTTGAGGAGCTGCTTTCTTTCACCTCGTATTCAATGTTCTCAACCTTTGAAGCCGCAACAAGACTTTCGAACGCCTGCTGGTTGAACCCTTTATCCTGTATACCTCCCGGGCCGGCTACCAGGCCTATTTTTTTCGGCGCCTTATCTTTCTCTTTGGTGCATGATGGTAAAACCTGCATCAGGACAAATAACAGGGTAAAAAGGACGATTGGTTTTGCTTTCATAGAGGCAGGGTTTGATTGATTCTGTAGTAACTGCAAGGTTTACAATAAAGTCGAAACGGGAGTGCAAAGATAGGACTATTCCTGAAAACCAACTTCCCGGAAACAATAGAAGCATATTGTGTGTTTAATATATATACCATTTGCATAAAAAAAGCAAAGGTGTTCATATTTAATACATTAATACAATGAAAAAGTTAGTTGTGCTTCTGGTTTTTGCCCTTGTGTCTATGACAGTCATGAGTCAATCGTATTTGGGTCGTACGACCAAAGAAGTTAAGTTCCATGAGACCGCGGGTGATAAAACGCCTGTTATCAAGACTTTGCCGGAGAGTACAGCCGTTTGTATCCTTTCCCGGACCACGGAAATGGATTATTACAATATCATTGAAATTGCCACCGGTGAGGAAGGATACATCCACAAGGATTTTATCAAAGTAGGGAAGAAGATCAGGGGAGGCGACAAAGGGACGTTGAAGGCAACGGGAGAGATCAGTTCAGTGAATCCTGAGCTTGATATTATCAACAACACAGACAAGGTACTGAAGTTGAGATTGAATACAGAAGTCATTTCCATTCTTCCGAAGAACCATAAAACGATGACTTTAAACCCCGGCACTTTCCATTACAAAGCGTATGCACAGGGATCAATACCAATAACCGGGAGGGCATCACTGAAAAAGAACCAGCGGTACACCTGGTCGTTTGATTTTGTCACACCTTTCGGGTCAGACGAGTTGAAGTGATTATAAGGATTTTTAACAATTATCTTGTTTTTATAAGGTAAATTGATAATTTTACATTGAAATTATTAAAATACCCATAAGCATGAAGAAGCTATTTACAATATTATTTGTATTGTTCTGTTTATCAGCCTATTGTCAATCAGTATCTCCTTGGGTGACAGCCAGTGCCGGGGGATATTTTGAGGGCACCAACATCACCCAGAGCTGGACGCTTGGAGAAACTGTTATTGAGACTTTTTACGGATCCACTATTGTGCTGACCCAGGGTTTCCAGCAGCCGGATGCGTTGCGCCATCTCATGGGAAAACTGACCTACAATAATAACGCTTCTACCCCGCTGAACAACTGTTTGGTCAGGCTTATGCAGGGAAATACCGTTGTACAGCAAACCACCACGGCCAGCAACGGGGATTATCTTATCAACAATCTGCAGAATGGCACTTATACTATCAATGCCACCACCACCAAGCCCTGGGGAGGGGTCAATGCCACGGATGCCCTGCTGATCATGAAGCATTTTGCCGCGATCTCTTTACTGACGGGTATCAGGCTGGTTGCAGCCGATGTGGATGCATCGGGTTATATCAATGCCGTTGATGCGTTGCAGGATATGAAAAGATTTGTTGGGTTGCAGACCAGTTTTAACCTGGGAAACTGGGTTTTCGAACACCATACCGTGGTTGTTGACGGCAGTGGAGATCTGATCGACAACTTCAAAGGAATATGTGTTGGAGATGTTGATGGTTCCTATAATCCGCCCAACACCAAGCCTGAACCGACCATATTCCTGGAGAACAGGGGAATACAGCTACTGACTACCGACCAGGTTTTTGATGTACCCATAAGTTCCGGTCAATTAATGGATCACGCTGCCTTGTCGCTGGTTCTTGATTATCCTGAACAGCGACTTGAAATTGCCGGGGCTGAGGCTGCCTATGATAATTCAAATCTTGTTTATCACGCTGTCAACGGCGAGCTCAGGATAGCCTGGTATTCACTGCAACCCAGGATGATGCAGGAGAACGACCGCATACTGACCCTGAAAGTCCGCTTAAAACAACCAGTAAATACCTCTGCTTCAGAGCTGGGATTTACCATTAACCCTGAAAGCAACCTGGCTGATTTTGGCGGGAATGTCATCCTGAACAAGACCCTGACGATACCAGTGCTGGTTGACAGCCATGAGGGCTTCAGCCTGAGCCAGAATATTCCCAACCCGTTCAACGATTTCACCCGGATTTCTTACACCATACCGCAAGCCGGGAATGTCAGCCTCGTATTGCGGGATATGCTTGGCAAGCAACTGAAAGTCCTGCAGGAAAGCTATCAGGATGCCGGTACTTACACCCTTGGGATCAACGGCCGGGACCTGGATGCCGGGGTCTATTTTTACCAGATGTTTTATAGCAATGGCGAGCAGAAGTACCTGCAAACCAGGAGATTGGTAATTGCGCGTTAGCCTGCCCGGCAGGATCATTTTCAATATTACGGTTTATAACTATTTACCCGGCCTGTTTATAAAGATTATTGGCCTACCTGGTTATGGAAAGATTTTTTTTCTAAATTCCATGGCTAAATAAACAGCGGATGAAACGTTATTCCACCCTCATCTTACTGGTACTGACCTCCCTGTTTTCCAGGGCCCAATATATCAATGTAACGACCTATTATGACCCGGGAACGGACCTGATCCCCAGAGAAAGATATACTGCCTTTAAACTTGACCCCAGTATCAGGAACGGTCAGTACCGATTATATAGCCAGGAGGGTATGGTGTTGGAGGAAAGTTCTTACTTTGAGGGTTTACCTGTCGGAAAAAGGATGATACGTTCGAGTGACGGACTGCTGAAGTTGGTTGGTTACTATAAGGCTAATGGTGATTATCTGCTGATAAAGTTCAACTATAAAAATATGAGGTTCAATTCATTAGAGATTGAAAGGAACCAGCATAAAGTTATTGACCGCGTGAAGGGACCGGCTTTTTATCAACTGGCCTATGATTCGTTGCAAAACGCCCTGAAAAGGTATAATGTGCAGGATGACAGTTTGTTATCAAATTACATCAGGAAGAATGATCTTACCGGAGAGTTGGCTGTAATAAAGGGGGAAACAAGGGAAGTCTCTTCCCAATACAGGGATTTCCTGATATACAAGCTTTACTCGCTGACTGAGAATTACCCTTCTATCAGAGAAAACAACAGGCAGATCGGGCTGAAAGCCAGGAAAATAGAGGATAAAATAAAGAAAGGAGGGTCGGTTACCTATATTAAAGTGTTCCAATCCATGGCCGCGGAGATAAAAACTTACTTTCATACCGATTCCATTGAATATCTCTTTACCTATGGGAACCAATTAAAGCGCGAATTAAAAGAGAAGGAGCCCATACTGGGAGATGCTGCTGAAACCGACCAGGCGATCAGAAAAAACAAAAAGTTCCTGGTGGATACTTTTCGGGTGAATCCCCGGTTCAGCGCCATCTATCAAAAATGGATCCTTCCTCTGGTCGACAGTATTACCTGGTATTATGAGAAGACGGATTACATTGGATTAAAAATGGAAATGGGTATTAAATTGAACCGTAATATTTCTCCTTACATTAACTTTTATCCTGAAATGAAGCTTAAGGATTCACTCGTTTTATTTGAGCCCCGGCGACTTCAGAAGATATTCGACAGTGTCTATCCGGGAAAATTTACAAAGGATTTTGCCGATATTGCTTATCTTACAGCGACATACGACACCATCAACTATATCTTTAAGAAGAGGTTTTTTGCAGATAGTATATTGGAAAGAATTAATAAATTAAATGCTGATTTTAAGGAACTTGAAGTTCAATCCAAGTATTTCAAGGATAGGTTTAAAATTATAACTGACTATTATCAAAGTAACCAACAGGCCATTTATGCCGGAGAAATAGTCCCTCTTGAGGGCATGATCCTGAATCTGCAAAACGAGAAAGACCTGGGTACCCGTATTGAGCAGGGAGAAGAGATTAAAAAAAAGATAAAGTTCCTTAGGAACACCATTGATTCCATTACTAAATACGATACCCTGGTGGAAACCAGGTACCGGTGGGTGCAGACAAAATATCGCAACAGCTTCAAAGGGATTTATCTGGATGAGATCATGACCGATGAAAACAAGCTGAATGATTACCGGAACAGTGGTAAAACAGTGGTAAAACTGAACAGGGGACAGGAATTTCTTTATTTGCTGAGTAAGCAGGACAGCCAGTTTGAAGAGCTTCAGACCCAAAACCTTACTATTTCCCAGTTGCTTGAGAAGGGCAATCAAACTTACAGTAATGACTTTACCAATATCAGGAAAAATGAGATCCAGATGCTTGAGAATTCCTTTGCCAGGTACCGTGACCTCACCCGGATCGATCCCCGCCTGAACACCGGGCAATATATTATCAACCAGCTACAGTATATTGTAAGCTGCTTCGATACCCTGGTGAGGCAGGATACAGCCATCAAAAGAATGCTGCCGCTCGTCATGAAGCTTTACAAGGAGGATTTTCCCGGAATTTACGAATCAGATTTAACTGCTATCGGGCTGCAGACAGCCAGTTTAAGTGAGATGACCAATGTAAAAAAGATGGTTCAGCTGGGAAAAGAGATAGATGGCAAACTCAGGGTTTATCTTGCTGAATATCCTGAAATTAAAACTCAACAGGAAGAGATTTTGGCTGATTATCAGACATTTAAAAACAATTTTAGTAATAATAAAAAGAAAAAGGTCATCTTTAAGAAAGGAACGAAAGCGGTTGATTATATTTATATGAATTATAAACAGGAAAGGTCGGTGGTTTTGGTTACGGCAAAAGGCAAGGAGCTTCTTTCCCTGATTAAAACGATGAATACCTACCTGGATATTGATACAGACTATCTGGTAAAAAAGCTCAATGAAGTTTCTGAGCCGGAGGAAATTAAACGTGTGTTTATAAGATAAAGGTTATGAGGGTTATGGAGGTTAAGATGTTATGAAGGGAAATGTGCTGTTTTTGTTGCTGACTTTGTTACACTTGCAGGCATTGACCCAGGTGGTGAAGGTCAACACCTACTATGATCCGGGGGCAAATACTATTCCAAGGGAATCTTTTTCTGCCATGGGCGGGGATACCGCATCTAAACAGGGGTTGTACCGCTTATTCAGCCGTGAAGGGTTGATATTGGAAGAAGCTGGTTACCAGAGGGACGAAAACGGATTGATCAGGCTGATCGGCCAGTATAAGGAGACCGGGGAACAACTCATTCTCCAATTTTCTTACGACTATAACACGAAGTTCAACTACCTGCTATGCGAGAGGAGGTATCTTAACAATGTCGAGAAAATCAGGAGCCTTCCTTTCAGCCAGCCGGTGACCGATTCGCTGAATCGTCTCCTTTTCCGGATGAAAACTGAAGGTGACAGTCTGACGGCGAGGTATTTAACAAGGCATGACCAGAACATTAAAAGGGTTTATCTCAATGGAGAAAAAATTGAATCTCTCCTTGCTCAGGGTGATTATTACCTGTACAAAGTAGCCACTCTGATCGCGGATTTTCCGGTTTTAAGGGAAAATGAAAAAAGGATTTCCCGTTTTCAGGAGAAAATCAATAGTAAATACGCATCCATTACTACAAAAGGGCTGCAGGGTGACATGGCCGATCTTTCCGGCGGGATCTCAGCGTATTTTGCCGGTGATTCGGTTGAAGACGGGTATTACAGGGGGTTTTTACTCATCGGGAAGATCAGTAAGATGGAAAGCCTGCTGGATGAGCTGGCTTTAACAGACAACTTACTAAAAAAGGACCAGCAATTCCTGACCGATCATTACAGCGGCAATTCCCGCTTCCAGGTCCTGTACAAGAAAAGGATTATTCCGATACTCGACAGTATATCAGCCTATTACGAAACCCAAAACGCCCTTGACCAGAAATTGCTAACCGGACGGACCATCCATAAGAATGCAGCCCCATTCATCGCCCGTTTCGGGGAACTTGCAAGCCGGGACAGCCTGGTGAAGCAGGACTTTGACCGTGTTACCGGGAAATACAATGAGACCTTCCCGTCGAAGTTCCCCAAAGAGATGAATCAGGTGAAAGGTCTTTACTCACAGTATGATTCGCTTACCAACCTGGAGGCTAAATTTAAGGCTGCGGAAGTCCTGGTGAAGAAGCTGAAGGGGTTAGGGGTTGATTATGAGACACTTGCCTCACAGTCATCGTTCTTCAAAGATAAATATCCTCCTGTTATCGATTATTATAAGAACCAGCAGCCGAACATTTATTTTAAAGAGCTGGACCCGCTTGAAAAGAAAGTCACTGAGTACCAATCAGAGAATAACCTCGGCAACAGGATTATCCAGGGAAAAGACCTCATTGAAAAAGTCAGTTATCTGAGTGCCAGTATCGACACCCTGAAATGGTACGGGATTGAAACGCAGACCATGCTTGTTATGGTGAAAAACAAGTACAAAGAAAACTACAGGAAGATATACGTCGCGGAGATCGAACCAAAGGAATTCATTTACGATGATTATAAAAGCGCCGTTACGATTTCTTCAAAACTGAAAAAGGGGAAAGAGGTGTATCGGTGGCTGAAGAAGCTGAATGATCAGTATGAAGAATTACAGAAACAGTTAGTAATGACGGATTCCCTGCTTAAGCTGAATATGAACCTATACTGGAAGAAATTTTCAAATATCAAAGATTATGAGATAACGGAAATCCGGAAGTCTTTCACAACTTATAAATCTTTAGACATGTTGGAGGCCAGGATACAACTGGGCCGGTCAATGCTTGAGGAACTGGGATTTATCAGAATCAGTTTTGATACTCTGGTAAAATTAGATACGCTGATGAACAACCTTTACCCTATTGTAAGAAAGCAATACAGGGTTGATTTTGATATAATTTTTAAAGAAAAAATACTCGTTCTTCGCGACAAAATGAATGATTTATCGGCTGCTCCCAATGTACAGATGATGTTACAGACTGACAGAGAGATACTTGAAAAGCTCAACTTGTTAAATTCCCAATATCCGGCGCTTAAAAAGCAACTGGAGGAAATACAAGCCGAAATCAAGCGTTTTAATGAATTATTTGGTGATGATAAAAGCAAGCGTATCATTTTCAGGAAGGCGACGAGGGTCATTGATCAGGACAATGATAAGTATATCCATGGTAAGGATGTTGAGGTATGCACGGAAAGGGGGAAAGACCTTCTTCATCTGTTAAAGACGATCAACGATTATGCGAAGGATGATACCGAATGGCTGACGAAACAACTGGAGAACCTGATGACGGAGGAGGAGATACGGAAGGTGTTTATTAAGTGATGAGGGTTATGGAGGTTATGAAGGTTACGGGGGTTGTGAAGGATAAATGGGAGTGTATTATTGGTTTTGTACCTTTGTGGTGAAATAAAATAAAAATTGATGAAAAGGACTTTCTTTATTCTGGCGATGGTCATGATGCTGACCGCGGGTTTTACGCAGGAGGCAGGCAAAACCGAAAAGGTACTGCCCAAGAAGTTTGCCACCGTGATCACCTTGTATAATGATTTCTGGCAGGGTTCATTTACCAATATGAAGCCCAGGTTTTTAAACCAGGGGGCAGATGTATACGCCATGTATAATATTGCCGTAGAGAACAGTCCGCTGATCTTTGCCATTGGAACCGGGATAGGAACGCACAACCTGTATAGTGATGCAATTTTGAAGCTTGATTCTAACCGGAACTACCAGTTTGTCAAGATTAACAGCATAAAGGATACCGCCGGGAACAGCCTTAACTACAAGAAGAGTAAGATCTCCGTCACTTATTGGGATTTTCCATTTGAGTTCAGGTATGAGGCTCAGTCGGGATTCAGGCTGGGACTGGGTATGAAATTCGGGTTTGTGCTCAGCAGTCTTTCGAAGTACAAGGGTGATGATCTTGACGGTGCCGGGATAAAAATCAAGGAAAAGACGAAAGATCTGCGGAACATGGAAAAGTGGAGATATGGACTGACGGCCAGGATAGGGTATAAGCGGATGGAGTTATATGGTTATTATTCGCTGACAAATCTTTTCAAGAAGGACCAGGGGCCTGAATTGTCGCCTATATCTATAGGGATCAGCCTGCGTCCTTTGTTTTTAAATTAAGAGGAAGAGCAGCAGCATCACACCAAATCCCAGCAGGTAGCCGGAATAGATCTCTTCAGTTTTATGGGTTCCCAGGCGAAGGCGGGCATAGCCGACCAGGCCTGACAGAAGGAAGAGCAGCAGGATGATCCATAGCATATCAACTTTCCAGTGGATGGAAAGACCCAGAAAGGTGGCTGTCATGCCTCCTATTCCAACCATGTGGATGCTGACCTTGATATAGAGGGTAAGGAAGAGGGCCAGCAGAACCAGCATGGTGATCCCCAGGCTGAACAGGTAGAAGACAGCGGGGATCTGCAGGGATGAGGCCATATAAGCCGTTAAGTAAAAGCAGAAGGCGGTGACCAGGAAAGGGATCAGCCGTTCCTGGCGGGTTTCCATCTCCATTGATTTAATAATTCCCTGTCGCAACAGGATATAATTAACCAGCACAGGGATGAAGGCGCTGATCAGGAAGACAAATCCGATGATACCCCACTTAAGCTTGTCGGGCAGGATATAGGGGATAAAGCTGCCCTCATAAAGCAGAAGCAGGTAGGTAAAGGTGGGGAGCAGCACCGGGTGAAGCAGGTAGGAGAGGATACGGGCAAGCCTGATTTCCATGGAGGTTGAATTAGATGGCTTTCCGGAGCCTGGCAACGGCTATGTTAAGCTGTTCACGGTATTTTGCTACCGTTCTGCGGGCAATGTTATATCCTTTTTTCCGGAGAATGTCGGTAAGTTCTTCGTCGGTAAGGGGTTTATCCTTGGTTTCTGCTTCAATACATTCAGACAGTATCTTTTTGATCTCGCGGGTTGAAACTTCTTCGCCGCTGTCGGTTTGCAGGGATTCGGAAAAAAAAGTCTTCAGCAGGAAGGTCCCGTAAGGGGTTTGCACATATTTACTGTTGGCAACCCGGCTCACTGTAGAGATATCCATCTTCACCACCTCGGCAATGTCTTTAAGGATCATGGGTCTGAGCTTAGTCTCATCACCGGTCAAAAAGTACTGCAACTGGTATTCCATGATGGCTTTCATAGTGATATACAAGGTGTTTTGCCGTTGTTTGATCGCTTCAATAAACCATTTGGCTGAATCGATTTTTTGCTTGATAAACTGAACGGCTTCTTTTTGCTGAACGCTTTTCTCCCTGCTTTCGGAATAGGTTTCGAGCATATCCATGTAAGTCCGGTTCACCCTTAACTCAGGTGCATTGCGCGAGTTGATGGTAAGTTCGAGTGTTCCGCCGTTGTTATAGATAAAGAAATCGGGGACGATAAAATGGTTGACCTTACCGGATTCATTCAAAGAGTCGCCTGGTTTCGGGTTGAGTTTCAGTATGATAGACATCGCTTCTCTCAGTTCGTTTTCAGTGACTTTAGCCCGTTTCAGTATTTTATCGTAGTGTTTTTTAGTGAATTCGGGGAAGTATTTTTCCATGATCTGTATAGCCAGGTCGCGGGCCGGAGAGATCTTATCGGGCATTTTTTTCAGTTGGATGAGCAGGCATTCCTGGAGGTTCCTTGCAGCAATACCGGGCGGATCAAGGTCCTGGATAATAGCCAGTACCTTGTTGATCTCTTTTTCATCGGTACTTACATTCTGGGCAAAAGCCAGGTCATCGACCATGGAAGAGATCTCCCTTTGCAGGTAGCCTGAGTCATCCAGGTTTCCGATGATCGTTATGGCAATACGTTCCTGGTCTTCATTCAGAGAATACATACCCAGCTGGGAAATGAGATAATCCTGGAAGGATTCTGAGGAGGCATAAGGCATGCTGGGCCTGTCGTCATCGGCGCTGCTGTTGGAAGATTGAAGTTTATAAGAGGGGATCTCATCTTCATCGAGGTAATCTGCCAGGTCGAATTCATCATCGGTGGCAGAGGTGTCCTCCAGGGTTTCGTCATCGTCAGCGGTTTCCTGGTCAGATGATTCTGCTGTATTGGTTTCAGAGGGATCAGCCAGATCTTCCAGCACGGGATTCTCTTCGATTTCCTGTTTTATCCGTTGTTCCAGCGAAATGGTAGGGATCTGCAACAGTTTCATTAACAGGATCTGCTGAGGCGATAGTTTTTGAAGAAGTTTTTGCTGTAGCCGCTGATTTAGCATACTATTCTACCTGTTTACCGTTGAAACATACATTTCCTTCTGACAAGATACAAAAAAAAGACGACCCAATCCTAGAATTCAGCATTTTGCGGGGTACGGGGAAACGGGATGACATCCCGTATATTGCTCATTCCGGTAACGAAAAGCACCAGCCTTTCAAAACCCAGCCCAAAGCCGCTGTGTACTGTAGTTCCATATTTACGGGTTTCGAGGTACCACCAGACGTCTTTTTCAGGAATCCCTAGTTCATGGATCCGTTGAAGAAGGCGATCATACACTTCTTCTCTCTGCGATCCCCCGATGATCTCTCCTATTTTCGGGAATAACACGTCCATAGCCCTCACGGTTTTACCATCCTCGTTTTGTTTCATATAGAAGGCTTTGATCTCTTTCGGGTAATCGGTCAGGATGACGGGTTTTCCGAAATGCTTTTCAACCAGGTAACGCTCGTGCTCCGATTGAAGGTCAAGGCCCCAGTCGACAGGGAATTCAAAATCCTGTCCGGAAGCCATAAGAATTTCAATGGCTTTGGTATAGCTTAACCTTTCGAAAGGGTTGTCGAGAATTTGTTTTAGCCTGTCAATCAATTCGTTGTCATACATCTTGTTGAGGAATTCCAGGTCATCCATGCAATGATCCAGCGCATAGCGGATGAGGTATTTGAGGAATTCCTCGGCCAGGTCCATATTGTCGCGGATGTCATAGAAGGCCATTTCAGGTTCTATCATCCAGAACTCAGCCAGGTGGCGGGGTGTATTTGAATTTTCGGCCCTGAAGGTGGGTCCGAAGGTATAAACCCCACTCAGTGCAAGGGCTGCCAGTTCGGCCTCCAGCTGTCCGGAAACGGTCAGGTTGGTTTCTTTTCCAAAGAAATCCTGTGTATAATCAACTTTCCCTTCGGTTGTCCTGGGCGGGTTGTCGATATCCATAGCGGTAACATGGAACATGGCGCCGGCGCCTTCCGCATCAGAACCGGTGATGATGGGGCTGTGGATATAGTAAAAACCGATGTCGTTAAAGAACTTATGGATGGCGAAGGCCATGGCATGGCGGATGCGAAGGATAGCGCCGAAGGTATTGGTCCTTGGCCTAAGGTGAGCGATTTCCCTAAGAAACTCCAGGCTGTGCCCTTTTTTTTGCAGGGGGAAGGTTTCGGGATCGGCAAATCCAAGCATTTCTATTTCAACGGCCTGTATTTCAACAGGTTGTTCCTGTCCCGGAGATTCTACCAGCGTCCCGGTAACCGCGATACAGGCACCTGTATTGATCTGCTTGAGCAGATTTTCATCAAAATTCCGGACTTCAGCCACTACCTGAATGTTATGAATGATGGTCCCGTCATTCACGGCGATAAAGGCGATGTTTTTGTTGCCTCTTTTTGTTCTCACCCATCCTTTCACATGAACAAGCTGACCAAACTGCTCCCGGCCGCTTTCTTTAAGCAGCTTCCTGATTACTGTTCTTTTCGGTTTTTCCATTTTTATTCAGCGATGTGCCTTCCGGCATTTTAATTGCGGCCGCAAAAATAACAAAAAGAATTCATCCTTTGTTTTATTCCTACCTTTGCCGGGCTAAATGCTTATGTCACTCGACATTATACCTATAAAAGACTGGCTTACCGGTGATGATCTGCCTTTGGTGATCAGCGGGCCATGCAGTGCGGAAACAGAAGAGCAGGTGTTGTCAACTGCCCGGGAAGTGGCTGGTATTCCGCATGTTAAGGTTTTCAGGGCGGGTTTATGGAAACCAAGGACAAGACCCGGAGGGTTCCAGGGGGTTGGAGAGAGAGGCCTGGAATGGATGAAAAGTGCCGGGCAGGAGACCGGGCTGCTTACGACCGTTGAGGTTGCCAATCCCGGCCATATTGAAAAAGCCCTGAAATACGGGATCGATATCTTATGGATTGGCGCAAGAACAGTGGTAAACCCTTTTTCCATCCAGGAGATCTGCGATGTGCTGAAAGGAGTAGACATTCCCGTAATGGTCAAGAACCCGGTGAACCCGGATATCAGGCTTTGGATAGGGGCATTGGAAAGATTGAACCAGTCGGGAATAAATAAACTCATAGCCGTTCACCGGGGGTTTTTCTACTATCAGCGCGAAAATTACCGGAATTCACCCATGTGGGAGATCCCAATCGAGCTCAAGCGGCTGTTCCCAAATTTGCCGGTTATCTGCGACCCCAGTCATATCTGCGGTAAAAGGGAAAACATACACCTGGTGGCACAAAAGGCGATGGATATGGATATGGCAGGGTTGATGATTGAGACCCATATCCGGCCCCAGCAGGCTCTTACCGATGCTGCCCAGCAGATCAGCCCTGCCGAACTGCGTTTCCTGATCGATCACCTGGTGATACGGAAAGCCAATGGTAACGAATCATACCGGAGCCACCTGGAAGAACTCAGGAAGGAAATAGATAAAGTAGACTATGCCTTATTGAATGTACTGATGCAGCGAATGAGGATAGTGGACGATATCGGACGGTACAAAAAGGAGAATAATATCACCATTCTCCAGATTAAAAGATGGCAGACCATTATCAAGGACCGGCTTGAAAACGGCCTTCAGCTGGGGCTCAGCGAGGATTTTCTCATGGGATTACTGGAGCTGATCCACCGTGAATCCATTCAGCGTCAGATGGATATCATGAATGATGAAGAAAATCCTGATCCTGTTTCTTTTAATCGTTAGAACGTTTGCCCGTATGAACGTGTGCCCGTTAACGGCTGATGAGCAGTTTTCCGGTTTTCAGCACTTCGGTTCCACTACTGAACCGATAAAAGTAAACTCCCGGCTGAATATCACCGGTACCCATTACGTTGTTACCCGGAAAAGTTCGCATCTCCCTGACCCGTTGACCGGTTACATTCAGCAGTTCAATAGTATATAATTGGTTGTCAGATTGTTGGCTTAGGTGGAAAATTACTGATTGGTTAGCGGGATTTGGGACAGGATCGCTGAGAACAATGCCAGTCTGCTGATTTTCAGGGATTCCAACCGTATTCACCACCTGAACGGTAACATCATCGAAATAGAACCCGTCCATGGTTGTCCCGTTGTCGGTAGTGATAGTAAAGCGGAGTTTGATGTTGTAGCCGAGGTAATCTGCCAGGTTTATTTCTTCTTTCACCCAGGCGGGATGCACTCCGTCGTACAACGGTTCACCCGTTGCCTCGTACACCGAACCGGGGCGGGTAAAATGGCCTGCCACCGGGGCCCAGGAGATCCCGTTATCCTTGGAGATCTTCAGCTGGACATAATCGTAATCGTATTCAAGCGCCCAACTGGCCTGGAAAGAGAGGACAGCCATGGCGGCATTGGTCAGGTTTATCGTGCCTGAGAGCGTTTCTGAAGACTGGATATTGTTGTCATAATCGCCTAAAGGCGAATCGGTCATGGAGGAGGGAGGCGAGAAGTAATTGCCGGAGGTGAGGGCCCATCCCCCGGTCCAGTTGGATGCATTGTCAAGCGGGTCGCTAAAAATGGTTACAGGTTCTCCCACTACTTTGGTGAGGGTATCCGTAAATGTTATGCTGCCATTTGATATTTTCAGGAGATACTGGACATACTGGCCATCCTGTACCCAAGGGTTCAGCTGGAAAGAGACAGAATCGTTAACGGTCTGCATGTAATTAAGGCTGTTGTAAGCTTGTGCCGGTCCTGTGCTCTGGAAATCGCTGCCCAGGGGCTGAACCGTTACGGTGAAAGTACCGGGTTGCATACCCAGTCTCCTGATGTTGTAATGCAAGTATCCCTGGTGAGGGATGAACAGCGGTTCCAGGTCTTTAACTGTGGCATACTGGATCACCATCAAGGCAGCCAGCACATTCTGCCACATGGTTCCCTGGGAAAGCGGAATGATCCTCTCCGGCATGGGCCAGAAACCGTCATTTGCTGTTCCCACTTCGGGAGTGTAAGCAAACACTTTGGGTTTGGAAAGCTGTTCTCCGTACATCCAGTCATCGCTACCGCCATTGGAAAGATACAAGGTTGAACTGACGGTTCCAGTTGTGTAATGATTTTCTTTGGTCAGTTCGCCGGCATAACCTGAAAAGATGCTGTCATCCATGGTCAGCGAATCACCGGTATATCCCCAGGGGGATAAGAGGTCGTTGCCAAAGGAATGGTAATTGAGGGCGAGTTTAAAGTTGTGTGAATTAGTGAAGTCCCTGATACTCTGGGTCTCGAACTCGGAAAACCCGGCCGTACCCCTGTATGTTTCATAAAAAGGATCAGGGGAGGACCCCACATCATCGAAACCCCACATAAAATTATAGTTCCTGTTGAGGTCAATGCCATAGCTGCCACCTCCGTTGTTACTCCTGTTTTTCCTCCACATTCCGCCGCCTTCAGGGTCTGTAGACCGGTTATATTCATATCCGTCGGGGTTGATGATGGGGATGAAGTACATTTCTGTATTGTTCACAATATACTGGACCACAGGATCAGTGGCATAGTTCTCCAGCAGGTAGTACATATAAAACAGCAACTGCTGCATGCCGATGGGTTCACGGGCATGGTGCATGCCGGTATATAAAACCTGGGGTTCGTTTTCGTTAACATTCGGGTTATCAGATATTTAACCCAATAGAGCGATCGCCCTTCCACCGTATTCTGGGCGGAAACGGGGGCTTTAACCGTGATGAGATTGGGGTAAAGCGCAGCCATATTATCCAGGTGGGCTTTCATCTCGTCCCAGGTGCTGAATCCTCCCATCGAGCCAAGGGTAAACCCGTTGGGGACAGGCCACACAAGGTCAGCAGGGACTAATTTTGCCTTGTATTCCGGACTTTTCATCCTGGCAAGGCTCTCCCTGTTCCTTTCGGCGTAGTAGGTGGACAGATCATCAATCAATACTTCAACCTGGAAACCATTTTCCCTGACTCTTTGCAGATCAGTCGCATAGAAATCAGACAGCAGGTATTCTCCTTTTTTCAAAACTCCTTCATCAACCGGTATACCCAGCTGTGACAGTCGGACCAGGCCTTTCACATCCGTATAGATCTTTGCCCGCTGGCTCAGGCCCGGTTGACCCTTCACCATCCCAACCGTAAAAATCAGCATAAATAGGCAGTAGATAAGATTTTTCATGTGTAAACAGCTGAATATTAGTATTATACCAAGTTATTAATTATTAATTATTAATTGTCAATTGTCAATTGTCAATTGTCAATTCTTCTTCCATTTAAGGCTTTCTATCATCACCTTCATATCTTCTTTCAGGAAGTCGATCACCGGTTTGAGGGAATCATTGTTCGGGGTGACCCAGAAGTAAAGGGCGCCCCTGATAAAATGGCTGGTGCTGTCGGTGAGGTAGAACTGGAAGGCGGAGGCGGCATTATTTCCGCGGATGTCGTACATCATCCCATATACCTTGTTTTCAGGTTTGCTGATCACTGTTTCGTCGATCCCATTTGCTTTCGGAATATGTTTCATGACCAGGTCCCTGGATTCTTCGAGGAAAAGGGGGAGGTTATTTTTTACCGTTTTATAGCTCAGGTGAAGAGTTCCTTTGAACTTGGGAAATTCCACGTTCATCCAGTAAGGTTCTGATCCTGAATCGGTTTTGGGAACAATCCTGGCATAGGATGGATAAGAAAACCGGTAGGGGTAAGTAGAGTCGAAAACCCGGTACTGTTTTTTGGGAAGGTCGATCCTGAAGAATCCGGAGGGTTTGGGTGTATAAGATTCGGTGCAGGAATAAAGGAGGATGGCGGTCACTAGCAGGGCCATCATTCTTAGTGGTTCTGCCGGCCGTTTATTCATTGGAAGCATCTGTCAGGGTTACCTTTATCTTTTTAATTCTGCGTTTGTCAGCTGATTCGATACGGAAGATGAACCTGCCGAAATTGATCTTCTCATCCGGTTCAGGGATTTTTCCTGTTATTTCCAGGATAAGACCTGCCAGGGTCCCCGATTCTCCTTTCACTTTTTCAAACACATCAGGATCGATCTTCATTACCCTGCAGAAATCCGTCATCGGGATCTCTCCCCGGAAAACGAAATTATGTTCATCGAGTTTTGAAAACCCTGATTCTTCGGTATCTGTATCAAATTCGTCGTTGATCTCGCCTACGATCTCTTCGATTACATCTTCCAGGGTAATGATGCCGGATGTACCTCCATATTCATCAACCACTATAGCCAGGTGGTTCTTTTTTTGCTGAAAGTCGGCCATTAAGTCATTGATCTTTTTGCCTTCGGGCACAAAGAATGCCTGTCGGATAAACCGGGTCCACTGAAAATCATCCTTTTCATTCAGATGGGGAAGAAGGTCTTTGGTATACAGCGTCCCGGTTACTTTATCAAGATTATCTTCATATACCGGAATACGGGAATAGCCTGAATCAAGGACCACCTGCATCAATTCAGGGAAGGAAATATTGTTTTCCACTGCGGTGATAAAGATCCTGGATTTCATAATGTCTTTCACCTCAATTTCGCTGAAATTTACAATTCCTTTCAGAATTTTCTTTTCCTCTTCAGGGGTATTCTCGTTGGTGGTAATATCGATGGCTTCTTCCAGTTCGCTCATTGAGATATTGGGATATTTCCGGGCCATTCGTTTATCTACGAACTGAGTGGAAGAAACCATCACATGGCTGATCGGGTGAAGTAACCTGACCAGCATCTGCAGCGGTTTCGACATAAAGACAGCGACCTTTTCCGGCTGCTGCGTGGCATACACTTTAGGTAGGATCTCGCCAAAAAACAGGATGAGCGTAGTGACGGCCACTACCTGGAGGATAAAACCCAATATGGGGAAATGACTGATATCCAGCAGGGAATGGGTGATAAAGGTAGAAAGGATGACGATGGAAACATTCAGAAAGTTTATTGATATAAGAAGGGTTGCCAGCAATTTCTTTGGATCCTGCAGCATTAGGGCCACAAGGTCGTCATTTTCCGATTTGTTGGTCCGTATTTCCTTGACCTGGAATGGTTTAAGCGTAAAAAAAGCAACCTCTGCCGCCGAAAGTAAGGCCAGCAGGAGCAGGAGGATAACGATAATTAAAAAGGAAATGATGACAGCCGAAAATGAGAAGCGGACGGCTGCTTCCTGAATAAGGACCGACAGCAGTTTAAACGGTTCTGAAAGAGGGTCTTCCAAGTGGGTCAGCATTAATAGTAACGATACAAAGGTATTGAAATCACATCAAAAAATATAATCATTTGAAAATAAAAGGGTTGAGAATTACTCAACCCTTTTACCCTACCGTTTTATCAGAACGGAAGATCGTCAGGTTCGGTGGGTGGTGTCGAAGACATTTCGCCCTGTACTTCTGGTACTGCAGCATGTTCCTCGGTATGACCCTGCCCGGTCGGACGGCTTAACATGGTCATGTTATCTCCCACTATTTCAGTGGTATAACGTTTGTTGCCATCTTTATCGTCCCAGCTTCTTGTCCTGATCCTACCTTCCAGGTAGATCTGGTAACCTTTTTTCAGGTATTGTTCTGCAACCTCGGCCAGTCCCCGCCATAAAATGACGGTATGCCATTCGGTTTGAGAGGTTCTGGAACCATCCTTGGTTTTGAATGATTCTGTTGTGGCTAAAGAAAAGGTGGCTCTCTTCACCCCATTGTCCAGCGTCATGATCTCAGGATCCTTACCCAGATTACCTATAAGGATCACTTTGTTTACTCCGTTTGCCATCTCTTTTTAATTTAAGGTTAATGGTTAGTTACACAAATATAGATGAAATTGGGGTGGCAAAATGGAAATAAAAAGGCGAAAAAATTTCAAAAAAAATTGATTATTTTTTTAATGTGTTGAAAAAGAGATTATTAGAAAACCGGTCAAGGGAGCCTTGAAAGGATATGGGAAGAGATTTGGTTGAGGGCGATTACCGAACAGGCAGCATTCATTTTGATGGCTTCTTTTGGCATTCCGAAGACTACTGAGGATTTTTCATCCTGGGCTACGGTATAGGCTCCTGATTGCCTCATTTCCAGTAGTCCCCTGGCTCCGTCATCACCCATTCCCGTTAGCAGAACACCAATGGAGGTAAGACCCTGGGCCTGGGCAACCGACCGGAAGAGAACATCTACAGAGGGCCTGTGGCGGTTTACCGGAGGGCCGTCCACTACTATTACCGGGGGCGATCAGGGCCCTTCCTTTAACGAGTATATCCCCGTTCTGTGCTTCTTTTACCTCTATTTTGCAAAGCTGGTTCAGCCGGTCGGAAAAGGACCGCGTGAAAATTTCCGGCATATGTTGCACCACAAGTATACCCGGACAGGTAACAGGCATAGCCTCCAGTAATATCCTGACTGCTTCAGTTCCGCCGGTTGAGGCTCCTATGGCGATCACCTGGTCGGATTTGATCCAGGTCGTAGTTGTTAGCATTTTGGGAAGGATCACATCGGCAGTGAGTTTCGGCTCTATCGTGACTTCTGAGGAGGTGGCTTTTCTGGCAATCTTTGCCACAGAAGCCGTTCGAACGGTCTCACATATCTTGGCCCTTGCTTCTTCAATGCTTTGGGGTGAAGAAAGATCGGGTTTGAGGATAACATCTACTGCCCCGTATTCATAAGCCCGGATCGCCATATGCGAATCTTTGGGTGCGAAACTGGATATGATGATAGTTGGAATGGGATGCTGCGACATGATCCTTTTCAGAAAGGTAAGACCATCCATCCGGGGCATTTCTATATCCAGCGTTATTACATCCGGGGTTTCCTTTACAAGCCGCTGTGTTGCGAAAATCGGGTCAGCTGCAGTTCCTATTACACTGATCATAGGGTCGGACTCAAGGATCCTGGTTAATGCCTGCCTAACCACAGCTGAATCATCAATAATCAACACCTTGATTTTGTTATCTTTGATCATGGATTTTCCTTTCTTCCATTAGTTTTATTAAGAAACTGGTGCAATACTTCTCCTGAATAAGTGTCGAAAATGATCTTTCTGCCACGGAACCCAAGCACACTCGAACTCTCAACCCTGATCCCGTGAGCCGAAAGCATTTTCATGGCCAGGTCAACATTCCTCCTGCCAATATTATAAACCGAATAATTCTCATTTAAGACGTTCGCCCCGCCAAAAACCTTGGCTACCAGGTCTTTTTTGTTGCATCCAATAGCCGTCATCTGCTGGATCAGCTTTTCGATAGCTATATTCCCGTATTTGGGCGATGCCAGTCCCTGGCCGTTCCAGTAAGGTAACATGAAATGGTTGATCCCGCCTTTTTTCCTGACTTTATCATATAGGCAGACAGACACACAGGATCCCAGAACCGTCGTTATCATGACCGGTTTGTTATCTGCATAAATGGCAGAAGGGTATAAATAGTGACTGTCGTATTCCATTTTGATCAAAAGATCAGACCATCTTCAAAAATCGTTTCATTACCTGCCGTAGAATAGCCATTAATGTCTGCATTATCTGTTATTTTCACGGGCATCACCACCCTGAAAAGTGAACCTCTACCCTGTTCACTTTCCACTTCAATAGCGGCGCCAAGAAAGTCGCTCAACGCTTTACTGACAGAAAGGCCTAACCCGTTACCCCTTCTCACTGAATTTATCTGTGTGCTCACCCTGTGAAACCTGTCGAATATCCTTGGGATATCTTCCTGAGCGATTCCCGGTCCCTGGTCCTCAATTTCAATGGAAAAGAAGTCCTCATGATTTATAATCCTGATAATGATGGTTTTACCAGGGTCGCTGAATAAGATGGCATTGTTGATAATATTGGACAGCATCAGCTCCACCTTCTCCACATCACAGGTAATTTCAACACCTGCACCGGTAGAGTGCTCGATGACCAGTTCAAGATGTTTGTTCAACAGGTCATAACGATACGTTTCTTCCAGGTTCTGAATTACTTTTAAAATATTGGTTTTCAGACAATTAATATCCAGATTCCCGGCTTCCAGAGAAGCTGCCATAAAGATGTTCTTTAATTGGTAATCCAGGTGAAAAGCCTCACTGAAGATCATTCCCGCCATCTTTCTGGCCAGCCCCATCTGACTGTCATCCAATGCCAGTATACTCCTGGATAAACCGACAATGGCAGTGAAAGGATTCACAATTTCATTCGAGATATTGGAGATAAAATGACTTTTCAGCGCTTCTGATTCCTCCAGTCTTTTGTTGACCTGGAGAAGCTCATCATTGATCCGGTTGAGCGCATCGACGGTTTGTTTCTGCTCTTCAACCCTGCGCTTAAGCTCCCGGAGTAATTCCTCATCGTTGCTGTTATTCATATCATGGTTGTTTTTCTGTATAATGACGGCCTGACCTGTATCAGGGACATTTCCTGGTCCAAAATAACTTCAGAATGGCCGATAAATAAGAAACATTCATTGCGGAGCTGCCGGTACAGCTTGGTGATCACCCTGTTCTGGTTATCTTTATTGAAGTATATGATCACATTGCGGCAGAAGATCGCATCAAAAATACCAAAGCTTTTGAAATCTTCATTAACGAGGTTAATCCTGTCGAACTTTATTTTCGATCTGATCTCCGGAATGAAGCGAACTTTTTTCTGAGTTGTGTCGATGCTCTTTAACAGGTATTTTTTTTTCAGGTCCATGGGGATATCATTCGCCCTGCTTTCCGCGTAAATGCCTGTTCGGGCGATATCCAGCATCCTGGTAGACAGGTCGGTAGCCCAAATTTCGAAGGTAAAACCAGGGTTTTTTAAAGTGAATTCATTGAGTACCAGGGCAAGGGAGTAAGCTTCTTCACCGCTTGAACACCCGGCCGACCATATCCTGAAAGATCTTCCTGACCGCTCGCTGTGGAATTCGGGAAGGGCATAGGCTGAAAGATACTGAAAATGAGCTGATTCCCTGAAGAAGTCGGTCTTATTCGTAGTGAGGCAGTCAATCATATGGATGATCTCACCATTGGGATCCGGTGACTTGAACACCGTTGAGACATATTCTGAAAATGATGACATATTTAGATGCCGTAACCTTGGTTGAAGCCTTGATTCAACCATGGTTTTTTTCTCACTGGTCAATTTAATACCGCAATCATCAAGTATAAACTGGCAGATTTTCAGAAAATCGGGTTCGGAGAGCTTCGGATTGGGTATCAGCATTTTTCCCTTTACATTCAGAAGCGTTCAAATTGTTTGTCGAGGTTATCCTGATGGCCACTGTATGGGAGACTCCTGGGTGCATGATGGCTAAGAGAGCCGGGTTCCCAGTTTGTTTTCAGTTTCTTGTTTCCCCCGTTTTTACGTTTAAAATGTTGATGGAAATCAGCAGCAAAAGGAAGTTTAAAGAAAGAGATCAGGTCGTGCAGTTGAGAAGCCTGGCTTTCGAGTTCTTCTGAACTGGTAGCCATTTCTTCTGAAGAGGCGGCATTTTGCTGGATCACCTGGTTGAGTTGCTGAATGGCGATATTGATATGGTTAACGCCTGAATTTTGCTCCATACTGGCAGCTGAGATCTCCTGGATCAGCCGGGCTGTTTTCTGGATTTCCGGGACCAGTGACTGTAGCATGGCGCCTGATTTTTCAGCTTCGTTCACGCTGACAGAGGCCAGCTGGTTGATCTCTGAGGCAGCTACCTGGCTTCGTTCAGCCAGTTTTCTGACCTCGGCGGCAACCACAGCAAATCCTTTTCCATGTTCACCGGCACGGGCAGCTTCAACAGCGGCATTCAGGGCAAGTATATTAGTTTGGAAGGCAATATCGTTGATGATCAGCACTTTGCCTGCGATCTGTTTCATAGAATTCACTGTATTGTTAACATTCTGCGAACTTTGATCCAGGTCGACAGCCGCTTTGGCCGCCATTTTTTCTGTAACCTGTGCATTTTCTGAATTCTGTTGAATATTGGCTGTCATCTGCTGAATGGCTGAGGAGGCTTCTTCTGCAGAGGAGGCCTGTTCAGTAGCTCCCTGTGAAACCAGCTGGGAAGAATTACTGAGTTGCTGGCTGGCGGAAGTAATGTTATTCGCTCCGGATACTACACTTTCAACAACATCCCTTAGTTTTTCAAGCATTTGCTGTAAGGATACCGCCAGTTTTCCGATCTCATCCTTTCTTTCAAGGTAGGCCGGTTCGATGTCAGCATCCAGCTTTCCCTGGGCCAGCATGGTGGCAAAACCGACACCCCGTCTGATCCCCCTGGATACCGTCCGGGTGATCAGGAGCGAAAAGGTAATCCCAAGGACGAGGGTCAGCAGGGCTAATAAAACAAACGAATAGTTCATCCGGGTAATCATCTTATACATATCGGTCGCCTGCTCCTCGGTGGAATTGTTTCCCGCTTGTCTTGCCTTAGCTTCTGAATCATCCAGTAATCTTGCTGTTTGCTGTTGGGCTCTCTCCTTCTCTGAATACTCACTCAAAAGCCGCTGGTACTCCTTAATAGCATCCCCAATCTTTTCATTTCTGATGTCATTTGCCTGCTTTGAGGCTTTAACGAAAAACTCATTTACCTGCTCATTATATTTGTCATCTCCTGTCAACAGGTACTTTTTGGCATCTATCCCGGCCTGAAGGATATTGATCAGCAAATCCTTCTTTTTATTGTCCTTATCAGCCTTCATGTCGGTTTCACCAAGAATATCCCGGGTGGTTCTGCCTGCCAGTTCATCCATTTTAACTACCAGCTCTGTTTGCTGCTGCTCAACAGCAACGTACTCCTGGAAAGTTGACTGGTATTCCTTTGCCAGTTTTTGAATATTATCCAGTTCGGCCAGAAACTCCGGTTCCTTGAAGGTGGTAACGGCCTCCTCATGATACCTGCCAATGTTTGCCAACTGGATGATGACTTTTTCAGAGGAGCTGTTGTCCCGGTTGATCCTGTATAGAAGCTCATTCTGGTGGGCATTTACCAGGTTATCATTGACTTTGATGATCAGCGATCTTCTTTCAAAGCTGTCTTTTATCCGGTTGAGCCCTGTCACTCCAACAAAAACCAGTACCATCGTGAGAATCAGTACGATCCCGAAGCCAATGGCCAGTTTCATTCCGATCTTGATATTTGAGAATTTCATATGATAATAATTTTGATTTCAATGATCATATAGAATATCCATTATTATCATTCACGGTTGGTAAAAACTGTGTTTAAACGGATATTTCATAACAAATTCCTTTTATATTGTGATAAATATAGTTAACATGCTAATTATCAGGTGTTTCCTCTGGTGTGACTTCCTGAACCATTAACAATTCATCTGTTGTAAATACCTTATCAACATCAAGCAACATGATGAACTCATCCCCGTGACGGATCATTCCCTTGATGTATTCTGCCTTAAATTTGCTGCCAATATTCGGTGGTGGTTGAATCTCCCTGAGGTCAATCTCGATCACCTCCTGTACAGAATCAACCAGGACTCCGATCCTTAATGGCTCGTTGTCAAGGATGATCTCCATCACGATGATACAGGTATACCGTGTAAATGGTTGAGTTTCGATGCCAAACCTGATCCTGGAATCCATAACGGGCAGCACAGACCCTCTCAGGTTGATAACGCCAAGCATATCCGGGGGGCTGTGAGGGACAGCGGTGATCCTCATCAGTTCAAGAATATGCAGGACCTTCCCGACTTCAGCAGCAAACAACTCTTTACCGACCCTGAAAGAGAGAAAGGATTGCTGATGGATAACCGTTGATTCTTCCATATCGTTTGATATTAAATAATGCTCTGATAATCAGATAAATCGCTAATTAACCGGTGGGTGTCCAACACCAGGGCAACTTCCCCGTCGCCTAAAATGGTAGCACCTGAAAACATCCTGTTCCTGGCAAAGATTTTTCCCAGGGGTTTAATAACAATCTGGTACTCACCAATAACATGATCAACCGCAAGTCCCACCTGCTGTCCCTTGTAATTCACAATAATAAACTGTTCCAATTCCAGCTCTTCTCCCTGAATATTAAACTCTTCGCGCAGATAATAGAAAGGAAGTTTGTTATCACCGATCCCGATCAGGTTGTGAAAGGAATCCACCAGCTCCTGGTGACTGAAGACCACGATCTTTTCAACCAGGTCCAGTGGAATAATGAACCTTTCAACACCAACTGAAACCAACAAACCATCAATGATGGAAAGGGTCAGGGGAACCCGGAGGGTGAAAATACTTCCTTTACCTTCCTCAGAGGAAACCTGTATTTCTCCCCTGATCTCGTTAATGTTTTGTTTTACAACGTCTAAGCCCACACCTCTGCCAGATACGGTTGACACAGAACCGGCAGTGCTAAAACCCGGCAGGAACAACAGGTTGAATATTTCTTTTTCAGTCAGGGCCTGGCCCGGTTGGACCAATCCTCTTTCAACAGCCCTGCTGACGACCTTTTGCTGGCTTATACCGGCTCCGTCATCAATCACCTCAATACAAACATTCGGGCCGGAATGGTAAGCCCTGAGTTTGATGTTTCCCAGGGTGGGTTTACCTTTTGCCAGCCTTTTCTCCGGAAGTTCTATACCATGGTCAATACTATTCCTTAATAAGTGGAGTAAAGGGTCAGTAACTAATTCAATGACAGTCTTATCCAGCTCTGTTTCAGTGCCTTCAGTAACAAATGCAATTTCTTTACCGAGTTCCTGGCTCAGATCCCTTACCAGTCGCTGAAACCGTGTAACAATACTCTGAAGCGGTATCATGCTGATCTCAAAAGTGATATCGCGCAACTGACGGCTCAGTTTTTGAAGCGATTCCGCCAGGCCTTCGATCTCCGGGTCTGCGGTTTGTTGCGAAACCATATCCAGGCGAGCCTGCATAGTCACAAGTTCACTGACCAGGTTCATCAACTGGTCAAGTTTTGATGATGAAACCCTGATTGTGCTTGCAAAAGTGGCTTTCGGAGAAACCACAGCCTCAACCTGCTGATTCTGGTCCGGCTGGTTGAGTTCCTCTGGTTCAGTTTCAACAGGCACTTCCTCGATCTGTATATCTGACTGATCTTCAACAAAAAGGAAAACATCTCTAACGTCACTGATATCTGAAGTGGTCGTCAGTGATGCTTCCCAGCGAACGTAACAAATATGCACCTCAAGATTTTCAAGCGGAGGCAAACCTTCCAGGAAACTTTTAACTTTACAGTCACCCAGCAGAAATAGTTCATCAACCAGGTAAAGCGGATTATTCCCGTGTTTTAGAATATCCGGGTAAGGTTTAAAACTGATTTTGAATGTCTTAAGTTCATTGTTACCGGGTTCTTTATTTTCTTCCGCTTTGGTGCTTTTGTATCTGACCACCGAACCGCTTCCCAGGGTTGTTTCAATAATGGCAACTGCACGGGTACCCAGCAGATCGAGCTTATTCTTAATGGAGTCGGTGTCGGCCGACGGGTCAAATATTATATTTCTGAGTAAATCAACGGCCTGAAGCGTAACATCGAGGATTTCCTGGTTTACCCGGATCTTTTTGTTTCTTACTTCATCATAGAGCGTTTCCAGGTCATGTGTAAAATCGCTGACTACCTCGTAACCAAACATTGCTCCCGACCCTTTCAGGGTATGAAGAGCCCTGAAGATCCGGTTTACGGTTGCCTCATTTTCAGGATGATTTTCTAACTCCAATAAACTATTTTCCAGGTCATTCAGCAGATCACCCGATTCTTCCAGGAACTTACTATGGAGGTAATCGATCATCGTATCAGGGTCCTGATGAGTTTAAACAATGTAGTTTTTTGAAAAGGGAAGGAAAGCAACGCGGAGGATCCTACTTCCAGGGCTTTTTGCTGTACGCCCGATTTATCCTCCCCTGTAAGAAAGATCACCGGAACAAACCGGTATCTGGTATCCTGTCTTACCTGCCGGGTCAACTCAAAGCCATCCATTTCCGGCATATTGAGGTCGGTAATAATTAACTGAAACTGAGTCTGGTTTAAAATTTCAAGCGCTTCCACGCCATTGGCTGCCTTTTCGGTTGCATAGCCTGCACTGTTGAGGATCACCTCAATATAGGCAGATACAGCAATAGCATCATTTACGATAAGTATCTTGTTTTTATTTAATGAATTATGCTTCATGGTAAAAAATCACCCGAACCCTTTTAACGGATCACTCTTCTGATAATATTCATCAATTTTTCAGGGACGAAAGGTTTGATGATCCATCCGGTTGCTCCCGCGTCCTTTGCTTCTAATTTCTTTGATAACTGCGATTCAGTGGTGAGAAAAAGGATAGGAATATGCTTATACTGGCTCATATTCCGGATTTCCCTGATAAATTCCAGGCCATCCATCTCCGGCATATACAAATCAGTGATAACCAGGTCTATAGGCCTCCCGTCAAAACACTTCAACGCATCTCTGCCATCATTACCTTTGATCACAGTGAAACCTTCATTCTGAAGGGTAAATCCCACTACCTCCCTGATACTTTCTGAATCGTCGACTACTAATATTGTTTTTGCCATATGATTAAGGTTACTTTCCTGTTATGTTAAATCCAGGTCTGTATGGACCAATAATGCTTTAAGTTCATCATTTACATGGAAATGATAACTTACTTTGATTCCGAGCTGCTTGCAACTGATCAGGAATGAATGAAGGATCTGCAGAAAGGAAAGATCGATCTGCTCGATGGATTGTCCTTCCAAATGAATGACTTTATACCTTTTCAATGCAGGTAAAAGCCTTTCCCTGATCAGTTCCGACTGGTTAATATCTAACTGGCCAGCCATCCGGATGATCACCTCATCCGGGGAAGTTTTCTTTTCATCAAAGTTAATTTCAACTTTCTGCATAGAAATCCGGTTACATAGCAGGCAGCCCGAGTACCTGAATATCAGGTACGAAATATACAACCATTTACTTGCATGGTAAAATACATTGCATCTTTTTTTTGATTTTTGGCGGTTAACCGGTCTTAAAGCCGTCGGTCTGCGTATCTTTATTCTTGCTTTTTTCCGGAGCCGGAAGCACCAGTGAAGTTCGACAGATCGGATAATATGTTGATAATATGAGGATTGGATAAAAAGCTTTCGATCAGTCTTGGGAAAGGGTAATGAGTCAGCTCATTCATTTTTACCCGGATGAAACCATGCTTTGGCATATTTGAAAGTGAATTTGCGGAGATAATGATATAAAAACGGGTGTACAGGGTCCGGTGGGTAAGCTGGTGTTTTATCCGGTGAGAAAAGTACAGTAGCCTGGTCTTATCCTGTCCGAACCAATTCAGAAAAACAGGATGCTGAGTGATCTCATCCCGGGAAAGTTCTTTTTCTGTCTCGATGAGCGGAAATTCGAACAACCTGGCCCAGATATCTCCCAAAGACCTCTTATATAATATGGTATAGAAATCAGGGGCGAGGTATTCAAGGGGAATAATGTATTGGAAATACCGGTTTTGGGGAACTTTTTTGATTGTTTTTACCGGGTATTCCCCGGTTTCACCGGCAAGGAAAGCCTCGCAACTGTCGTGAAGCGGGCAGTCCATGCATTGAGGGTTGCGGGGAGTGCAAACCATGGCTCCAAGTTCCATCAGGGCCTGGTTAAAATTGCCGGGCTGCCGCGGATCAATGAGTGCATGGAGACAGGTATAAATTTTCTTTTTACCCTTAGTAGAATTTACTTTGTCGGGGATACGGCGGTATCTTGCCATGACCCGGTATACATTCCCATCCAGAACAGGGCAGGGCAGATCAAAACAAATTGAAGCGATAGCAGCAGCAGTGTATTCACCTATTCCTTTGATTGTTAATATTTTATCATATTCTTCAGGAAATTTTCCATCATAATTGGCTATGATTTGCCTGGCACCCTCATGAAGGAAACGGGCCCTTGAATAATATCCCAATCCCTGCCAAAGCCTGAGAACCTCATTTTCTGATGCAAGTGCCAGGTCCTCAATGGTTGAAAACCTGTGAGTAAAGGCCAGGAAATAGTCAAGTCCCTGATTTACCCTGGTTTGCTGGAGGATGATTTCGGATAGCCAGATGTGGAATGGATTCCTGGTTTGTCGCCAGGGAAGATCTCTTTTAAAAAGATGATACCAGTTAATAATTTTATCGGAGAATTCACTCATGAGAAAAAAATGTGCTAAAATTTAGAAAATCAGGCAGAAAAAAATGTAAAACTAGTTTACAATTCAAAAAGTTTTTATATTTGCAGCTCGATAAAAAATTTATTATCAAAACTTTAAAAGATTTTAGATATGACTAAAGCAGAAATTGTAGCTGAAATCGCTAACAAAACGGGAATTGAAAAGGTCGCTGTTCAGGCTACCGTCGAAGCCTTTATGGACGCAGTAAAAGCCGCAATGACAAACGGTGAAAACGTTTATTTGAGAGGTTTCGGCAGTTTCACTATTAAGAAAAGGGCTAAGAAAACGGGTAGGAACATTTCAAAAAACACCACTATTATTATCCCTGCTCACAATATTCCTGCTTTCAAGCCGGCTAAAAGCTTTATGGGCGAGATCAAGAGTAAGGTGAAAAATTAACAGGAAAGAAGGGATTTAATATGCCGAGCGGTAAGAAAAGAAAAAGACACAAAATGTCTACCCATAAGCGCAAAAAACGCTTGCGGAAGAACAGACATAAGAAGAAGTAATTCTTCTTTACATTCAGCTGTCCAAAAATCAGCGGTTCGCAGGTATTCTGAATAGATCATCTTCTGAACTATTCAGAATATACCTTTTAGCGATATGATTTTTGGATAGCTTGTTTTACCCAGCCAATTCCTTCAGCCTAATTCCTTATCTTGGGTGTGATCACAGGTGCGGATTGATAGAAAATAGATTAACGCTATTGTTGTGAATAAGGAACTTATCATTAATACTGGTTCAGCAGGCGTTGAAATTGCTTTACTGGAAGAAAAAGGGCTTGTAGAGCTCCACAAGGAGAAAAGCAACAACAACTTTGTTGTAGGTGACGTATACCTGGGTAGGGTCAAAAAGATCATGCCGGGGCTGAATGCTGCTTTTATTGATGTGGGCTATGAAAAGGATGCCTTTCTTCATTATCTCGACCTGGGACCTCAGGTCAAATCATTGCTGAAGTTTTCAAAGATCGCCATGTCGGCCAAAGCAGAAATGCTTTCCATGGATGGATTCGTGCTGGAAGAAGACATAGAGAAGACCAACAAAATCTCTTCGGTTCTTAACCCAAACCAGCCCATACTGATACAGATTGCCAAAGAACCCATCTCAACCAAAGGGCCCAGGGTTTCTTCCGAGATCTCTTTTGCCGGTCGGTACCTGGTGCTGGTACCTTTTTCAAACAGGGTATCTGTTTCACAAAAAATAAAAAGCGTTGAGGAAAGGAACAGGCTTAAACGACTGATCAACAGCATAAAACCAAAAAATTACGGAGTCATTATCCGGACTGTAGCCGAGAATAAACTGGTAGCTGACCTGGATTCAGACCTCAAGAACCTGGTTGCCAAGTGGGAATCTGTTTCAAAAAAGCTGGCTACAGCCAAGCCTCCTCAGAAGGTCCTCAGCGAACTAGACAGAACATCCGCATTACTGAGAGACTTGCTGAATGAATCGTTCAACAGTATTACCGTTGATGATTCTGCACTATACGAAGAAATCCATCAGTATCTCCGCCAGATCGCCCCGGATAAGATAGATATCCTTAAACTGTATAAAGGGAAAACCCCGATATTTGAGAGCTTTGGCGTCGACAAGCAAATAAAAGGGTTGTTCGGGAGGGTTATTACTATTAAAAGTGGTGTCTACCTGATCATTGAACATACAGAAGCTCTCCATGTGATCGATGTGAACAGCGGCCACAGGATGAAAACCGACAGCACCCAGGAACTCAACGCACTGGATGTAAACCTCGAAGCTGCCGGAGAAGTTGCCCGTCAGCTCCGCCTTCGCGATATGGGAGGGATCATCGTGATCGACTTCATCGACATGACGGAAGGTGCACACCGGCGGATGCTATATGAAAGACTTCGCAATGAAATGGCGAGAGACCATGCCAAACATACCATCCTTCCCCCCAGTAAATTCGGTCTGGTTCAGATAACCCGGCAGCGGGTCAGACCGGAAATGAGCGTTGAAACCTACGAAAAATGTCCCGTGTGTGAAGGAACCGGCGAAATCCGTCCGAGTATCCTCTTTATCGACACCGTGGAAAATAATATCCGATATCTCCTCCAGGAACAAAATGAGAAAAAACTGACCATTGGATTCCATCCCTTCATTTACGCATACCTTACTAAAGGTCTGTATACCATTCGGATGAGATGGTTTTTTAAATATCACCACTGGATCAGCCTCAGATCGATGAAATCATACCATTTCCTCGAATACAGGTTCTTTAACCAGGCCGGAGATGAAATAAAAATGTAATATTCTCCATAACCTCCATAACCTCCATAACCTCCATAACCTCCATAACCTCCATAACCTTTCATAACCTTTCATTTTCTATGCAAACTGTCGTCAGTGGAATACGCCCTACGGGTAACCTGCATCTGGGTAACTACTTCGGAGCGATCCGGAATTTTGTGAAAATGCAGGAAGTCGACCGATGTTTTTTCTTTATTGCTGACTATCACTCACTTACAACTCATCCTGTCCCTAACGATCTGCATGGAACTATCCGAAATGTGCTGGCTGAGTTTCTCGGGACCGGAGTGGACCCGGAAAAAGCAACCCTGTACGTGCAGAGTGATGTGCCCGAAGTAGCCGAACTCACCCTGATCATGAACATGAACGCCTACCTTGGCGAATTGCTCAGGAGTACTTCCTTTAAGGAAAAAGCCAGGACCCAACCCGAAAATGTGAATGCCGGGCTGCTGACTTACCCGGTGCTTATGGCTGCCGATATTATTATTCATAAGGCACTGAAGGTCCCCGTAGGTAAAGACCAGGAGCAACACCTTGAAATGACCCGTACTTTTGCCAAACGGTTCAACAGGATGTATCATGTGGAGTATTTTCCCGAACCCCTGGCTTATAACTTCGGGGAGAACCTGGTGAAGATCCCCGGTCTCAACGGAAGTGGAAAAATGGGCAAATCGGAAGGTGAAGGAAACGCCATCTTCTTAATTGACCCTCCTGAGGTGATACGGAAAAAGGTCATGAGGGCCGTTACCGATACCGGCCCTGCTGAACCGGGCCAACCCAAATCGGAACCCGTCGAAAACCTGTTTACTCTTATCTCGGTAATGTCTGATCTTCAGACACTTGATTTCTTTGAAGAAGAGTACCAGGCATGCCGTATCCGTTATGGCGACCTGAAAAAACAACTGGCCGAAGATATTATCCGGTTTACGGCTCCCCTCAGGGAAAAGATCCTTGACATCGCTTCCAATGAGGATTACCTGCGTAAAGTGACCCGGCTGGGCGCCGAAAAAGCCAGGGAAAGCGCAGCCAAAACGGTGAAAGAAGTCCGCGAAATCATTGGATTTAAAGCATTCTGACAAACGAATAAGTGTTTTCCTGATATGTATATTTTATGCCAGATCAGCCTTTTATTTATCATTCATTTATGTAAATCATTGATTATCAACATATAATATAATTACAACCATGGCCAGTCTTTCAACGAACTACATGGGGCTTACAATGAAAAGCCCGGTCATTGCCGGAAGTTCCGGGCTTACAAACACCATTGAAGAGCTTAAGGAAATCGCCTCCAACGGAGCCGGTGCCGTTGTACTGAAATCCATTTTCGAGGAACAGATCAGGCATGAAACCGATAAGCTTATCAAAGAACAGGGCGGGGTAATGGGAACCATGCAGAAAGGGTACCAGGATACATTAAGTACACGACCCTATGATTTCAATGATGCGCTGAACTACATCAGCGATTACGCCAAAGAACATACCCTGGGCGATTACCTGAAATTCATTGAGAATGCAAAGAAAGCCATTGATATTCCGGTCATTGCCAGTATCAACTGTGTGTCGGCTTACGACTGGCATTATTTTGCCCGCAGGATAGAGTCGGCCGGTGCCGACGCCCTTGAGCTGAATATCTATGTGTTGCCTTCCAACCCGGCCAGGACACCGCTCGAAAACGACAATGTTTTCTTCGAAGTGGCTGATGCCGTCAAACAGCAGGTAAGCATTCCCGTTTCCGTAAAAGTGAGTTATTATTTTTCCGGGCTCACCAAAACCCTCATCGACCTTTCCAATACCGGGATCAAAGGTATGGTGCTGTTTAACAGGCCGTTCCAGCCCGACATCAATATTGACACCCTGGAGATCAGCGACCTGGTGGCTTCCACCGGAATACACGATTACGAAGCAGTAGTAAAGCAACTGCTGGCCGGGGCTACCGCCGTTCAGGTGGCTTCCCTCCTTTACAAAAACGGCTTCAACCAGATTGCCCGCCTTAACAATGGCCTGGAAAAATGGATGGAGGAGAAAAACTTCAAAACCATAACCGATTTCCGAGGAAAACTCAGCCAGGTTAATGTTGAAAACCCCGCCGTCTTTGAAAGGGTTCAGTTTATGAAGCTGTATTCGAAGATCGTTTAAGGGACGGCAGTAACTTCTTATCCTTCCAGTTCCACCACTTCAGTTTTTCCGGATCCTGCTCATTAACAGGGGTTTCTGCATAATATACCGCGCATCGGAAAACATATAGCAGGCACCTGTCCTGGACCATGCCCGCATATTGGTTCGACAGATCATACAGCGCCTGAGGATGTTTCCCCTGCAGGTCCCTGACTTTCCTGACACCAATATTCAACAGGTCCAGTGCAATGGATTTCCCAACCCCCGGAATGATCCGCAGTTCCTTTATCGATTCTTCCCTTGTCATAATATAAACCATTATCAGGTGTCAAGAAGAGTTTTTATTAAAGTGCTTGATTATTAATGAATTAAATGAATTGTTAATTCTCCTGAATACTATTGCAAACTTTTCAGGTCCTTCTTCACTCGATTCAAATATTGCTGATATTGTGTATGTTGCGGAGAATCCTGAACCAATTCCTTTAAAAGCTTTTCAGCTTTTTGGAAGTAATTTCGAGTTTTGGTTTTCTTTTTTAAAGTCTGGTTAATATCACCCAGTTTCCAGTAAGAGATGGCCAAGCCGTTTTTAAAAGATACATTTTGTGGAAAGGCTTCAAAAAGTTCCCGGAATAATTTTGTTTCATCTTCATAGTACTTCAAAGCCATATATGAATTACCTAAAGAAGCATTTGTGTCTCCGAGTCTTTCGTACGAGATGGCCAAGCCTCTTTTAAAAGATACATTTTGTGGAAAGGCTTCATAAAGCTCCAGTTGTAATCTTGTTTTATCTTCAAAGTAGTTCAATGCTTTGTCCAAATTGCCATAAGAAGTAAATATGTCTCCGAGTTTTTCGTAAGAGATTGCCAACCCATTTTTAAAAGAGACATTTTGTGGAAAGGCATTAAAAAGCTCCCTGAATAATTTCGTTTCCTCTTCATAGTACTTCAAGGCTTTGTCAGAATTGCCCAATGAAATATAAATATTCCCGAGTTTTGAATAAGAGATTGCCAAATCATTTTTAAAGGAGGCAGTTTGTGGAAAGGATTCATAAAGCTCGAGTGATAATTGCAAGTCATTTTCATAATACATCAAAGCTTTTTCCAAATTACCTAATGAGGTATGGGTATCACCGAGTTTATGATAAGAGATTGCCAAGCCTCTTTTAAAAGAAACATTTTGTGGAAAGGATTCATAAAGCTCCAACTTTAACTTTTTTTCATCTTCAAAGTAGTTCAATGCTTTAGCCAAATTGCCATATGAAGTCAATGTATCTCCGAGTTTTTGAAAAGAGATCGCTACCCGGTATTTATATGCTTCATTTTTGGGATAGGTTTTATAAAGCTCGGCTGATATTTGAAGATATGTATTGTAATACATCAACGCCTTTACCAGATTTCCCATTGAAGTGTGAATACTTCCGAGACGTTCGTTTACCAGTCCAAATTGGCTTTTGTTGTAACGGCTTTCTGGTTTATCAACCAATAATTGCTGGTATAGGGTAAGGGTTTTTTCAAAAACATCCAATGCTTCCTGAATTCTGCCTGTGTCAATATAAAGATCCCCCAAATCGACTAAAACACTTAAATAGTTGAGCGTATTTTCACTGTTTCCCAACAACCCGGCAGCCTGCAGAAGCAAACTTTCGGCCTCGCTGTATTGGTAAAGGGAAATCAGCACCTTTCCACGCCTGGCAAGGGTGTCAGTATCATTTGGATTGAAATCTTTCCTGAATTCATCCAGTAAAACAAGCGCCTGGTTATCATCAAGTTGGGAGAATGCTTCAGCAAGCGGCATTACGATATTTTGAGCGATTCGGGAACGCGGTTGACCGGCCTTTTTTGCATCCCGCAACTGGCGAAGCAGCATGGCGATCTTGTCGAGCAGTGTCTCTTCCTCTTCCGGACTCAATGGGATCATCCCTTCCTGCGGGAGAGAAACCGGTAATTCAGCATTGGTTTCTTCCTCGTCCATATCGAAGAACAACGTACTCATGCCCCGTTGGGTGAACAGGTCGGCGGCATGTAACTGAAGCGTCGGGAAATGGTCAGCCGAAACCCAGAACAGCAGGGGGATATGCAGCCGTAACAGGGCTTCCCGGCCGAAATTAAGCTCTGAAATGAAATCGGGCTGAAAGGGAGTCGATCCGGATGCTGTTGCATTAACTACTAAGTCTTCCCTGGGAAAAAAACGGTCGAGGTTGGCTACAATGATACCGCCGGCATGGTTGGAGACTGTCGGCCGGAGTTGCTCCATCAATGAAATCTGGCTATTCTCCTTAAGGTAAAGAACTGTGATATGGCGACCTTTTCCTTGTGCCAGCTGTACTATTTCCCTATTAACAGCGGGGAGCACACGCTGGTCGGTGGCGACGGCAAATAAAAACCCTTCTGCATCCGGGCGGGTAAAAAAGCGAAGCAAACGTTTGATATTCCTGTGGTATTCATTTTTTAATACGGTCATATCACATCGGCTTATGCGGGCAACAACCCCCTTTCAATCAAAATATCCCTGACAACGGGGTGTACATCGCACCAGCCCTCTCCGTTGTAACCCAGCACCATCAGGTTCTGGCGAAGGATCATAGCAATGTCGGTCTCGTCAGGAAGGGTTTTATCAACATTCGAGGCAATCTTGGCCAGTTCGTTGTAGAAATCCTGCACGGTAACCTTATCTTTCCGCCCTTCGGGCTGGTAATCCGCTATACTGGCTTTGTATTCCCGTTTCAGTGTTTTATAGGCTTTATCATAATCCGTCCGGTTGATGGTGGCCCGATTTTCATCCATTGCATTTTCGGCCGCCTCTTTAATCAGATTGAAATAATCCCTCAGGCACCCTCCGGTTTTAATAATCATATCATCCAGAATGGCAGGATCTTCCAGAAGTTTTATATCCATCCGGGCCCCGGCAATCGCTCTCATCACCTTCATTCCATCTTCTTTTTTATTGCCAAAACGATCCCTCACCTCAATCATTGGTAATTCGATATGGTCTGAGAAATAAGGTTCTATGGTCTTAAAAACCGGAGTAAACCGAAGAGCAAGCGGGAATGTGAAAATAATGTTGCAACGAAGTTGAGTCAGCTGTCCCACATAATTGATAAACAGGTCTTTTGCCCTGTCGAGAGGTGCTTTATCAATGTCTTCGATAATGAGAAGCAGGTCTTTTAACCCAATATCATTCAGATTGTTACGAATTTCAGTCAACAGTGCATTACAAAGCCCGATGAGGTCGCTTAACCTCGGTTCGACTACCTGTTTCAAGGTTTCCTTGAGCGACTGGCTGCTTTTGGCGCTGGCTTTAAATTTGGCGAAGAATTTGTGAAAATAGGGAATACCAATGCTTACATCAGCTCCAACCTCAGCTTCAACAGAGAGGTTATACTTATCTTTTATCGTTTGTATTTCGGTGGTTTGCTCCCAATTTTTAATATTACGCAGGAATTCAGCGCTTAAGGGAATATTCTTTTCCTGGGCAGCGGAAAACAAGCGTTCCATGGTAACGATAAACACTTCAATGTACTGGAGATGAACGGGATCGAGTTCATCCTCCACAGAAAAGTTAACCACCAGGAATTCATCCTGGATTTCACTTTGAAGTTTCTGCAACTCGGTACTTTTTCCGCAACCCTTATACCCGTAAAACAAGATCAGGTTTTCCGTATCAGGGTTATTGCGGAGTACCCTGGCTAAACGTAGCCGTATTTTTGCCCCCCTTGCCTGGGATGTTTCCTGAAATGCACTCAGATCATCCAAAGGGAGTGGGTCTTTACGGAAAGCGCCGTATATTTCTTCAAGCCGCGTGGCAACAGTGATTTTTTTTCTGTTAAGCTCTGACATATAGCAGGTTTAATGACAAGCAAAGGTATTAATTCTATTTTTTTTATCTTGAAAGGTACAATTGTTTATTCAGGTTATGAAGAATTAACACATTAAAATTCGAAAGGTTCGTTGAGGATTAATATTTAAAATAGCCATCACCTTCATCACCCTCCATAACCTAATAACCTCATAACTTCCATAACCTTCATAACCCTGAAAGCCTCACCCCCCAACCCCCTCTCCTCCAGAGAGGGGGAGCACTTTAACCCCAAAATATCACCTCTATCACTTCGTAGTTACAATCACCTTCCCCTTCAGCACCACATTCACCAATATCGACTCCTGGGTAAGCTGAATGTCGCCAATGGTAAGGTCACTGACCGATCCCCTCAGCACCACCCCTTCTGTAAGCGGGAATTCTTTTATACTTTCCTGGAGCAGGGCTTTGGCCGAGTTTAGCTGGTCGCCCAGGGGAAAAACCAGATTTTTCTGTATCATGTTTACCAGGGTTGAATGAAACAGCCAGCTGCCGGTTTTTACCAGGGCGTTCTTCGTTTTAAGCTCATAATCAAGACTTTCGACCCTGATAGAATTGTCATCAGCAGCATATTTCGGCAGGCCGGTAAAATACAGGTCGCCCTTCAGGCTTCCGGAGACATTCAGGTGGATGACCATTTTACCTTCACTTCCGTAAAGATCAATGGTATTAATCAACAGATGATACTTACCTTGTGTAAAGGTTTGACCCTGAAGGAATTTCCTGGCCAGTTCATTGGCTTTTTCAAATGTGATGTCGGCAACCAGGTTCACCAGGAATCCTTCTCCGATGGGATTGCCGATCTTCAGGTCAGGAATGGATTTTACCGGGCTTGTAACCGGAGGGTTTCCGATAAATGCCTCAGTGATCGATTTAACACCCACCACATAGTGTAACCTGCCGGCCTTACCCGAAAGCTGGGAAGAATACAGCTCCCGGGGGGTTACCTTCAACCATACATTATATTCATCATTTACCTTCACCGGTTTTTGAAGGGTGTCCCAGATCTCTTTCAGATATTGCTTGATATCCAGGTTGTCACTGATCCCCTGATCGATATTTTTATTGATGGTTTTCTGGTTCGCTTTCAGGATCAGGTTGGCAATGAAGGTGATAGGTAGGTCTACCGGCCCGATCTTGATGACAGGCGTGCTAAGCCATTCATATCCGTCGGAAGTGGTATTAGTGGTTATGCTCCAGTTGGCGTTAAGGGTAATGGCCGTTTTGAATTTCAGGGCAATTTCCGCGTTCATTTCCCGGTAATCGGAAAGCTCCAGGCCGAATTTCCCCACTTTCCAGCCTGCCTTGATCCATAACTTAAGCGGGACCCTGTAAGAGAGCACATTATCGGTAAGCGAAAGCTTAATGTCTTCTTTCTTCCAGGCCTTTACCATCAGGTTATCTCCCCCGTTGTCATCCAGGCTGTTATCTTCATAGATCAACCCTTTCAGCTGGTTGTTCAGCATCTTTTCGATGTCGCTGACATTTGCATCGATGGGAATGTTGATAAATGAAGGCCTTAGCTCGGGTTTCTTGTTTTCGTAGGCTTCTACCGGGCGTTCCGGCTTAATGGTTGCACAGGAAGACAGAACGACACCGCTTATGATTAAAAAAAGAAGTTTTTTCATAACCAATGTTTTTTCGCCTTTTACAAACCTACATCAAAATGATGTGTTGAACAAACCCTGACCTGCCTGATCCGCTGATTATCCTTCTCCGGTTACCTCATCCTCGGCAAAGGTGAGGATCATTCCATTACAGTCGAAGATGGAAAATTCGGTAGAACCATAAAAAGTGGTTTCCAACCCTTTGATAACGTGAACCGTATCACATATTTTGTTGAAAAAATCACGGATGCCATGAATTTTAATATAAAGCAGCAGGGGACCACTTCCCCTTTCCCGTTTAATTTCCGGCAGCTCATCGCCCATACTACTGAATGTCTGGAACATAAAGCTGACCTGGCCACAGCTCATCATAGCCCAGACGAGATCTCCTTCTTCAGGTACTTTCATAACAAGCTGAAAACCAAGCGTCTGGTAAAAGGCGATGGTTTGATTGATATCGGTTACAAAAAGGTTGGGGGTGAGTGATTCCATCATGGCTGAAAAATTATTGTCATGTTATTTGTTACTGATCTTTATCACCAGGGCAGGATCGCCGTTTCTCTTTTTTCTGAGTCCGGGGGGAAGTTGTACCCTGATCCCTCCTGAAACAGGGGTATAGCTTAATGGTTTTGCTTCCGGAATAACGCTCACCTGCAGGTTACCCTTCAGGGTAGTTTTGATCAACAATTGGTCCGGAAGCTGATTTTCTTCTTTATCAGGCAGGTAAAAAGCGTATATAACGTTCTCATTTTTAGCGGTGTAAGCTATCTTTCCTTCCTGGTACGGAGCCACAGGGGAGGTTTCATAGATGGCTTCCCCGTTCACATGAAGCCATTGTCCCACTTCACTCAGCCGCTGGTACACCACAGAATCAAATTCACCGCTGCCATCGGGCCCAATGCCCAGGAGGAGGTTTCCACCCTTGGCTACGATCTTCACCAGTAACTGTATTACTTCCTTCCCCGTTTTGTAATGATCATTGGGTACCCATCCCCAGGCATTTCCCAATGAAATGCAGCTTTCCCACGGGACCTCAAGGGCTTTGTCGGGGGTTTTCTGTTCGGGTGTCAGGTAATCTTCATACGGCCCCTGCACCCAGCGGTCAACAATCAGCATTCCGGGCTGTTTCGAACGGGCGTTGGCAGCCACCGTCTTCATATCGATATCCAGGTCATAGGGATATTTGCAAAACTCTTCCACCTGCTTATTGATGGTCGACAACGGCCTGACCCAGCAGCCGTCCAGCCAAAGAATATCTATCTTTCCATAATATGAAGTCAGCTCGGCAAGCTGGCTTTGGGTATAGCCGACATACCGCTTCCACCGTTCAGGGTATTTGGTAATATCATAATTGGGGTTTCTGTCTTTGGGCGGATAGTTGGGCCACCAGAAAAAGGGAGTGGTCCAGTCGGGTTTGGAAAAATAAGCGCCTATTGCCAGTCCTTCACCACGACCGGCCTCGAAAACCTCTTTGGCAATATTTGACCCGGTATTATAATAGAACGGGCAGGATCTGTCGCTCACCTTAAAATCGGTGAACCGGCTGTCGAACATACAAAAACCATCATGGTGTTTCGTGGTGAATATCAAATATTTAGCACCTGCCCCTGCTATGGCTTTCGCCCATTTTACCGGGTTGAACTTTTCCGGGTTAAAGTTGAACCTGGTGTTACGGTAATCGTCGGCATATTTACAGTAATTGTCGTACCCGTCGCGGGTTACCCAGTCTTCAGGACACAACCCCCAAGATTCCACCGTACCCAGTTTGGAATACAATCCGAAATGGATCAGTACCCCGAACTTATATCCCTGCCACTTCTTCAGGTTTTGCAAAACCAGTTTATCCGTTGGCCATACATAGGTTTCAGCGCCTGACTGGGAATAAGTCCCGTTTATAAGAAGTAAAATATTGATTATGAGAAAAGTGAAAAATCTTGACAGCATAAGTTATATTTAAATGATTGCATGTTTAGTTAATAGAATACCGCACTAATTTAAACAATATCCGGCCAGCAGGTACCAAGTTGAAGAATGGGCATTGAATGCGCGTGAAGAGGCCGGTCCCTGCCCTGTTTCAAAACGGACTTCCGCTGAAAATCGCCCGTACCTGATCCCGCTTCCGATAATGATCCCATAATCATAGGTTTTCAGATCATCCAAAGCTTTAGAATTATACTCGTCGGCCAGACTTCCGTACATGTATCTTTTATCGTTCAGCTTGTTTTCCGATGAAATCTGCAAGGAATTGGACATCCCCCCGTTAAACAGTAACGACATGTTTTTCAATTGATAACGATACCTTAACATTGTATGAAGCCTGATATAAGTCAGGTTGATGTTAGTGGAGTAAACGGAATAATAATGCGCTGAAAAATGGTCGTTAAAATCTCCCTTCAGCCGGTATGAGTCGTAAAAAAGGCCATTATAAAACGACCATCTGCCTCTGTTCCTGGGTTTGACCAGATCAAAATAAAGACCTGCACTTGCATCGAGTGAAACCGGAAAGCGGGTGCCAACCATTGGAGAATATTTATCACCCTTGAATTTCACGCTGGTTGCTGTCATCCCCAGGTGAATACCCATCTCCATCTTCATTTTGTCCGGTTTCTTAATATAATCAACGGATGTAGGAATACAGCCCTGGTAGGTTTTAAATAGCTTGATCAGGCTTTGGGAATTATAACCTGCTTTGTCGGCAGATTCCTTAGCAGACGGACAGTCCTGAAGGTAAACTATCAGTTGAAACTTGTATTTCAGGTTCGGCATGATAACCCTTTCTGCCTTTTCCGTCTTTACCAGGTATTTCCTATACACCAGTTCTTCAAAAGTGTTATCCTTCCAAATAAAGAACCGTATCTTATCCTGGTGGTTTTTCAGATAATACAGGCACTTGTTGCCGTTAACCAGGGTCAGCAGAAATACCGTATCAGTCCGGAGTTTCGGCTCCACATCATAGGTAAGCCTGTCTGGCTGCAGCGGGCTGGCATCATAGGTCACAATGGCGCTCACATAAACATCATAAGCCACCCTGAACTCCCTGATCTCCCCCGATTTGTACTGTTTTGATGCAGAAGAAAGGCCATGTTTGAAGGTAATAACAGAAGGATTATTGTCCCAGTTCCTGTAATCGATCAGCCCGTGAAGGGTGTCGTTATTGTAAAAGGTGATACAACCCTGTTGATAGTTCTCCTGTGAGTACCCTATGCTGGTCAGGACCAGGAGTATGGCAGTAAGCAGGCAGTATTTAAGCATCTGTGGTTATTTTAATGGTAAAATTCCGAAATTTATCTGAAAAACCAACAGGCTTGAATAATAACCTTATACTGGTCCTGTGCTCATCATCTACAGGGAATTTGCGGAATGGCCGAAAGGCAGGATCCGGGTGCAAAGCCGGGAAGGCAAAGGCACCACTTTCTTCTTCACCCTGCCCTTATCACCTCAATCTCCTCAATCACCTTAATCACTTCAATCACCTTAATAACCTTAATCACTTTCAACACCTTCTTCACCTCCATCACTTTTTCACCCACTCTTGCCTGCTATTAAAAAACTTCATACTTTTGCACTTCTGAAGGTCTTGTGGCCGAGTGGCTAGGCAGCGGTCTGCAAAACCGTCTACAGCGGTTCGAATCCGCTCGAGACCTCGAAAAACACCAAAATAAAAACGCAACTTTGCTCATTATCAGCGGGTTGCGTTTTTTTCTTTTTACTATTTTGTCCGGGAAGATGTAAAACTCACTTTTTGGCTTACCATACATTACTATGGTTTCTTGAAGAATGTTTTACCTCATCTGGCTTTCTTCATATAGCCCTTCCTTATTTCCTAGCCTACTAGCTAAGGTGATAGCTATTTTTTTCTTTCCAATTATCTTTAAACTCCTGAGTTTCCACCCTGATTAAAACCGATACCATATCCCGACAATAATAGGTGAAAAAGCACAATTATAAAAGGGGTTAAAACGTCCTGTTTTTGTCCTCTTATAAGACCTGGAGTGAATGATCTATGCATTATGATATATCACCATTTCTGTTTTATCAGTGCACTTATAGCACTTTAAAATGGCAAGCATCAAAATGGCTGGACACTGTTTTCTGATGACAAGAAAATTCTACTGAGAATCGGATGCAATATGAGATATCTTGATCTTACAAGCTTTTAATATAAGTGCTATAATATATGGTATCTGGGAGTATTTTTTCGTTGTGTTTTATTTAGACTGATTCCATATTAACAAGGAGACATATAAGAGCATCATATTATCGCTAAATTTATACCAACAAATTCATGAGGGAACCTTTCTTGTTTCGTAATCAACACAATATGTGTTAATTGTATAAAGCAAGCATAAAGATATTTCACCCTTCAATACTGACAGCCTTGAGAAAAGTTATCAAATTCGTTTTATCGTTAGTGGTAGCAACTTTCTATATGAGTTCTGCCTTCTCTTTAATTGTTGTTCTTCCACTTGAAAATCGACTTAAAGAGTCTCCCTATATTGTTGAGGGAAAGGTTATTAGTGTACGTTGTTTCTGGGATATGCAACGAACACATATTATGACTGATAATGTTATTGAGGTTTATAAAGACTTTAGAGGGAATCTCCGGAAAAAGACAATTCACCTGATCACACTTGGCGGCATCCTCGATAACCAGTATCATTTTGTTGATCCGGAGCTTAAATTATCAGAAGGCGATATTGGTGTTTTCTTATTGAAAAAGAGTGTATTAGCTGGGGAATCTGGTCAGATTGATAATTTTGAAACGGTTTTTAATATCCAAAGCTTCCTGAGATACAATAAACCACAAGGTAAAATAGAGGATCATTACCAAAACCTTCCATTCACATCGGATTTTTATTTTGTAATAGAAAAAATAACTCTAACCCACTATAAAAAGTTGTCTAAGATAAATATGTTTCAGTATGGGCAAGAAGGTGAAGGGAAGATTGCCTTACCAACTTATAGTATTACGGGCTTTAGTCCATCATCAATCCGTGCTGGGACAAATGATACATTAAGTGTTTTTGGACAGGGATTTGGATTATCAAGAGGGGCTTACACGAATGGCATATATTTTATGGACGCAGATATCCCCACTTATTTTAATATCTCAACAAGTACAATTCACACTGTTTGGTCTGACACGCTAATTAAAGTTATTGTACCATCGACTATATTTACAGCTGGCTCAGGTAAAATTGGATTAGTTATTAATGGGGGTCAAATGATTTTAAGTCAGAACGTTTTAGATGTAAGGTTTAGTCACACAAATATTAGAAGCGCACCTTATACATTTCAAACTCAATTAGTTAAAGAAAACAATAACAATGGGTTATCTTTTAAACTTAACCAGGTCTTTGATACAAATATTGATGCCCGATTAATATTTATGAAAGCACTAGATAATTGGCGATGTCGTACTTCACTAAACCTGGTATTTGATGGCATGACTTCATTGGTTTCTACAAGTAATGACGCAACTAACCTTATTTGTTTCGGATCTTTAGAAACCGGTGTTTTGGGCATGACCAATATGTATTTTGCAGGGTGTGGATCTGGATTATCAAAGAAGTGGTACCTCTATGGCTTTGATATTAAGTTCAATAATAGTACAAATTGGAATTATACTGCATTGTTACCAGGCACAAACCAAATTGATTTTGAAAGTGTCGCTCTGCATGAATTAGGTCATGCTCAGTTGTTAGAACATGTTATTCAAACTGGAGATGTTATGAAATATGCGATTGGTTATGGTCAAAAGCGCAGTGTGTTAATGAATTATAACTTAGAAGGAGGAGATTTTGTGATGGATAAAAGCAACCTTTTTAACTTCTGCTCTCAGCTCCCTATGCTAGACTTTAATCCTTTATTGAGTATCCCTGAGATTTTTCCTGTAGATCCAAATCCGATTTGTCATGGAGATACGATCACACTTTGTACCTCATATGGGGACTCGTATTTGTGGAATACTGGTGAAACAACAAGAATTTTAAACACCAGCATTCCTGGAGAATATTCTGCCACTGTTACAAATCAATGCAGTACACAACAAACAGATACAGTAACGGTTACAAATTTTGGATATAATCCAATCAGCCTTGGCAATGATACCATTCTAACATATGGTGATACCCTCATTCTGGATGCCGGAACTGGATATGAGAGCTATTTGTGGTCTACAGGCTCTAGTAATCAAACATTTAATGTAACGATACCCGGTCTGTATTGGGTAAGAGTAATTGACACGAATGGCTGTAGTCAGGTGGATACAATTATAGTGACATCAACTGAACCGTTAAACCAAATCACCATTAATACGGTTGAAAGTGATATTTGTCCAGGCGAATCCACTTCGATATCATTTACAGCTACGGAATTTTTTTATCCAAACAATGTTTTTGTTGCACAGCTTTCCTTGTCTAATGGAAGTTTCTCAAATCCGGTCACAATTGGGACATTACCAGGTACTGGCTCAGGAACCATGAATGTCGTAATCCCTGTTAATACTCCTCAGGGAAATGGATATCGAATAAGAATAAACTCCACGGCTCCTCCGGTTGAAGGCATTCCTAATAATAATAACATAACCATCAATCCTTTACTTCCAGTATCAGTAAGTATAACCCAGAATCCTCCAGGTTCGGTCTGCAGTAGTTCGACAATAACGTTCAATTCAACTGTTTCCAATGGTGGAACTTCACCAGTTTACCAGTGGAAAGTAAATAATCTGAATGTCGGAACAAATCAGTCATCTTTCTCCTCAAATTCACTTCAAAACGGAGATATTGTTACATGTCAACTAACTTCAAATCTACCCTGTACTCTGCAAGCCCCTATTAACTCTAATGCAATTACTATGAGCGTTATTCCGGCAGCGCTTGTTTCTGTCTCAATAACTGCCTCTCCGTCGTCCAGCATTTGTTCTGGCCAAAGTGTTACTTTTAATGCAATTGTTGTAAATGGAGGCACAAATCCTGTCTATGTGTGGAAAAAAAATGGAATAATAGTAAGCAATTCAGCTTCTTATTCCAGTTCCAGCCTGGCCAACAATGATGTGATCACTTGCCGCGTAACCTCTAATGCTTTCTGTGCAACTGGGAATCCTGCTGTCTCCAATAGCATTACAATGACTGTCAATACAATAGTCCCGGTTTCTGTGAGTATTTCTGCAAACCCGCCAGGGGTTGTTTGTTCAGGAACTGAAGTAACATTCTCGGCCAATATTTTGAATGGAGGTTCCAATCCTGTCTATGCATGGAAAAAAAACAATCTAACCGTGGGAACAGGGCAAACCTATAATACCTCTAACTTATCATCCGGGGATTTAATCAATTGCTTGATTACCTCCAGCCTGAATTGTGTTGTTTCTAATCCCGCCATCTCCAACACGTTGACAATGAATATATTGCCATCATACAATGTAAGTGTCAGCATTGAAGCTACACCTGATGGTATGATTTGTTCCGGAACCCAGGTAAATTTTTTGGCAACTCCTGTTAACGGAGGGAGTCAGCCTTCCTTCAAATGGTTTAAAAACAGCCTTCCGGTCGGTTTGGGATCTACCTATCAGGATAATAACCTGTATGATGAAGATCTGGTATATTGCCAACTGACCTCTAGTATGACCGGATGTATAACAGGGAATCCCACCTCCTCAGGGCTATATATAGCCTCTGTTAACCCTACTCCTGTAATTTTTCTGGGTAATGATACAACCATTCCTTTGGGGAATAGCCTTTTACTAAACCCTGGGTTGGGTTATTTTAGTTACCAGTGGAGCAATGGAGAAACAGGCTCTGCCATAACGGTCACTACCACTGGAAACTATGCTGTTACAGTTACAGATCAAGAAGGTTGTACTGCATCTGATAGCATCCTGGTTACGGTAGGTTATAACTCACTCCAGGGGATTGTTTCATACTTTAATAGTAATCAGACATTAATGGATAGTACTCATGTTCTTCTGAAACAAGGCAATAATGCAATATACGAGACGACTACCAATGATGCGGGGTATTACTTTTTTGAAAATATTGGACAGGGGAATTATATGTTAAGTGCTTCGCCAACTAAACTTTGGGGAGGAGCAAATTCCACAGATGCCCTTATTACCATGAAACATTATGTAGGTATTACATTATTGACTGGTCTAAAAATGGCCGCGGCAAATGTTGATAACTCTCCTGTAATCAACACCATAGATGCTCTCATGATAGCAAAGAGATCAGTTGGAATGATTTCTTCTTTCCCAATAGGTAATTGGGTATCTGATAAGATTCCTATTTCTGCTAATGGTCAGGGTCTTATAAATCAAAATCTGAATGTTCTATGTGCTGGTGATGTAAATGGTTCCTTTATTCCCCTGGCAAAAACGTCCCCTTCTCTATCTCTTGTTTCAGAAGGTCAGATTACAAGAATTCCAGATCATGAATTCATCGCACCCTTGCTATTGAAAGAACCTTCAGATATTGGCTCCATTTCCTTGTTTTTATCCCTATCATCTGATTTAGTGAAAGTTAATAAAGTGATATCTCCATTCCCGGGGGAAATCCTTTACAACCAGGTTGGTAATGAAGTCCGGATTTCCTGGTATAGTCTGGTCCCTGCCCAGGTTCCAAGAGAGGGAGAATTACTTTCCCTCTGGCTGGAGATTTAC
>JAPLDE010000138.1 GCA_026391855.1 Bacteroidota bacterium | reverse complement strand
GTTATTGACGGCCATTTTATATCTATTTGGGGTTCAGCTATTGCTATCCCAACCCTTGCCGATCGTTCAGGAAAAAAATACCCGCGAAGGTTTTGATGTAGCCAAAAGTTACTATGATCTGAAACAGTTTACAGATGCCTTACCGGCCTTCCAGAAGATGCTGAGTGAAGACCCTGAAAATTCAAACCTGAACTTCATTGTTGGTGATTGTATGCTCAATGTAGAGGGTTATGAGAAAGATGCCTTTCCTTATTTAGAAAAAGCCACCAAAAATATTATTGTTGATTACAATAACCTTCCCGGGCAGCGAAGAGCGCCTGTCTTTGCCTTTGAAAAACTGGGTGATATTTACTATAATGACTATCGTTTTGATGATGCTTTGACCAATTACCGGATCTTTAAAACCTATCTTGATCCAAAAAAGGATAAGGAAATATTTGACGGGGTGAATAAAAAGATCGGGATGTGTATCATAGCTAAGCGCCTGGTTGAGAATCCCCTGAAGCTGACACTTACGGAAATCCCTTTCGTTAACGTGGTTTCTTTTGCCGATTTTTCCGGAAGGCTTACAGAAGACGGCAACATAATCTATTTTTCCCGTAAACGGATTGGGGCGAATGGTGCCAGCGGATCGAACGATATTTACTATATGCGAAAGATAGAGGGAAAGTGGAGCAGACCGGTCAGAATGCCCTTTATCAACAGTGATGCGGATGATAACTTCTGTTGGGTGTCCAGGGATGGCAACCAGATTCTTCTGGCGTCAAACCGGGATGGCAAATTCCAGCTTTATCTTACCGAGAGAAAAGGAAAATCCCAATGGACTTTGCCGGAAGCGTTAAACAATAATATAAACGGTAAAGGGGAGTCTTCCTTTGGCTATATCAGCGCCGACGGAAAGATCCTGTATTTTGTAAGCGACCGTAAAGGCGGCCTTGGAGGGAAGGATATCTACCGGGCAATAAGGCCTTTCGGGGGAGACTGGGGCCCGGCAGAAAACCTGGGTGCTAAGGTGAATACTCCAAATGATGAGGATACTCCTTTCATTACTGATGATGGTAAAACACTGTATTTCAGTTCAAAAGGCTGGGAGGGTATGGGGGGATTTGATGTGTTTTATGTGACTCAAACAGCTACCTTTAACTGGTCTGACCCGGTTAATGCCGGTTATCCGGTAAATACGGTGGGCGATGATCTATGTTTTAACCGGTCACAGCAAGGTAAACCCGATTACTTTCTTTCCAGAAGTAAAGCAGGTAAAAATGAATTTGCCATTAGTGTTCTCAACGAATCAGAGACTGTGGCCAACCTGACTGAGGTGAAAGCAAAGGAAGCAACCAAAGAAAAACCCAGACTGAAACTTGTTCCTAAAACCCTTAAATATTAAAAACCCGGGGTTTTCACCAGTGTTCAGGCAACTCACTGTCGTTCAATGGAAAGCTCGCTTTATCCGGATTTTACCTTTTTGGGAAATTTGTTTTACTTTATGTTTTTTTTTATTCTATATTTGAAATCGGTAAAACCTACTCTTTTAAAAAAAACACTGCATATGAAGCAGATATTTACCCTCTTTTTGTTTATTTTTCTTTCGGGATTTTATTTCCCCTCAGCGGGTATTAATACTGACAGTCTTCAGGGTAAACTCTCCGGTATGCCTGATAATAAGAAGGCGGAGGCACTCAATATTCTGTCGTCGACTTATGCAGGTAAAAATATCTCCAAATCCCTGGATTTTGCCAAACAAGCCCTTGTCTTTGCCCGTAACAATAACGATATAAACATCCGGAACGTATTTTATAACTATAAAGATTTTACTGCCTCTTCAAAATATTATTATTCAAGTCTCACCATTTCAAAAAGCAGTTCCGATCAGGCAGGTATCAGTTCTGCCCTGACTAACCTGGGTGCCGCCTTCGAAGGACAGGGAAAGTATCAGAAATCGCTGGAACTCTATCTCGAAGCATTAAAGATCAAAACAGACCTGAAAGACTCTGTCGGGATCGGTAAGTCATATAACAACATTGGTAATATTTATTATTATCTCTCTCAGCACCAGTCTGCCCTCGAACATTATCAGAAAGCCCTTGATATCTTCAGGCGGCTTCACAATTCTGAACTGATGAGTGCCATGGTTAACAATATAGGTATGATATACAGTGTCATGGGTAAACCTGATCAGGCCCTGGCTGCTTTCAAGGAATTCCTTGCCTATACCGACAAAACCAACGACAAACAGGGTAAGGCTATGGCACTGAATAACATAGGCAGCATGTACTATGAGTCAGGTATTTACCCTGAAGCTCTTTCCTATTTCCTTCAATCTACTAAAATAACTGAAGAATTAGGAACTCCCGATCCCAGTACCCTGTATTATATAGGAAGCGCCTACAGGAAAATGGGTAACTCAGCTCAGGCCCTTTCTTATTTTGAGAAGGCCATTACCATCGCCAAAAGTAATCGCCAGCTCGACCCTTTGAAGTCTTCATATGAGGCTGTTTATCAGACGTATGCATCGCTTAATAAATATAAGGAAGCTTACCAGTACTCCTTGCTCTACTTAGCCGTTAACGATTCCCTTAACAAGGAAATGTACTCCAAGCAGATGACGGAAATGCAGACAAAGTATGAAACAGAAAGAAAAGAAAAAGAAATAGAAACCCTTAAAGATAAGGCCAGTATCCAAACCCTGGAATTGAAACGCCAAAAAACGATGACGACCATTTTCGTTATAGGCTTTATTTTTCTGGCCCTGATCGTGGGATTGGTCGTATACTCCCTGCAGCTTAAGATCAAGTCGAACAAGTTATTAAAGATACAAAGGGATATTGCTGACCGGGCCAACAGGGCGAAAAGCGTATTTCTGTCGAATATGTCCCACGAGATCAGGACCCCCATGAACGGGATCATTGGGATGCTGGAGGTACTCAGGGCATCCGGTATCACTCCCGAGCAGGAAAAATACGCAGATGTTATTGTTTCATCTACCAGTAAATTACTTTCAGTCTTCAATAATGTTCTCGATTTCTCCCTGATTGAATCCGGAAAGATCGAGCTGGAAAAGAAAAATTTCCTTATTCAGAAGCTTTTCAATGAGGTTACCGGGGAATACAGCGAAAAGGCTAATGCCAAGGGTGTTGGATTGGTCACTTATTTTGATTCCGGGATACCTGAACAGTTGATCGGGGACTCCATGCGGTTGAGGCAGGTAATCATGAACCTTTCCGATAATGCTGTTAAATTCACCGAATCCGGTGAGATCATGATCTCGGCCGAATTACTGGAATTGGGAGAGAAATTCCTAAAGATCCAGTTTCGTATCAAAGACAGCGGTATCGGGATATCTGCTGAAGACAAGAGTAAGCTTTTTCTTCCTTTTTCACAAGTTGATCCTTCACTTACAAGAAAGTACTCGGGTGCAGGTCTGGGACTGGTGATCAGCAAACGTCTGATTGAAGTAATGGGAGGTGAAATCGTCGCAGAAAGTGAGTTGGGCAAAGGGTCCTCTTTCTCGTTTACGGTGATCTTTGAGTATGACACAGTGAAAGACGAAACCAATTCCGAGATCATTAACCTCAAAGGCAAGAAAGTCCTTATTGTGGACGAAAGCCAAAACAGCCGTACAATCTTCAAAAAATACTTTGAGTTCTGGAATAGTTCCATCCAGGAAGCCGAAACCGCACAGGCAGGTTTACAACGGCTGAAAAGCCTTTCAGGTTCACCCCAGCAATTCGACCTCGTAATCGTTGATCATCAGATGCTTGGAATGGATGGAATGGCCTTCGCCAAGGAAATACGAGCCGACCATGCCCAGGATTCCGTTAAAATGATACTTATTTCTTCCCGTCTTGACCTGCTCCAGAAAAGTGAAATTGAAAACCAGGGATTCAACGGTTTTATCAGCAAACCGGTTAAAATAAATGAACTCGCTAACCTGTTGCTGCAGGTCTTTCTTGATGCTCATTCCACTGCTCCCGTTTCCAGTCAAACGAGCCCCGTTTCCCTTGGCGTACCGGGAAAACCTGTTAAAATACTGCTTGTTGAGGACAATGAAGTGAATCAGCAAGTTATGCAGCTGGTTCTTAAAAAATTCCATCCGGAGATCCAAATTGCCGAAAATGGCAATATTGCTCTTGAAATGATCCAAGATGGTGATATCGACCTGATCCTGATGGATGTCCAGATGCCTGATATGGATGGTCTTGAAGCAACCAGGATCATCAGGGAAAGAGAAAATACAGATAACAAGCTGAAAAGGGTAAAAATATTTGCCTTAACCGCTGATGCCACTGTCGAAAATCGCGAGAAATGCATGGCAGCCGGCATGGATGGATACCTCTTAAAACCATTCTCACTGGAAGAATTTCTGAAACTGGTGAAAATACCGGGATATAACGGTTAATAAGTTTGTATCCCTTGTTAATAAAAGAATGTAAAAAAAGGTCGATTTCAATATATCTTTCGTTAGAAAATATCCACCGGCAAATATTTGCGTAACTTGCTAATATTTAGCATGTTATGTAAATTATTTGTTGATGAAATATAGAAAGATGGGGAAATTCAAACAATACCTTTTTCTTGTTATCCTTATTATCTCTCTTTCCGATCTTTCTTTCGGTTACAAAACTACCCTCCAACCAACCAGCAGTATAGGCATTAAACCGGTTCCCGCCTCTAAGGATTTTAAATCGGATTTTGACCTGGCCAGGGAATATATCAATAATGGGCAGTATACAGAGGCTACCACCATTTTACTTCGCCTGATCAAAGACGACCCGGATAACTGCAACCTGAATTTTCTGCTGGGTTACTGTTACTATAACATAGAAGCTGAAAGGAATAAGGCATTACCCTACCTCCAGAAAGCCATCCTTAATACCAGACCGGATTATAACGACAACTCTTCTAAGGAAAGAAGCGCTCCTGTTTATGCTTATTACTACCTGGGATTAAGCTATCATTGGGCTGGCAAACTGGATGAGGCAATGACCCATTATGAGAAGTTTAAGGAATTTCTGATCAATAAGAACGGGAAACTGATCAACCAAAAGAATTATGAGGTTTACCAGGAGTTGAACCTGAAAATGGAACAGGTGAAAATAGCCCGCAACCTGATGGCTAACCCGTTGAAAATTGAATTTGTAAAGATCCCGTTTGTTAACTCCGGGGCTTATTCTTCCTATGGCGCACAGCTTACCAATGACGAAAATTTTATGTATTATACCCGTGAAAGGATAGGGGAAAAGGTTAGGGGAAGGAGCGATATGTATATTTTAAAACGGTCAGGACAAAACTGGGTGAAGAACGACCAGGTAGGATCGAACCTGAACGGACCTTATAACGATATTTTCGACTTTATTTCTTCTGAAGGAAAGTTCCTGCTCTTTTCTTCCGACCGTAAAGGGGTTTTCAATATTTTTTATTCCATGCAGGATCAGAATAAATGGACAGAACCTTATGATAATCTGAGCATTAACTCAAATTATAACGAAACTTATGCTATTCTTTCTGCTGACGGGACAAAAATGCTTTTTGTAAGTGACAGACCGGGTGGGTTTGGTGGAAAGGATATCTATAAAATTGAGAAAAAGGCTGATGGAAGCTGGTCGCAGCCTGAAAACCTGGGATTCACCATTAATACGCCTCTTGACGAGGATACACCCTGGTTATCCGATGACGGGACAACCTTGTATTTCAGCTCACAAGGTCATTCATCCATGGGTGGTTTTGATATCTTCATGAGCAAGTTCAGGAATAATATGTGGCTGGAACCGGTAAACATCGGGTATCCATTCAACAGTGTGGCTGATGACCTGTATTTTAAGTGGGTCCCAAAAAACAATCTGGCCCTGCTCACCACGAACCGCAAAACAGGGGGTAACAATTATGAGATCATGGCAGCCAGGTATCTTGATTCAACCAGGGTGAATGAAGTGTTCCGTTCCGCTAAAGAGCCGCCTCCTGAGGATACAACAGCTGCCCAGCAACAAACCGTCACCCCTGAACAAAGGAAAGTTACCGCAGATACAACCCGGCAGCCTGTTGAGATTGAAGTACAGAAGCCTGACGTTGGTAAAGACAGTATCCGCAAGAAAGAGCAGGCTGAAAGAGAGCTTAAGGAAGAAACAGATCGCAGGATGAAAGAACAGGCTGAAAAGGTGTTAAAGGAGGAAACCGAACGCAGAATAAAAGAACAGGCTGAGCGCGACAAGCTTGCCCGTCAGGACAGTGTAGCCAGGGTCAGGCAGAAAAGGGTGTCGGACAGCCTGGCAGCAGCCAGGACAGCCCAGTTAAAAAATGAAGTGCAAAAGAAAAACATGGCAGAACAGGTTAAGGCAAAGAAAAAGCAGGACAGCATAGCGGCCGTAAGGGAAAAGGAAAGACAGCTTGCCATCCGGAAAGCGATAGAAGAGAAGAAGAAGCAAGACCAGCTGCAAAAAGAAAAACTCAGGAATGACAGCATTGAACTGGCTAACAAGATAGCGGAGGAAAAGGCCAACCGGTTGAAAGCGCAAAAAGAAAAAGAGGATCAGTGGCGTCAGCAGCAATTAGACAAGGAGAAAGCGCGGACCGACAGCCTTGCCCAGGCCAATCAGTCAGCTGAGGAATTTGCCAACCGGCAGAAAGAACAAAAGGAAAAGGATGAAAAGCTGCGTCAGCAGCAATTAGAGAAGGAAAAATCCCATACCGACAGCCTTGCCATGGCTGACCGGATAGAGGAAGAAAAAATAAAGCGACAGGCTGAGGAAAAGCAGAAAGAAGAAATAGCCCGGCAGCAGACAGTAACAGAAAAGACCAGGCAGGACAGCCTGGAGCGGTTAACGATCAGGCTTGAAGAAGAGACCAGGAAAACACAGCAGGCTGTTGCTGAGGAGAAGGCCAGGCAGCGGGAATTACTGCATCAGAAGGAAAAGAGAGATAAAGAAGTAGCTGACAGCCTGAAGCTTGCCGGAAAAAAGTCGGAAGAAGCGGTTCAACGTCAGCTTGCGCTGGAGAAAAAGGAAAAAGAGCTGGCAGTGAAAAAGCAGAAGGAAATTATACAGAAGGCAGTGGTTAAAAAGCCGGTCATTCAACCGGAATCTCCGAAGCCAGTGGCTGCAAAAAAGAAAAAGGAACCTTCACTCAGCGGTTATACGCCGGGTCCGGCATTTATACCCTGCGATACAAGCGAAACCGGGGCTGCCTTGTACACGGTTCAGGTGGGTGCCGGCTGGATGAAGGTGAAGTATTTTAAAAGTATAACGGACAAACGAATATGTTATGGCCCTGACGGATTGGCCCGTTTCATTGCAGGCACTTTTAAAACGAAGGCAGAAGCAGAGGAGGTTGCGGCTCAGTTGCGGTCACTCGGATTCTCTGACGCATGGGTGCCGGAAATTGACAATAAACGCTGCCCCTGCCCGGTGAAAGACCTTCTCGTTCAAAATAAGGTGATCGAAAGAAACGGCACCGAGGAATGACTCGTTTCATTTTTGGCGAGTACAGCAGTATGGAGGAAGCTATCAAGGTAAAGGACAAACTGGTTGAAATGGGATACAAGGATGCCTGGGTGCCCATGATCGACGAGAACCGCTGCGGCAACATCTTAAAATAACATGGTCACATAGTCAGATGGGCACATGGTTTTTACCGGTGTGTCTCCCTCAGCAGATCATTAATCACCTTAACCGGGTTGAATGTTATCAGCGGTACCTCAACGAAGACAGTGATCCAGTCGGCCATGGCACCGTTCCATAATCCCGGAAGTTCCTGGGCTTTAAGTCTTTGTCCATCTTTCGATTTAATGGATATGAAACCGGTCTCCTGATCAATATATTTCCGAAGGTCGAATTTTTCTCCTTTGTAATTATGGGTGCCGCAAACCAGGTCGACAGGGTTAAAATGAGTGGCGGCGGCAAAAACAGCCTGCTGGGCTTCATCCTGTAAATCCACCTGTGACGATTCCACCACCTGGAGTGACAGATTTCCGTCACCAGCCCTCAGCCAGAAAGGTCCCCCTCCGGGTTCCCCTTCATTTTTAACCATACCGCATAACCTGATTGGCCGGTTTAGCTTGTGAAACAGGAAAGCCTTCTTTTCCGTCGAAGTAAATGTTGGATAGGCATCACCCAGATCAACAAAGAGTTCATCAGAAGCCAGCCTGGCAATGTCATCAATTTGATTATCAGTTGCTTCAATCTCAAGTATAAGCAGGCTTTCAAAGATTTTCTGCTGGTATCGGATCAACAATCCGACTAATGCCTTCTTATAGAGGTAGGTTTGTTCTTTATATTTATCCGGGACTACATTATCAATATTTTTAATAAAAATAATATCCTCTTTCAAATCATTTAGGTTTTCAATAAGGGCTCCATGTCCGCCCGGTCTGAAAACCAGGCTCCCGTCCGGTTCACGGAAAGGGTTGTTGTCCATATCTACTGCCAGGGTGTCGGTTGACGTCTTCTGGATGCTGTAGCTCAGTTCAAACCTGACCGGGAACAATGATTCAAATTGTTTGACGGCTAAAGCAGTGTGTGTCAGAAACTTATCAACATGTTCGGGAGACAGCGTAAAATGGATACGTACTATCCCCTGTGGATCCCTGCTATATTGGATTCCTTCCATCATATGCTCCTTGATGGGTGTTCTGTAATGACCTTCGTAATTGTGAAAAGCAAGGAGCCCTTTGGGCAGGTTACCATAATTCAGGCCTGTCTCTTCGATCAAAAATGAAATAATAGTCGCATAATCCTCATTTTCAATACATTGCTTAAGACTTAACCCATTTTTTTGCATGACTTCATCCAGCTCCGGCAGAAAAGCGAACTGGTCCAGGTGATTTAAAAAGTAATAAACAGAGTTAAAACTTTGATCTGACCGGAGTTTCATTTTATCTTCTTCTGCACCCTTGTACCACTCCAGGATAGCGAACAAATGTTTGAACATTCTGCTGGCTGCACCTGAGGCAGGTACAAATTTTATGATACGGTATTTCCCTGAATTTTCCTCAAAGAAGGAAGAAAGGGCATTGGCTTCCTCTTCAGTAAATCTGAGGATCCCGTCAGGGACCGTTGCCGGTTTGGCCAGGTTGACAAAAGGAAAACCTTTGACGAATTTTTCCAACTGGTATTCAATGGCTTCCATCGAAATTCCACGCTGGCGGATCTGCTCAATATCCCGGGAGGTAAACATTAATAAGTGTTTTTCTATTAGTAATCACTAAATCTAACTTTCTGAAAGTCATTACTATATATCAGTAATAACTGCCAAAGTTAAGAAAAATGATCAGAAAACTATTTCACGGCCCACCTGAGCCCGAAGTAAATCGTCCTTCCTTTTATCGGGCCCCAGACCATTGAGGTATCAAAATGAGTATGATAAGGTGCAAATCCTTCGGTTATAGGTTCAGACTGCCTGAAATCGGTTTGCCTGAAATCGGTCAGATTTTCTCCACCCACATACACTTCAACATTCTTATATTTCTTTGCTACCTGGGCCAACAGGATGAAGTAGGCCGGAGAGAATTCACGCCGCTGACCGACCAATGCAGGCATTTTTTTGGTATCGGGAATACGCGCCTTGCCGTTAAACTGGCCGGTGACATCAAACTTCCATTTTTCCCACTTGGTGGCATAAGACAGTGTGATGAGCCCTTTATACG
>JAPLDE010000255.1:23743-52808 GCA_026391855.1 Bacteroidota bacterium | reverse complement strand
GAACCGGGTGATGCTTATTTTGTGGCCGGACAGCTTGCCGAAGTGCTGAAAAATGACCCTTACGATATTATATTATGTGGTATTGAGTCCAGCGACCATAACGGGTCGACAGTAGGAGGCATGCTGGCTGAATTCCTTGATATTCCTTCTGTTTCCGCTGTTTCATCCCTGAAGATTGTGGATGGAAAGGCAGAACTGACCCGCGAAATTGACGGTGGCAGGGAGGTGGTACATGTTCCTTCTCCTTTCCTGGCCATTGTTCAGAAAGGAATTGCCAAAGAACCAAGGATTGCCGCCATGCGCGGGATCATGATGGCCCGGTCCAAACCAGTCAGAGTATCCGAACCTTCCGGTATTGAGGCGCTGACCGAAGTGGTCACCTACGAAATGCCGAAACCCAGGGCCGCCTGCAAATTCATCGACCCTGAAAACCCCGGACAGCTCATCGAATTGCTGCAGAATGAAGCAAAAGTTATCTAATCTATTATTAATCAGATCTTAAAGAAATACCGATATGTCAGTATTAGTTTTTATAGAAAATTGGGACGGTAAATTCAAGAAACTCTCTTTTGAACTGATCTCTTATGCTTCAAAAGTGGCTGAGATGCTGAATACTTCAGCTGTTGCCCTTTCTATTGGCGAAGTCTCCGATGAAGAGCTCAAAAAAATATCAACATATGGAGCCGCTAAGATTATCCTGGCAAGAAATAACCTTTTCAATATTCTTGATAATCAGGTGTATACATCTGTCATTACAGATTTTGCAAAGAAAGAAAGCGCCGGTGTGGTCATCTTCTCCAACAACAATACAGGAAAAGCCCTTGCACCCCGGGTTGCAGTCAGGCTTAAAGCTGGTCTCGGCGCAGGGGTGAGCATGCTGCCTCTCAGCACCGAACCTTTCGTGGTATATAAAAAGGTATACTCCGGTAATGCCTTTGCCCAGCTTAAAATGAACTCAACAGTTAAAGTGCTCACCCTGGCCCAGAATTCGTACGGTATTTTCGAAAGTGATTCCGTTTCTGCTATCGAGCCTGTGAATGTGCAGGTAGACGGGCAGTTGCTGAAAACCGGCGTTAGCGATGTTCAGAAGCAAACCGGCAAGATACTGCTGACCGATGCCGACATCGTTGTTTCCGGCGGAAGGGGAATGAAATCGCCTGATAACTGGCCGCCGCTCGTTGAACTGGCTCGGCTGCTGAATGCCGCTACCGCCTGTTCAAGGCCGGTATCCGACGAAGGATGGAGACCGCATGAAGAACATACCGGCCAAACCGGTAAGATCATTGCTCCTAACCTTTATATCGCCATCGGGATCTCAGGTGCAACCCAGCATATTGCCGGGGTAAGCTCGTCAAAATTTATCGTGGCCATCAATTCCGATAAGGATGCCCCTGTTTTTGAGGCGGCTCAGTACGGAATCGTTGGTGATGCCATGAAAATCCTTCCAAAACTGGTCGAAGCAGTCAGAGAGATCAAGGGGAAATAGGATTCCTTATGACTAAACAACTCGCTTTTATTGTTGTCTTCCTTGTCACTGTAGGAATATTCATTTACACTGTCAGCAGGCTTGTCAGCTATTTCAGGCTCACACAAGCCGCTTTCCCTGTAAAGGATATCGCTCAGCGGATAAAAGTGACTTTTACCGTCGCTTTTGGTCAGACCAAGATATTCAGACGACCGGTCATTGGGCTGATGCATGCCTTTGTTTTCTGGGGTTTTTGCATGATCTCCTTCGGGACAATAGAAATAGTGCTGGACGGCCTCCTTGGCCTGGACAAATCGCTACAGGGACTTGGCTGGTTATATGTTGTGATCTCCGGATCGGGCGACATTTTCAGCTGGATAATAGGGGTATTCATCACTGCCTTTCTGATCAGGCGGCTATTCCTTCATATCCGGCGGTTTGAGGGCATCGGGATGAAGCATATCTCCCACCTGGATGCCAATATCGCCCTGGTACTGATCGGACTTCTGATGGTAACCCTGGTCGGGATGAACGCGGCCTCGGCTGAACTTCAGCGGTTGTCGCCTGGCCGGGCTGCCGGTTACTACCCGTTCAGCAGTTGTCTTTCCGGTTTGTTTTCAGGAGCAGGCGATCAACAGATCAATAATTGGTACGAGGTTTTCTGGTGGCTGCATATCCTGATCATTTTCCTGTTTATCAATGTGTTGCCTTATTCCAAGCATTTTCATGTCTTCATGTCAATACCCAATGTTTTCCTTTCCAGGCTTGACCCGCCGGGAAAACTGCCTAATATGGAGCAGGTTACCCGGGAAGTTAAACTTATGCTCAATCCCGACACTGCCTTTGCCTCCTCATCTTCCGAACCCATTATCGCCCGTTTTGGGGTAAAGGATATTGAAGATGTATCCTGGAAGAACTACCTCGACAGCCTGGCCTGCACCGAATGCGGCCGTTGTACCTCCGTTTGCCCTGCCAATATCACAGGTAAGAAGCTATCTCCCAGGAAGATCATCATGGATGTCAGGGCCCGTATGAAAGAAAAAGGACCCGGCATGGTAAAACAGGGGAAGGAGTTTTCAGACAACCGGTCGTTGCTGCGCGACTACATCACGGAGGAAGAACTCTGGGCCTGCACCACCTGCAATGCCTGCGCGCAGGAATGTCCCATCAATATCAACCACCCGACGCTGATCGTCGACATGCGCAGGTACCTGGTGATGGAAGAGGCTTCAGCACCGGGTTTGCTTAAAGTCACTTTCAACAATATTGAAAATAACGGGGCTCCCTGGCAGTATAGTCCTGAGGACAGGCTTAACTGGGCCAGGGACCTGGAAATGAATGTTAACTAGTTAAACGACCGCTCTGACGTAATGGAAACCATCAGGATAGATGTACCGGTAATGGCCGTTATTTCGGCAAGAGGCGAAAAACCCGACTACCTGTATTGGGTGGGATGTGCCGGTGCTTTCGACGACAGGTATAAAAAGGTGGTCAGGGCTTTTGTGAAAATACTCACATACCTCAAAACCAGCTATGCTGTGTTGGGAAAAGAAGAAAGCTGTACCGGTGACCCTGCACGCCGCGCCGGTAATGAGATGCTGTTCCAGATGATGGCGCTTCAGAATATTGAGCTGTTCAACAAGTACAACGTCACCCGTATCCTGACCACCTGTCCCCATTGTTACAATATTATAAAGAACGAATATCCCGACCTCGGCGGAAGCTATGAGGTGATCAATTATACCGAATTCCTTGCCGAGAAGATAACGGATGGTAGCCTGAAAATCGGCAATCCTTTACCAACTAAACAACAGGCAAGGGTAACCTTTCATGATCCCTGTTACCTGGGCAGGGCCAACGGGCAGTATGATGACCCCAGGGCTGTGCTGGGTGCGTTGCCTTGTGAGCTTGTGGAGATGCACAGGAATAAAAGCTTTGCGCTCTGTTGCGGAGCCGGAGGAGCCCAGATGTTCAAAGAAGCCGAGCCGGGAAATAAAGAAGTTTTCATCGAGAGGACAGAAGACGCCCTGAAAACCGAAGCAACAATCATCGCCACTGCCTGCCCCTTCTGTATGACCATGCTTACCGACGGGCTGAAATACAAGAATAAGGAGGAAGAGATAAAAAATTACGATATTGCGGAACTGGTAGTCCAGGCATTACAGATTTAAACTGATTTAACCCATAAATACATAATCATGAGTAAACCAAAAGTGTTAAAAAGCGGCGAGTTTTTAGTTGATGAGATACAGGCAAACGATATCTTCATTCCGGAAGAATTCAATGAAGAGCAGTTAATGATTGCCCAGACCATCCAGGATTTTCTTGATACAGAAGTGTATCCTCAGCTCGACCAGATCGATACCGGGGATATCAGCCTCATGAGGGATATCATGAAAAAATCAGGAGAACTGGGTTTGATGGGAATATCCATACCCGAAGAATATGGCGGATTTGGACAATCGTTTGTTACCCAGATGCTTGCAGCTGAAAGAGTAGGCGCCGGTTATTCATTCTCAGTGGCTTTCATGGCCCATTGCGGAATAGGCACACTGCCTATCATGTATTATGGGAATGAGTATCAGCGGCAGCATTATGTCACCAAACTGGCCAGCGGTGAATTCATCGGAGCCTATTGCCTCACCGAACCCGGAGCCGGAAGTGATGCCAATGCCGGTAAGACCCATGCCACCTTGTCGGAAGACGAAAAACATTATATCCTCAATGGTTCAAAAATGTGGATCACCAATGCCAATTTTGCGGATATACAGACTGTTTTTGCCAAGATCGGCAACGACAGGGTATTGAGCGCTTTTATTGTAGAAAGAAATTACCCCGGTGTGGTTGTAAACCCGGATGAGAAAAAAATGGGGATCAAAGGTTCGTCTACTGCACAGATCTTCTATAACGATGTAAAAGTCCCGGTTGAAAACCTGGTAGGGGAGAGGGGAGAGGGGTTCCGCATTGCCCTGACCATCCTTCATATGGGCCGGCTTAAACTGGGTGCCAATGTACTCGGCGCTTCCAAAAAGTCTATTAACGACTCGGTAAGGTATGCCATCGACCGCAAACAGTTTAATGCCTCCATTTCTACCTTTGGCGCCATAAAATATAAGCTGGCAGAGCAGGTGATTAAGACATTTGCTTTGGAATCAGCCATTTACAGGGTGAGTGCCGACATCGATAACCAGATTTTACTGAATAAGGCGAATGGCAACGATCCCGGCAGGGCAACCATCGAAGGGATCAGTTTTTATGCTGTAGAAGCAGCCATATTAAAGGTTTACGGCTCGGAAGTCCTTGATTATGTGGTAGATGAAGGTGTTCAGATCCATGGAGGGATGGGTTATTCAGCCGAAATGCACATCGAAAAAGCCTACCGCGATTCGAGGATCAACAGGATTTTCGAAGGCACCAACGAGATCAACCGCCTGCTGGTGCTTGACACAGCCATGAAAAAAGCCATGAAAGGAGAATATGACCTCTTCGGACCGGCTGAAAAAGCATTTGCCGAAATCGACAACCTTACCGACGGAAAGGTAGCCGGAGAAGGTTACTATGCTGAAAAGCTCCGTTACCTGAGGAACTTCAAGAAAGCTGCCCTGCTGGCCATCCATGCTGCCAACAAGGCTTTCGGAAAACAATTTATCCGTGAGCAGGAAGTGATGAACAACCTCACCAATATGATCATGGAGACGTACATTTCAGAATGCGTTGCGCTCAGGGTTGAAAAGATGGAAAGTATGAAAGGGGCTGAAACCGTCAGCCTGTACAAGGATATGCTCAACGTTTATCTGTATGATGCTGCTTCACTGATCAGGAAACAGGGGATGGATGCTGTAAACGCCTTTGCTTCCTCAGATGAAGAGGCAAATACGCTTTCGAAGGCCATTGAAACCCTGACCACCGTTGCCGGTGTGAACACGAAAGAAGCCAGGAGAAGAATTGCCGACAAACTGATTGAGGAGCAGGTGTATAAGTTCTAGGGAGAAATCAAAAATCTGGAATTTCATTTCCAAATTTCCAAATTATCACATTTCCAAATTACTATCCTGCTGATTCTGCCGGCTGGGATTTTTCGACAGTTACCGTGATCTTATCGGCTTCCGTATCATAATCGATCACCAGCACATCATTTTCGGAGAGTTTCTTTTTAATGATCTCTTCGGCGAGTTCATCTTCCACATATTTCTGGATGGCTCGCTTTAAGGGACGGGCGCCAAAATTCGGATCCCAGCCTCTTTCCAGGATGAAATCCTTGGCCTTCTCCGATAGTTGCAGTTGGTATCCGAGGGCAGCAATACGCTTGTAGACATGAGACAGCTCGATATCGATGATCTTGTGTATGTCTTCTCTTTCGAGGGCCTCAAAAATAACTACATCGTCAATCCTGTTCAGAAATTCAGGGGCAAAGGTCTTTTTCAGGGCATTTTCTATGACCGACCGGGCGTATTCGGTGGAAGCCGCTTTTTTGGCATTGGTCTGAAAACCAACGCCTTCCCCGAAATCTTTTAACTGCCTTGATCCGATGTTGGAGGTCATGATCACAATGGTGTTCTTGAAATCGACCTTACGGCCATAGCTGTCGGTCAGCAAACCGTCATCAAGCACTTGCAGCAGCAGATGGAAAACGTCGGGGTGGGCTTTTTCGATCTCATCCAGTAAAATGATGGAATACGGCTTTCTTCTGACCTTTTCGGTCAGCTGTCCGCCTTCTTCATAGCCGACATATCCCGGAGGTGCTCCGACCAGCCGTGACACGGCAAATTTCTCCATGTATTCGCTCATATCGATGCGGATCAGCGCATCTTCCGTATCAAACAAATATTTCGACAGTACCTTGGCCATATGCGTTTTTCCAACCCCTGTGGGCCCCAGGAAAATAAAGGTGCCGATGGGCTTGTTCGGGTCTTTCAATCCGGCCCGGTTACGGCGTATGGCCTTTGTAACCTTCTTAATAGCTTCATTCTGTCCAATGACAGACCATTCAAGCTCTTCTTCCATGTTAACAAGCCGTTCGCTTTCATTCTGGGCGATCCGCTGCATGGGAATGCCCGTCATCATGGCAACCACCTCGGCAACATCCTCTTCTCCAACCACTTCCCTGTTCTGACGGCTTTCTTCTTCCCAGCCTTTCTTCAGCTTTTCAAGCTCATTCTGCATCTTCCTTTCAATATCCCTGTATTTGGCCGCTTCCTCAAATTTCTGGCTGTTGATGGCCTTGGTTTTCTGGTTTTTGGCTTCCTCTATCTGGCTTTCAATATCGATTATGGTGGAAGGAACCTTGATATGGGTGATATGGACCCTCGATCCTGCTTCATCAAGGGCATCGATCGCCTTGTCGGGAAGATACCTGTCGGTGATGTAGCGCGCAGTGAGTGAAACACACGACTTTATCGCATCATCGGTATAAGTCACCAGGTGATGGTCTTCATATTTCTCTTTGATATTCTGAAGGATAGAGATTGTTTCCTCAGGTGTGGTAGGATCTACCATGATCTTCTGGAACCTTCTTTCCAAAGCGCCGTCTTTTTCGATATATTGACGGTATTCATCCAGCGTAGTGGCTCCGATACACTGGATTTCACCCCTGGCCAATGCCGGTTTGAACATATTGGAGGCATCAAGCGAACCCGAGGCATTCCCTGCACCTACAATGGTGTGGATCTCATCAATAAAAAGAATGATATCCGGGTTTTTTTCCAGCTCATTCAATACTGCTTTCATCCTTTCCTCGAATTGTCCGCGGTATTTTGTGCCGGCAACCAGGGAAGCCAGATCAAGCGTGTAAAGACGTTTACCGAAAAGGGCCCTTGACACTTTCCTTTCGTGGATCTTTATAGCAAGCCCTTCGGCAATGGCCGATTTCCCAACACCCGGCTCCCCGATCAGGATAGGGTTGTTTTTCTTTCTGCGGGATAAGATCTGGGCTATCCTCTCAAGTTCTTTTTCTCTGCCTACTATCGGGTCAAGCCGGTTTTCCTCTGCCAGTTTTGTCAGGTCCCTGCCATCCCTTCTCCTCATCCGCTTCATCCTCTCCCTGGCTTCCGGGAATCTCATTTGTTACATCCGGTTTTTCAGGGCTGTCTTCAATATCCAGTATCGATTTCAGTTCATCCTTCACCATTTCGTAGGTTATCCCTTTGCCTGTCAGGTTTTTTGTGACAATATTGTCATCGTCTTTCAGAATAGCCAGCAGCAGATGTTCAGTGCCTATCATTTCGCTGTTAAATAGCTTAGCTTCCAGGTAGGTGAGCTTTAATGCCCGTTCTGCCTGTTTTACCAGGGGTATGTTTTCGAGGGAACGATTCGGTTGGGTATTTCTGATGATCAATTGTTCGAGGGTCTTTTTAAATTCATTCATATCTAATCCAAATGACGACAGAATATGGATTGCCATTCCTTCGCCTTCCCTCAGTATCCCTAGAAAAAGATGCTCCAGACCGATATAGTCGTTGCCAAGCCTGAGGGCTTCTTCACGACTGAAGGTCAACACATCCTTCACTCTCTTTGAGAATTTTGCTTCCATGTCAGCTATGTTTAATTTCAATGCCTACAACAATAAACAATCAAGTGAGGCAATGGTTGCCTGGTCCAAAAACTGAACCATACTATAATAATTGGTAAAAATATATACCATCGGCCTAAAAACCCTATTTAATTACTGTAATTTTCAACATGAATTTGTTAGTAAGAAAAGGAGATTGGTTCGCTTTTTAGTTTGATAAAAAATTCCTATCTTTGTTGTCAGTAATTAATCTAATAACTAGTTCATTTTGAGAGATTTACCTTTGGGTATGGAAGACGGTGAGAGGATCGTCAAGGTTAATATAGAAAACCAGATGAAATCGGCCTACATCGATTACTCGATGTCGGTTATTGTTTCCCGGGCATTACCCGATGTCAGGGACGGATTTAAGCCGGTACACAGGCGCGTTCTTTACGGAATGTTGGATCTGGGAATCTTATCAAGCAGGCCCTATAAAAAGTCGGCCAGGATAGTCGGAGAAGTGTTGGGGAAATACCATCCTCACGGCGATACCTCCGTTTATGATGCAATGGTCCGTATGGCACAGGAATGGTCGTTGCGGTACCCGATGGTCGACGGGCAGGGTAACTTCGGTTCTATCGACGGTGACAGCCCGGCAGCCATGCGATATACTGAAGCCAGGTTAAGAAAGATAGCCGAAGAGATGCTGGCCGATATTGATAAAAACACGGTTGATTTCCAGCTCAACTTTGACGACTCACTCGAAGAACCCACCGTTTTACCCGCAAAAGTACCCAACCTTCTGATCAACGGTTCTTCCGGAATTGCCGTTGGAATGGCCACGAATATGCCCCCGCATAACCTCAGCGAAGTCATTGACGGTATAATCGCGTATATTGATAACAAGGATATTACGATTGCTGAGTTGATGCAATACATTAAGGGTCCTGACTTTCCGACCGGTGGTGTTATTTATGGACAACAAGGGGTGAAAGAAGCATTCGAAACAGGCAGGGGCAGGATTGTCATGAGGGGGGAAGCAAAATTTGAGGTTGAGGATGGCAGAGACCATATCATTGTTTCATCGATTCCTTACCAGGTGAACAAGGCCGAAATGATCAAAAAGACGGCCGATCTCATCAATGATAAAAAACTGGAAGGGATCTCCGACATCAGGGATGAATCGGACAGGAACGGTATCCGCATTGTTTATGAACTGAAAAGAGATGCCATTCCCAACGTTATCCTGAATAAACTGTATCAGCATACTGCGTTACAGACGGCTTTTAACGTGAACAACATCGCACTGGTGCATGGCCGTCCGATGATGCTCAACCTGAAAGACCTTATCGTTCATTTTGTTGATCACCGTCATGAGGTGGTGACCCGCAGAACGCAATATGAACTTGACCAGGCAGAGAAAAGGGCTCACATTCTTGAAGGGCTTCTGATCGCACTCGATCACCTGGATGAAGTGATCGCACTTATCCGAGCCTCCCTGACCCCGGAAGAGGCACGTAACGGGCTGATGGAAACTTTCAGCCTGTCTGAGATACAGGCCAGGGCCATCCTCGACATGAGGCTGCAGCGGCTTACCGGTCTTGAAAGAGATAAGATCAGGGCTGAGTATGATGAACTGATGAAACTGATCGATTATTACAAAAGTGTCCTGGCAGATGTCAACCTCAGGATGGAGATCATTAAAAAGGAATTGCTTGAGGTGAAAGAGAAATTCGGTGATGAGCCCAGGACTGATATTATTTATTCGGTTACCGACTTCAGGATTGAAGATACCATTGCCGATGAATCGGTGGTTGTTACCATTTCCCATATGGGCTATATCAAGCGGACCGTATTGAGGGATTACCGGGTTCAAAACCGGGGTGGCAGGGGAGCCAAAGGCTCGGAAGTCAGGGATGAAGATTTCCTGGAACACCTTTTCGTGGCCTCCATGCATGACTATATGCTCTTCTTTACTGAAAAAGGTAAATGCTTCTGGATGAGAGTTTTTGAGATCCCTGAAGGAACTAAAACTTCAAAAGGAAGAGCCATCCAGAATCTCATAAACATTGAAGTGGGTGACAAGGTAAGAGCATATATTAATACTAAAGATCTTACCAACGAAGAATACATCAAGAATACCTTTATCATTCTTTGCACCAAGAGAGGGACCATTAAAAAGACAACACTGGAGGCCTATTCCAGGCCCCGCCAGAACGGGATCATTGCCATTAAGATCAACGAGAATGACCAGTTGCTGGAAGCCAGGCTTACCAATGGAAGCAGCGAGATGATCATGGCAGTGAAGTCGGGTAGGGCGATCCGCTTCCATGAAAGCAAGGTCAGACCGATGGGCAGGAATGCAGCCGGAGTAAGGGGAATCACCCTGTCGGGAGCTGAAGATGAAGTAGTTGGGATGATCTGTATGGAAAGTATCGAATACGATATACTTGTTGTCTCTGAGAACGGCTACGGAAAACGCTCACCCCTTGAAGACTACCGCGTTACCAACCGGGGAGGCAAAGGCGTTAAGACACTGAATGTTACACCAAAAACCGGGATGCTCATTTCCATACAGAATGTTCAGGACAAGGATGACCTGATGATCATCAACCGTTCAGGGATCATTATCAGGATGCCGGTCTCTGATCTTAGAATTATCGGGAGAGCTACCCAGGGTGTAAGGCTCATTAACCTCAAGGAGGATGTGATCGCAGCCGTAGCCAAGGTGGACCAGGATACCGAAGAAGAAGAAATAATTATTGACGGTACTGAAATTTCCGGACAGGAAGGGGAGGATATTGACGGTAACCAAGAAAATATACCTGAAAATTAATCTTTTAGAATCAGAAATTCTAATTTTGCACAATATTTGAGAAATAACCATAAAATCTATAACGATGAGAAAATTATTGATCTTTTTATCTTTCGCCATGGGTTTAACGACTATGGCATCCGCTCAATCGGTTGAGGTACAGAATGCTTACAGGGATTGGAATAAGGGAAAGTTAGACAAAGCGCTGACCTCCATTGAGAAGGCTTCTACCTATGAATCTACCATGGCAGACCCAAAAACCTGGCTTTACAGGGGAGGTATTTTTTATGATATTGCCATTTCTCCGATTCCTGCTTTTCAGGCGCTGAATCCCAATCCGCTACAGGAATCTTATCTGTCATATCAAAAAGCTTACACCCTGGATACCAAGAAGAAGTATACCGAAGATCTCGCACCGCGCATGCAGGCTGTTGGCGAACTGTTTTTCAACAGGGGAGTGAAAAGCTTTGAAAAAGGATCGAAAATGACTGATAATCCAGCCGGGGCAAAGAAAGAATATTATGCTGCAGTCGAAGGTTTTGAAGCTTCCATTAAGATCAATGAGACTTTTAATAAGGTAGATACGCTTGCCATGTACAATACTGCCTTCGTTTCACAGCTGGCAGGAGACAACAATAAGGCCGCCCAGTATTACCAGAAACTCTTGAAGCTTGGCTATAACAAACCTAATATATACGTCTCATTATCAAACGTTTATAAATCAATAGGTGACACAAACATGGCGCTTCGCCTGGCCAGCGACGGCAGAAACCTATACCATAATAATCTCGACCTTATTATCACTGAAACAAATATTTACCTGGCAAAAAAGAACCTGCCCAAGGCCAAAGAAAATCTTTATGAGGCCATGAGGATGGACTCAACAAATCCAACCATTTATTTTGCTGTTGGGACATTATGGGATTCAACCGGAAATTTCAAGGAAGCAGAAAATGCCTATAAAAAAGCCATAAAGGTTAAGCCTGATTATTTTGACGCTGTATATAACCTTGGATTGCTGTATTTTAACACAGGAGTAAACATTTTTAAAGCTGCTGACGCCTTGACTGATATGGATCTGTATGCCAAAGAAAAGGTTAAATACGAAGCATTATGGAAACAAGCTATTCCTTATCTGGAAGATGCCGCCAAGCTCGAGCCCAATTATACGCCCACTTATTTTGCCCTTAAACAAATTTATGCACGCTTAAGCATGCCTGAACAACGGAAAATTGTGGAAGAAAAATTGAACGCTCTGGATAAAAAGTAGGGTGGTAATCGATTAAGAAAAGGGGTAGCTGAGATAACTACCCCTTAATCTGTATTTTACTATTTAACATAATATTAATTATAGGACAAAAGGGAGAGATTTGAAAATTTGATAATTTGGAAATTTGGAGTTGTTAAACCCATTGAGCTATTTATTAATTGTTCCCAATAAAGCTGACTTCCAAGATATGTTTTAATAAATCGCAGACGCGGTGAACCCATAGGGTTTTGAGGAACCAGTTTGCCACGGACTGCCATCACAACTCCTTTCCCGGAAAGCGCTTCCGATTATATCAACAAACATAATAAATTATCTCCTGCGAATACCTATTTCTCTTTATCCGGCATTAAAATTTGTTACTTTTGTTCTATGGAAAAAGTTGGAATAGAGGAAGGTTCAGTAAAGCATATTTTTAAAACATCTATCCAATTCATTATTGGTTTTAATGCGGTTCTTGCGCAGATTAACCAAGTCCAAAACATTGATTTTCTTGATCTTTCAACTGCCAGAGCTTTTGAAAATATTCAAAACCTAGCACTGAAGCATGACTATTCTTTTAATGTTTCCACTTCGCTTGAAAACACAAACTTTGTTAAAATTGACAGAACAACACATTACTACCGGACTGAAGCAATATGGGCAGATGCTGAGTTTTATTTTTATGGGAAGATAACGAATGCCGGTGGAAAGGATAAAGCCAACATCCATATCTATACTGAGGAGCTTGGAACCATAAGAATTCAGACCCCTTGTACTTTTAAGGTCTCATCAAGAAACGCTGAACGCTATTGGCAAATAAAAGCTTAATCACTTTTACTTAAGATCTGACTTATGATTGAAGAGATTACGATTTTAATTCTGGAAGATGTTTCGACTGACTTTGAATTGATATCCAGGGAGATCAAACGTCATATTCCTTCCCCTCTGCTTTACGTTTCCAGCAATAAGGATGAGTTTCTCAAGGCACTGGTGGAAGTCAATCCGGATATTATCCTTTCCGATTATTATCTGCCTACTATAAACGGGATGGATGCCCTGAAACTCAGTCAGCAGCATGATCCTTTTCGTCCTTTCATTATCGTTACAGGTTCTATCAACGAAGAAACGGCTGTAGAATGCATTAAAGGCGGTGCCAGTGATTATATTCTGAAAGACTGGCTGAACCGCCTTGTACCTTCCATTGAAATGGCATACAGAAAAAGCCAGCTCGAGCGTGATGCGGAACAAAAGAACCTGTATAAGGCCAAAATGGTTGATCTTCTCAGGTGTGAAAGAGACCTGGGAATTGCCCTCGGCCTGATAAATGACCTTCCCGATGCCCTTGAACTGATCATCCAATCTCTTTGTAATTTAGATAACTTCGATTATGGCGGAATCTATCTGCTTGATCCTCAGACTAAAATCCTTCAACTTGCTGTTCACCACGGAGTTGATAAAGAATTGCTGGAAAAAATCTCAGTATTTAAGCCGGATGCAGCTCAAAACGAATTCTACCGGAGAGGAAAACCCTCTTTCATTTTTTATGATGATGTACAGATTGGTCATTACACTTCAGTCGTAAAAGATGTCAAAGGTATAGCCAGGCTCCCGCTGAATAAGGAAAACGAGCCCATTGGGCTCATTGTACTGGGTTCGAGGCAAAAAAAAGTATTTGAGGATGAACTGAAAGACATTCTGATCACCCTGGCTTCACTGGCCGGTAACCTCATCAGCAGGCTACAGACCGAGACCACCCTCAGAAAGATGTTCAAAGCAGTGGAACAAAGCCCTGCCGTTATCCTGATAACCGACAAAGACGGTCATATTGAATATACCAACCCAAAGTTTACAGAAGTAACAGGTTACACCAAGGCTGAAGCCAGGGGAAAAACTCCCCGCATTCTTAAGTCGGGGTACATGAATCCCAATGATTATAAAGTCCTCTGGGATACCATCTTATCAGGAAAGGAATGGAAAGGGGAAATTTTAAACAAAAAAAAGGATAACAGCCTGTTTTGGGAAATGGCTAACATCTCCCCTGTTTTCGATCAGGATGGGAATATTACCAACTTTATCGCCATAAAGGAGGACATAACCCGGGATAAGGCCATTCAGGAAGAGCTTGTTCAGGCAAAAACGAAAGCGGAGGAATCTGACTGTATCAAATCGAGCCTGCTTACGAATTTAAGCCATGAGTTCAGGACGCCGCTGACAGCTATACTCGGATTCACCAATTTTCTGAGAATGGAGGTTCATGATAACCATCACCTGGAATTGCTGAACAATATACTCGTTTCCGGCGACAACCTGCTAAATACCCTGGACTCTATCTTAACACTGGCACAACTTGAAGGTGAGGTCAAACTCAATTTGCAGTCTGCTGACCTGGGGCTCTTATTAAAAGAACTCTGCACTACTTTTGAAGGAAAAATATCAACCAAAGGTTTGAAGTTTGAATTCCAGGAATGACGGTTGCATTTAAGAAGTTGCTGGAAAATGCCATAAAATTCACCGATGAAGGAGTTGTATCTGTTTTGCTGGAAACAGTGGACAGGGGTAAAGACCGGTATCACAGAATCCGTTTCAAGGATACGGGGATAGGCATTGCTTCAAAGGATTATGCCCTGGTTTTTGAACCCTTCAGACAAGCCAGTGAAGTGCTGGGCAGGCATTTTGAAGGAAGCGGTCTTGGTCTGCCTATCGCAAAAAAGGTGATCGGTCTCCTCAAGGGTGAACTGGAAATTGAAAGCATGCTATACAAAGGTTCTACCTTTACTGTTTACCTGCCCTGTGCCAGGAAACAGAAAGGTATATCTGCTTCCCCTGTCATTGCTGAAGGAAAACCTTCCATTCCGGCACTCGTGGAACTTCTTTCCCTCTTCGACCGGAAACCTAATGTTTTATTGGTTGAAGACAATGAGATGAACGGAGTGCTTGTCATTTCCATGCTTAGTAAGATCTGCCGCGTGGTGCATGCCTGGAATGGAAAGGCTGCCATTGAAAGGTCTTCCGAAGAAATCTTCGATCTGGTGCTGATGGATATCAACCTGGGTGCAGGACTGAACGGTATGGAGGTTACCAGGGAAATTAAGAAGAACGAAGCTTATAAAAACATTCCTTTCTCGGCGGTTACCGGTTACACGCTCAAAGAAGAACGGGAAAAAATATTGAACGCGGGTCTTAACTTTTACCTGGGCAAGCCATTTAAAAAGGATGAATTACTTAGTACTATCCAGGCAATGTTATTCGATTTATTGAAATCGATGGGGAAATTGTAGCTTTTGTCCTTAACTTTACTGAAGTATTTACTCCTATTAAATATTCATCATGGAAAGCATTTCTGATGTTGAAATTTTGTTAGTTGAAGACAATCCCAACGATGTGGCTCTCACATTAAGAGCCATGGAGAAAAACAACATTGTTAATAAGATCAAGGTCCTTGTTGACGGTGAGCAGGCATTGGATTATATTTTCAGTAAAGGTGAATTCGAGGGAAGGAAAGCTCATAAAAAACCCAGATTCATCTTGCTTGACCTGAAGCTTCCCAAGATAGACGGGCTTGAGGTGCTGAAAGAGCTCAAATCGAACCTGTTGACTGCTTTCATCCCGGTGGTGGTGCTGACCTCCTCAAGGGAAGAAAAAGACATTATTGAAAGCTACCAACTTGGAGTGAATAGCTATATTGTGAAACCTGTTGATTTCGAGCAATTTACGAATTCTGTTAAAGAAATCGGGCTTTATTGGCTCGTACTGAACCAAACTCCGAACCTTTACTGATCTCAATGATGGGATGAAACCAGGTCGTTAAGGCTGGTTGACCTTTTGGTAAGAATAAACCGGCAATGTGAAAAATTAGTGACTGGCCAACCAAGCCAGCTGACATAGTTCCCATAATTATCTTTCGTGTTGTATACCGCTTTGGTTGTGTTGTCAAACTCCCATGTCATCTGGGAATTATCATAGTTGAAGGTAACTTTAACGTCCATAAACTTATGATAAACAACAACATCCAGCCAATCCTGAGTGATCCCGAGCATATCCAGCAGGGTTGTTAATGCCATCTGGCCCGGAATACCCTGTAATTTCATCTCCAGTGTGAAGCGGTCGACCACTCCCCCACCCACAAAAAATTCACCACCGGAAAAACTCAGTGTAGCATATTTGAAGAACTGATCCAGCGATCCGGCGATGGTGGTGTATTTATTTCCTCCATATACAACATACATAATGGCCGGACCTCCGGTGGAAACAACGGTGTTGTCATCACTCAGATGAAAGGCGGCTACCGGAACCGAAACCTTTGACAAAATATCGGCATTGTTCTCGTCATATGCGGCAGTAACTTCCCACACACCCTGCATTCTTGTCTTTGTGGGCGTTTCATCTTTTACACAGGAAGAAGAAAACAATGCAAGGGAAGCAAAAAGGCATAAAATTACGACTCTTTTCATATAAAATAATTTCAACAGTTTAACCTAATTCACTGATTTTCTGTATCATCTGTGGGTCGATCAGGTCAAAGTGGTTTCCTTCCACCCTGATTGAACCCTCTGCTTTAAGATCTTTCAGTACACGGATTGCGCTTTCCTTGGTCACCCCGCAAAAATCAGCCAGTTCCTGCCTGGAAAGATTCAGGTCAAAGGTAGTACTTCCGTAAATATCGTTGGAAAAATAAAGAAGGGCCTCGGCAACCCTGCCCGGGACCTGTTTTTGGGTGAGGGTTATCATCCTTTTAAAGGAGAAAAGATTCCTGAAACTAATATCCCTGATGACATCTTCAGCAAACAAAGGGTTTCGTCGTATCACTTCTTTATAATTATTAACGGCAATATAACATGCTTCCACCGGAACCAGAGCCATGGCCGAATTATGGTGTTTTCCGTCGACAAACTGCCCGGGGCCTATGATGAGTTCAACGGGTTTGGAGATACGCAGTATCAGATCCTTAGAGTTCTTCCCCTCCATATAACTCTTGACCAGCCCGGAAATTAATATGATTACATGGGTAAAAGAAGAACCCTGTTTGTAGATGAGTTCTCCCGGTTGGTATTTAACAACAAACCTTTCCTGATTCAGTACTGCCTGGTCTTCTGGTGTCAGGTTACGAAAAAGGGGTGAACGAATATCACATTCCAGGCAGTTTACACAGTCCCTGATTTTATTTAATGCCATTGCTGGTGGGTCATTTTAATTAATGAGTACAAAAATACCTTATTATTTGAAACGTTGACCCAAATCAACAAAAAAGTGAAAAAAATCAATTAAAAAACAGAAAGGATCAAATAATGTATTATTGTTGCATTTGATATAACTTTCTGTAAAGCCCTTCCTTGTTGAATAATTCATGATGGGAGCCTCTTTGGGATATGATCCCGTTTTGAAGGACAATGATCTCGTCGGCTATCTTCAGTGTTGATAACCGGTGGGCAATAATGATGGCGGTTCTGTGGATCAGCACTTTTTCAAGGGCTTCCTGCACAAGTTTTTCTGATTCTGTATCCAGGGCTGAGGTAGCTTCATCCAGGATAAGAATGGGCGGATCCCTCAGTATAGCCCTGGCCAGGCTGATACGCTGACGCTGACCTCCGGAAAGCTTCACTCCCCTGTCGCCGATATTGGTTAAATAACCCTTTCCCATCTGCATAATGAATTCATGGGCATTGGCCACCTTTGCAGCCTGAACTACTTCTTCTTCCGTCACATCCATTTTTCCGAAAGCAATGTTATTGAAAACGGTATCATTAAAAAGAACCGTTTCCTGGGTAACAATCCCGAAAACCGACCGCAGGTCATCGATCTTAATCCTGTTGATAGGAATACCGTCGAGGAGGATTTGACCGGAGGTACAATCATAAAAACGGGGCAACAGGTCGACCAGGGTTGATTTGCCTGCACCTGACGGGCCGACCAGGGCAATTTTCCTTCCTTTACCGATCACCAGGTTTATATTCTTAAGGACGGGTTCATTCCCATAAGTGAAGGTAACATCCTGGTATTCAATTGATTTATTGAAAGAGCTGAGAGAAATGGCATCCGGTGCTTCGAGTATGACCTCATCGGCCAGCAGTACCTCGTTGATCCTTTCCAGCGAAGCCATCCCTTTCTCAATATAATAATAGGCAGTGATAAGGTTTTTGGCAGGCGGGATGAGTTGTGAAAACACGGCCAGATAAAAAAGGAAAATATCCGCATTCATTCCATGGGTTTTTTCCAGCACCATCCTTCCGCCAAACCAGATGATGGCAACCAGCACAAAAATGGCCAGGAACTCCGTCAGCGGGTTGGATAATTCCCTGCGGCGGTAAACTTTGTTCATCAGCCGGGTGTATGCGATGTTCAGACTTCTGAACCGTTTTTCCATCTCTGAAAATGCATTGAACGCCTTGATGATCTTGATGCCGTGAATGGTTTCCTCTATCCTGGAAACCAGGGAACCCAGTTTCTTCTGGCCTTTTAAGGAATACCGGTTCAGTATCTTCCCAATATAGTTGATGAGCAGACCGGTAACCGGCAGGAATAATCCCACGACAACAGTCAGCAAGGGGTTGATGATCAGCAGGGTGATCAGGAAAAGAAGGATGGCAAACGGGTCCCTGAAAACCATCATGAGCGAATTCATGATACTCCATTCGATCTCCATTACATCATTGGAGATCCTGGACATGATATCTCCTTTCCGTTGTTCGGTAAAATATCCCAATGGAAGGATCAACACCTTGAAATACAGGGCGTTCCTGATGTCTTTCACCACTCCTGTACGCATAGGGAAGGCAATATACATAGCCAGGTAACGGGTAAGGTTACGCAGGAAGAAAAGGATGACAACCAGGGTTGAAATAAATGCCAGTGCGGGGAATTTTCCCTTCTGAATAATTACCAGGCTGAGATAATAATTGAAATTATGCGAAAGCGAATCCAGAGTGAATGATAAAGGGACATTAACGGTTACCAGTTTTACCTGGTCGAATAGCAACTGCAGAAAGGGTATCAGCAGGGTAAGTGAGACCAGGCTGAGGATAATCGCAAGAATATTGAATGCCACGTTCAGCAGGGCAAACACCCAATATGGCCTGATAAAGGTAAACAGCTGTCTGAATTTATTCACTTCACAAAAGTAGTTATTCCGCACGCCTTACCCAAATCAGCCCACCCGAATAAAAAACTCGTATCTTTGCATTCCTATGGAAACAACCCGTCAGCAAAAGATTGCCAGACTGATACAAAAGGAACTGGCAGATTTGTTTTTAAAAGAATCGAAACGCCTGTTTACCGGGGCTCTGATCACGGTGACAAAGACCTATGTCAGCAAGGACCTGTCGGTGGCAAGGATCTACATCAGCCTGTTCAGCCCCCAGGATAAAAAAAAGGTTTTTGAACTTATCGTTCACCATACCAGGGAATTAAGGGTTGAGCTGGCAGCACGCGTAAAGAACCAGTTGAGGATAGTCCCCCACCTTGAGTTCTTTATTGATGACTCCCTGGATTATATTGAAAACATTGACAGGCTGTTAAAGGAATAACCAACCTCCCCCATGCAATACGATCCGATTAAAAGAATGTTGGGAAGCTTTTTTAATAAAGCTCCGTGGATGCGCATCCTTTTTTACAAAATACTCGACCTGCTTCTGTTGAGAAGCTGGCATATCAGGAGAGAACTTCGCAGGTGGAATAAGGCAAGAACAAATGATGCTGTGACAGTGCTTGATGCAGGATTCGGTTTTGGACAGTATTCTTACTTCCTCACGGGGCTGGGTAAAAATATCAGGGTGAAAGGCCTTGACCTGAAAGAAGAACAAGTTGAAGACTGCAACCGCTTTTTTAAAAGCATACAGCGTAACAACATCACTTTTTTTTCGGGTGATCTTACACAATATGTTGAATATCAGGCGTATGACCTGATACTCTGTGTGGATGTAATGGAACATATCCTGGAAGATTCCCTGGTTTTCAAAAATTTTTCATCTTCAGTGAAACCCGGCGGACGTCTGTATATTTCCACTCCGTCCGACCAGGGAGGTAGTGATGTGCACGATCACGGGGACGAATCCTTTATCGGGGAACACGTAAGGGATGGCTACAACCTGGAAGATATCTCAGAAAAGCTGAAAACAGCCGGGTTTTCTTCTGTTGTTGCCCGTTATTCATACGGAAAATACGGAAAGATCTCCTGGAAATTGTCTATGAAATACCCTATCCTGATGGTCAATGTCTCCAAACTTTTCCTTATCCTGCTGCCTTTTTACTATCTGCTTACCTTCCCGTTTTGCCTGATACTGAATGCAATGGATGTAAGTAGAATAAACCCGACGGGTACAGGTCTCATCGTAATGGCCACAAAATAGCTGCTTCTATGTGGTTTCCTTTATTTATTGCCCGCAGGTATTTACTCGCCAGGAAATCACATAACATCATTAACCTTGTTTCAGGTATTTCTATGACAGGAGTGGCCATCGGAACAATGGCACTGATTATAGTGCTGTCCGTTTTCAATGGTTTCGAATCACTGGTAACCCGCCTGTTTAATTCCTTTAACCCTGATTTTGTCATTACTGCCAATACAGGAAAAGGATTTTCAGCAAATACCTTGTTTATTGATTCAATAGCTGCCATACCGGGTGTTTCCTCCGTAAGCCCGGTACTTGAGGAAAAAGCACTTATCAAGTACCGGACTAAACAGAATATCGTCACACTGAAGGGAGTGGAAGCAAACTATGGCAGGGTGAGCGGTCTTGATACCATGTTAGTGGACGGTTCTTTTATTGTGGAAAAGGAATCCGTTGATTTTGCCGTTTGCGGTTACGGAATCGCTTATCTTATCGACCTTGCAATCAACGACTTCTCTCATCCTGTCGAGATCTATTTCCCGAGAAGAGGGAATACCGCTTCCCTTGACCCATCCTCGGCATTTAACATGAAAACCGTTTTCTCGTCCGGTGTTTTTTCTGTACAACAGGAATTTGATTCCCGTTATGTCTTTGTTTCTATCGAACTGATGCGGAAATTAATGGATAATAACTATGACATTACTTCATTGGAAATCAGAACAAACCATGGATCAAACCCTGAATTGATACAGGAGAAGGTGACACGGATAGCCGGTCAGCACCTCGAAGTGAAAAACCGGTTTCAACAGGAAGCCCTGCTGTATAAGATCATGAGAACGGAGAAATGGGCTATCTTCCTGATCCTCACCTTTATCCTTATCGTGGCCACTTTTAATGTGATTGGCTCCATCACCATGCTTATCCTTGAAAAGAAAAAGGATATCGCCATCCTTTTCAGCCTGGGGGCCAATGAAAAGGAGATCAGGCGTATCTTCCTGCTCGAAGGCTGGCTGATCAGCGTGATAGGCTCCCTGGCAGGTCTGTTCCTTGGCTTTGTAATCTGTTGGCTACAAAAAACATACGGCATCGTGTCTCTCGGTGGTGATGCAGGTGCCTTCCTGGTTCAGTCATATCCTGTAAAAATGAAAGGTCTCGATTTTCTTTACGTTTTTGCCACCGTTTTGTTTATTGGCCTTATTGCAGCCTGGGTTCCGGTCAGGCGAATTTCTCAACAATACCTTGAAAAGAGATTTTTATCAAATTAGTATGTTTGATTCAGACAACGATTCCAATATTAATTTGTCTGTTAAGTTACTTTCTTAAAAGTTTTACTAATGAACCGTCCATTTGTTAACAATTTAACTTAAAGTAAAATACCCTTCGTTTAATTTCCATATTTTTGTATCTCGAATTCTATTTGTTTAACCCAATCTAACCCAGGAACATGAAGAAACTTGGACTCCTTTTAGTGATTGCATTTTTATACCTGAATGCATTGAATGCCGGGGAAATCCGGCTGAAAAATGAAGGCAGCAATGCAATCCGTCTCAAGACAAACACCTACAACCTACTGAAAGTAAAGCACTTGCTTAGCGTTTTTGAATCCACTGTAATTAAAACCGACAAAGGTTTTTTCTGTGAACTTGGGGTTAACGGTTACAGCAACACGGCAAGTATAGGTCAACCCAAGTTACCGGTCAGAAGAGAGCTGATTGAAATTCCGGCAGGAGCCACGGTCAAGCTGGAAATCACTCAATCGACCTACACCGAATATTCTCTGTCAGAACTGGGTATCGATTATGCCATTATTCCGGCACAGCCGCCAGTTCCCAAAACTAATGCACCTGTTCCTCCCCTGGTTATCGACCAGCAGGCTTATCAGAACAATCAGTTCTCTCCGACCCAACTGGCCACTGTCGACGAGATCGGCATCATGCGCGGGTTACGGCTGGGCAGGCTGAACATCTTTCCCTTCCAGTATAATCCTGTTACCAAAAAAATGAGGATCTATGACAACCTGGACATTAAGATAGTATTCGAAAATGCTGATATCCCGCTGACCCTGGTTGAAAAAAGGAAAAATGACAACCCCTATTTCATGGGGATAAACAAAATGATCCTGAATTACAAGCCTTTACCTGTTTCAAAAGACACCATCACCAGGTTCCCTGTTAGGTATGTAATCGTTTCTGATCCCATGTTCCAAAGCGCTTTACAGCCGTTAATTTATTGGAAGAGAATTAAAGGTTTTACGGTAACGGAAGCCTATACCAACGATCCGCTGGTGGGAAACACGACTGCATCCATCAAAGCATATCTACAGGGTTTGTACCAGAATGCCACTGCCGATAATCCTGCCCCGACCTTTGTGTTGCTGGTCGGTGATAATGCGCAGATCCCTTCATATGTTACCAGCGGAGGCCATATGGCAGATAAGTTCTTCGGAGAATACACCGGTGATGATATACCGGAGGTGATCATCGGTCGTATGTCGGCTGAAAATGAAAGCCAGCTTTCACCCCAGCTGAACAAAACGCTGGAATATGAAAAATACGAGATGCCTGATCCCTCCTACCTGAATGAAGTTGTGATGGTTGCCGGTATGGATGCCAATTATGGTGTTTCTCACGGTAACGGTCAGATAAATTATGGTACCGATTATTATTATAACCTGGCTCACGGAATTACTTCTCACACTTACCTGTACCCTCAGTCCGGGCCAAGCGCCTCACAAATCATCCAGGACGTAAGCAACGGGGTTGGTTTTGCCAACTATACTGCTCACGGAAGCTCAGGTGGTTGGGCTGATCCTGGTTTCAGCGTTGCCGATGTTGATGGTCTTCAGAATGCCCATAAATATCCGCTCATGATCGGTAATTGTTGCCTGACCAATAAGTTTGATGATCCGGTATGTTTCGGAGAGGCATTGCTCAGAGCAAATAATAAAGGAGCTCTCGGGTATATCGGTGGTTCAAATGTTTCCTATTGGAATGAAGATTTTTACTGGGCTGTAGGCGTCCGTTCCATTACCCCCCCTCCGGTCTGGGCAGCTGGTGAACAGATGGGTGCTTATGATGTAACTTTCCATGATCACGGAGAACCATACAGTCAGTGGTATATTACCCAGGGCCTGATGAATTTTGCCGGAAATATGGCTGTTACCATCGGCTCTCCCGGATCATCTTCCTATTACTGGGAGATTTATCACCTTATGGGTGACCCTTCACTGATGGTTTATTATTCAGTACCACCAGCCAATAACGTTACCTATAACTCATTGATGCCGCTCGCCGTAAATTCGTTTACCGTCAATGCTGACCCCTATTCTTATGTGGCCATTTCCCAAAACGGGGTTCTGCATGGTGCCTTACTGGCCGACAGTACCGGGCTGGCCGTGGTTACTATCGACCCTATTACCTCCCCCGGTTATGCAACCATTGTTGTGACCGCCCAAAACAGGCAACCCTTTATTGATTCTATTGTAGTTGCCTCTCCTGCAGGACCTTATGTTCTGTTAGACAGTTATCAGACCGTAGAGACCACCGGAAATAACAACAACCAGGTCGACTTCGGAGAATCCATCAGCCTGAATCTTTCCCTGAAAAACTGGGGACTGGCCGATGCCACCAATGTAACCACTACCCTTTCTTCTTCCGATCCTTATGTTACCATTACCAATTCTTCTGCTATTTTCGGTATCATCGCCAGCGGAGCCATGGCTACTCAAAACAACGCGTTTTCCTTTGATGTGGCAGGCAACCTCCCTGACCAGCATAAAGCTATTTTCAATCTGACCATTAATGATAATGCCGGGAATACCTGGAATGGCAGCTTTAAAGTAACCCTGAACGCACCGGTATTAGTGGTTACAGATATGACCATTGATGATGCCTCCGGAGGAAATGACAATGGAAAACTGGATCCGGGTGAAACCGTCAATTTCAATATTATCACAAAAAACACCGGCCATTCTGATGCTTCTTCAACCCTGGGCACTCTCGCCTCTTTCAGTTCGCTCATCACTTTAAATACTACAACCAGCAACCTCAATGTGATTGCCGCCGGCGCATCCGGTATCGCTTCCTTTAATGCAACCGTCAGCAGCGCTGCAACAACCGGGGATTTCATTCCCCTGGATTATTTGGTTGCTTCAGGCCCCTATTCAGCGCTTAAAACCTTCTCCCCTGCTGTCGGACTGATAAGGGAAGACTGGGAATCAGGTACAACCACTCATTTCGACTGGATGTTCGGCGGCTCATTGCCATGGACGATCTCTACCGAATCACCTTATGAAGGAGCATATTGCCTCAAGTCAGGCGCTATTACCGATCTTCAGACTTCTGACCTGTTGATTACGGGCGATGTTATGATCAACGATACTCTCTCTTTTTACCGTAAAGTTTCTTCTGAAAACAACTGGGACTGGCTGAAATTTTCTGTGGATGATAACGTCCTTGATCAGTGGTCCGGTGAAAAATCCTGGCAGAAAGTGTCTTTCCCCGTTACCACCGGAACACATACTTTTAAATGGTCATACACTAAAGATGATTCCTATTTAACAGGTGCTGATGCTGCCTGGATCGATTTCATCACTCTTCCTGCCATGACCGGCATCATTACCAGCATCGACCAGCCGCAGGATAAACAGGTGATGTGGCAGTTGTTCCCCAACCCGGCCAATTCCTCAACCCAGCTTTCTATCTACCTGGAAAAATCACAGCAAATCAGCCTTAGAATCTATAATTCTATGGGTCAGGAAGTGAAAGTACTTGTCAATGAGAATAATATGGCCGCCGGAATACATACTCAAACGGTCAATACTTCTCAATATGCCAGAGGGGTGTATTTTGTCCACCTGGAAACTGCCGGTCATCATTGGATCAAAAAACTTGTCGTTCAGTAAATCACCCGGTTCTTATATACCTTATTCGGTTTTAACAGAAAAATCAACCATTATGAGAAAAATTTTATTTTCCCTGGCCATTTTATTGAGTTTACAAGTGAGCGGGAAAAACTGGGTGACCCTTCGGTCAGACAACCCTTCTCCGGCGAAGGCTACCCTTGTTTCTTCCAATATTGAATCCCCTGTGGTTCATTTTACGCTGAATGGCTTTTATCTTAATCCTGTTGAAACATCCAGGGGAACCGCCTACACGGTGTCGGTGAAAAACACCTCTCCGCTGTTAACCAAGGGAGCTCCTGATCTTCCATGCATCACTACAAGCCTGATCATTCCTGACAAGGCTGAAATGGAGGTTGAAATTGTTTCCTTTCAGTACCAGGATTATCCGGATATGGAAATAGCTCCGTCGAAAGGTAACCTGACAAGGGATATGGATCCCGCCGACCTTCCTTTTGTTTACGGGAATGTTTACCAGGTAAATAAGTACTTCCCCGGTGACCTTGCCGGTACACGGGAACCCTTTATCATGCGTGACTTCAGGGGCCAGACACTGATCGCCTGCCCTTTCCAGTATAACCCGGTCACAAAAACCCTGAGGGTGTATTATGATATCACGGTTAAATTGAAGAAAACCGGCAATAACGGACAGAACCCACTGGTAAAGAACCACCCTGACCGGCCTGTCACCAGGGAATTCGATAATATCTACAGGCATAACTTCCTGAATTACCCAAATAGCAAGTACAATGTGATTGATGAAGAAGGGAAATTACTAATCATCAGTTACGGCTCTTTTATGACTGCCATGCAGCCCTTTGTTGATTGGAAAATTTCGAAAGGGATTGAAACCGAGATGATAGATGTTGCTACAATTGGTAACTCACAGGACATCAAGACTTTCATTGAGAATTATTACAATGAGAATAATCTCGCCTACGTATTGCTTGTCGGTGATAACGCCCAGGTCCCAACCTATATGGCCAGTAGCGGTGCTTCGGATAATACATATGGGTATGTTGTTGGAAATGATCACTATATCGATCTTTTCGTAGGTCGTTTTTCTGCCGAGAATGAAAGCCAGGTAACGACTCAGGTCAACAAATCACTTTATTACGAGATCAACCCCGACACTACTACTAACTGGTTCCAGAGTTGCCTGGGTATTGCTTCCGATCAGGGTCCCGGAGATGACGGGGAATATGATTATCAGCATATCCGTGGTCTGGAGACTATCCTGGATAATTACCATTCTGATGTTTTTTATGAATGTTTCGATGGCAGCCAGGGTGGTTATGATGCTGCCGGTAACCCTTCTCCGAGCCAGGTAACAGAAGCCATTAACACCGGTGCTTCCATTATCATCTACTGTGGACACGGCAGCCAGACCTCCTGGGGAACTTCCGGATTCTCCAACAGTGATGTTAACTCACTTAACAATTACGGAATGCTCCCTTTTATCTGGTCTGTCGCCTGTGTCAACGGTGATTTTACCAATTCCACCTGCTTTGCAGAATCATGGCTTCGTGCTTCTTCAGGCCAATTGCTGACAGGAGCTGTCGCTACCCTGATGTCAACCATCAACCAAAGCTGGAACTCACCCATGGACGCTCAGGATGAAATGGTGGCAGTACTGGCTGAAAGTTACACCAACAATATTAAAAGAACCTTTGGAGGCCTTTCCATGATGGGAGTGGCTAAAATGGTGGAAAATTTCGGGTCCGACGGCGAAAATATGGGCGATACCTGGAATCTCTTCGGCGACCCTTCCATTGTTGTCAGAACGGCCATGCCCCACCCCATTACTGCCTTTCATGACCCTACCGTCTTTTTGGGTGTTAGCCAGTTTCAGCTTACCTGCCCGGTGGAAGGTGCCCTGGCCTGCATTACCCTTAACGGACAGATACTGGGAACATCCTGCATCTCAGCAGGTATGGCTACCATAACTTTTCCCCAGCCGTTAAGCACGATCGACACATTGAAATTGGTCATTACCGCGTATAATTATATCCCGTATATCATTACCATTCCGATCATTGCCGCTTCTGGTCCTTATATGGCCTATCAATCTGCCTTTGTGAACGATCCTACCGGAAATAACAACAACCTCCCGGATTTCGGCGAAAATATTTCACTCGATGTTACCCTCAGGAACTTGGGCGTTGCCCAGGCCGACGGAGTCACAGCCACCTTATCCACCACTGACCCTAATGTCATAATAACAGATGATTCACAAGCCTACGGGAACATTGTTGCCAATACATCTGCCACCCAGACCGGTGCGTATGCCTTTACGGTTGCCAATGATGTTGCTGATCAGCACACTGTAATGTTCCAGCTTGCCATCAGCGACAATGCAGGAAATAACTGGACTTCACAACTTGGAATTAAGTTGAACGCTCCTCATTTCAAGATCACCAATTTCGCTATTGATGATGCTGCCGGAAACGGGAACGGTAAAATTGACCCGGGTGAAACCATGAACCTGTTGATCACCACATTAAATAATGGTCACAGCGATGCCCCTGCTACGTTAGGGTTATTATCATCGAATAGTAATTTGCTCACTATCAACAATGTACAATATGCATTCAATACCTTGGGCGCCGGTGTTACCGTTGACGCTGTTTTTAATGTGACCGTGAGCAATACCGCCACAAACGGCGATAATATCGATTTCAACTATTCAGTCGCTTCCGGAGCCTATTCTGCCGCCCAAACTTTCTTTGGAACCGTTGGGCTGGTTGATGAGGATTTTGAGACCGGCGATTTAACCCAGTTCAACTGGTTGTCGACCGGTAGCACAGTTCCCTGGATCGTGACCAGCAGTAATCCCTATGAAGGACAATACTGCGCCATGTCAGGCGACATCAATGACGGACAGAATTCAATTCTTAAGGTGACCATGACTGTAATTGCTCCCGACTCCGTTTCATTCCTTAGAAAAGTTTCTTCAGAACAGGATTGGGACTACCTGAGATTCTATATCGATAATACCATGATGCAGGAATGGTCGGGAGAACTTGGCTGGCAGAAATTCGGATACCCCGTATCAATCGGTTCCCACACTTTTAAATGGGAATATGTAAAGGATGACTATTATTCATCCGGTTCTGATGCTGCCTGGATCGATTATATTATCTTCCCTCCTGTCAGCCTGATTACCGGAACAGAGACTGCTGCCAACCCGGTATTGGATAATTTTGTCGCATACCCTAACCCTGCCGGTGAAGAATTTATGGTGTCCTATTCGTTGTCTACTTCAAGTGCTGTTTCACTCAGCCTGCTGGATGCCGTCGGGAAAGAAGTACTCTCAATTCAAAATGCTGAAAATCAGGCTATAGGAATACATTCACTTTCTGTTGAGACTTCCTCATTGGCAACGGGCCTGTATTTTATCAGGATGGTTAATAAGCAAGGTTGTTCTACTCAAAAACTAATACTAAAGAGGTAGTTGGTTAAACAAGCCACAATCCTTACCTTTGTGCCCTATCCTTCTATGACGGATAGGGCATTTTGTTTATTATGAGACAGTTACGGAACCTTTGGGAAAATAACCCCTTGCCGCTGATAGTGGTTGCAGCCTTTATTTTAAGGTTGATATCCGCTATTTTTTCCAAAGGTTATGGGATGCATGATGACCATTTCCTGGTTATTGAGCCGGCCCAGGCATGGCTCGATAAAGTAGATTACAATGGTTGGCTCCCTGTGTTCAGGACAGGTACCGTTCCCTCTGGCCACAGCCTCTTTTATCCAGGTCTTCATTACCTCTTCTTCCTGATCCTTGATGGGACAGGCATCCATGACCCCCAGGTAAAGATG
>JAPLDE010000255.1:0-23732 GCA_026391855.1 Bacteroidota bacterium | reverse complement strand
AAAGATGCTGATGGTCAGGTTGATCCATGCCGTTTTTTCACTGTTAACGGTTATCCTGGGATTTAAAATAACTGAAAAGCTGGCTGACCGTAAAACAACGGCTAAAACAGCCCTTCTCCTGGCGGCTGTATGGTTCCTGCCTTTCTTTAGCGTTAGGAACCTGGTGGAGATCTTTTGCATACCTTTCCTTATGGCTGGCCTCTATCTGGTCATCAAACAAAAAAAACTACCGGGTTTAAAGAATTACATTCTTGCCGGGTTTATTATCGGTATCGGCTTTTCTGTCAGGTTCCAGACCATCGTTTTTGCAGCCGGTCTGTTCCTTGCCGTCCTTCTCTATAACCGTAAGGCTTTTTTAATGCTTTGCCTGGGTTACCTGGCCTCCATCCTCCTTATCCAGGGCGGGATTGATATGTTTATCTGGGGTCGTCCTTTTGCCGAATTCCGGGAATATGTCTCCTATAATTTCGTTAATGCGTCGAATTATATCGTTAACTCCTGGTATATCTATTTACTCCTGATCACCGGCATTCTTATCCCTCCCATCAGCCTCTTCCTGTTCTTCGGCTTCTTCAGGAGCTGGAAGAAGTACCCGGAGATGTTCCTGCCGGCCTTGCTCTTCCTGCTATTCCACAGCATCTTCCCAAATAAACAGGAAAGATTTATTTTCCCGGTCATTCCTTTTATTATCATTCTCGGCATGATCGGATGGAACGATTTTACCCGGCAATCTGAATTCTGGCAGAAAAACAAAAAACTGGAAAACAGCGCATGGGTTTTCTTCTGGATCATCAACATAATCCTGTTGGTCCCGGTCGGGACAATGTATTCAAAAAAAGCCAGGGTGGAAGCAATGACCTATCTCTCACGTTATCAGAACATTGAAAGTGTTTTGGTGGATGATGCCAACAGCGATCATGCCACCATGCTGCCCAAATTCTATCTGCGCCAGTGGGTTCAGGTCAGTGAGATCTCAAAAAACCATACCATCCATGCGTATCTTCAGGATCTCAGCCAGTCAGATTCCATAAAACAACCTCGTTTTGTCCTCTTTATCAATAATCTGCATCTCGATGAAAGGGTGAAATCAATTCAACAAGTGATCCCTGGGCTTGAATACGAGACCAAGGTGGACCCTGGGTTTGTGGATTATATTCTGAACAAACTCAACCCCGTTAATTCCAACCAGGCCATTTTCATTTACCGCAATACCCGGTATTACCCGGCAAAGGTCCCGGGATGACAGTCCGGCATGTCTTAAACTCAAATATCAAATATTCCTTTCATGGATTTGGAGGAAACCAAAAACAGGGTTGAATATCTCAGGAAGGAGATAAATTACCACAATTATCAGTATTATGAGTTGTCAAACCCATCCATCAGCGATTTTGAGTTTGACAAGCTGTTAGAGGAACTGATCCGGCTTGAAAAGGAAAACCCGGCCTTGTTCGATCCAAATTCACCTTCACAACGTGTTGGCGGACAGATTACTAAAGAGTTCAGACAAGTCAGGCATAAATACCCTATGCTTTCGCTTGGCAATACTTATTCTGCAGAAGAGCTGGCTGATTTCGACCTTAGGGTCCAAAAAGGGCTGAACGAGCCTTATGAATACATCTGTGAGTTAAAATACGACGGGGTTGCCATCGGACTGACATACATCAACGGACAACTGGCCTACGCCGTTACCCGTGGTGATGGCGAAACTGGTGATGAGGTGACGACAAACGTCAGGACTATCCATAGTATTCCCTTGAAAATCAATACACCAGGCTATCCCCAGGAATTTGAGATCAGGGGTGAGATCATCTTTCCAAGGAAAAGTTTTGACAACCTCAACAACGAACGGATAGAACTTGGGTATGAACCCTTCGCAAACCCGCGGAATGCAGCATCAGGCAGCCTGAAAATGCAGGATTCAAGGGAAGTGGCAAAACGTAAACTCGACTGTTACCTCTATTTTCTCCTCGGTGATAACCTTCCTTTTAATACCCACTACGAAAACCTGGTACAGGCCGGGAAATGGGGCTTCAACGTCCCGAAATATATGGTCAGGTGCAGCTCCATACAGCAGGTGATGGATTTTATCAATGAAGTGGATAAAGGAAGATCCCAACTGCCTTTCGATATCGACGGGGTTGTGATCAAGATCAACAGTCTTGCTCAGCAAACCCAGCTTGGATTTACCGCAAAATCTCCCAGGTGGGCTATCGCCTACAAATTCAGCCCGGAAAGAGCCACCTCTACCCTGCTTTCTGTCGACTTCCAGGTTGGCAGAACCGGTGTCATTACCCCCGTTGCAAACCTGAAACCTGTCCAACTGGCCGGCACGACAGTGAAAAGAGCATCGCTTCATAACCTCGACATTATCAACGAGTTGGATGTACGCATCGGGGACCGGGTCTATGTTGAAAAAGGGGGTGAGATCATCCCCAAGATCGTTGGCCGTGACCTGGAAAAACGCCCGGTAAACGCCATTCCCCTTGAATTCCCGCTGAAATGTCCCGAGTGTGCCACTCCCCTGGTCAGAAATGAAGAAGAAGCCCACCATTATTGCCCGAACGAAGATACCTGCCCACCCCAGATAAAAGGAAAACTGGAACATTTTATCTCCCGTAAAGCCATGGATATCAATAGCCTGGGTGAAGGAAAAATTGCCATGCTCTTCGATAACCACCTGGTAAATAATGTGGCTGACCTGTATAAACTCTCCTATACCGATCTTCTCGGGATCGAAAAAACCATTACCTCCACGGAAGGTAAAGAGAAAAAAATCAGTTTCAGGGAAAAATCAGTTGAAAATATCCTTGAAGGGATCAGGTCAACCCTGGGTATTCCATTCGAAAGAGTGCTTTATGCCTTGGGAATCAGGTATGTAGGAGAAACAGTCGCCAAAAAGCTGGCCTTCCATTTCAATAATATCGACAACCTTATCGCTGCTTCCGTTGAAGACTTAATCCAGGTACCGGAAATCGGAGAAAGGATTGCTCAGCGTGTTTACAGCTTTTTCCGTGACGATTACAACCTGAAGATCATTGAGGCATTGAAGGCTTATGGGCTGCAAATGGAAATCAGGGATACCGGGGCAAGGATTCTGGAAAATAAACTCGAAGGGAGAAGCTTTGTCGTAAGCGGAGTATTCACCCGTTTCTCCAGGGATGAAATTAAAAAGACCATTGAACAGTATGGTGGCAGGAATGTCAGCGGAATTTCATCCAAAACCGATTTTGTTCTCGCCGGCGAAGATATGGGTCCCTCAAAAAGAAAAAAAGCCGAAGAATTAGGCGTAAAAGTGATCACTGAAGAAGATTTTCTGAAAATGATCCGTTAAAATGTTTAAAATTAAAATCAATAAATATGACAAGATTTCTTCAAATTTCACTGGTTATCAGCGTTTTATTAGCGCTCTCCTGCTCAAGAAACACCTCCGACAAAGTCAGAGCCGAGGAGAAAGAACTTGATTCCCTGATTTCCTTAGGTAAAATGACCCCCGAGCTTCTCTGGAAATTAGGAAGGGTTGGAGAGTTCTCATTAAGCCCCGACGGAAAAACCGTGTTATACGGGTTAACCCGTTACAACCTGAAACAAAACAAAGGCAACACCGACCTATATAGCGTTCCTGTAAGCGGAGGACAACCCAGTCAGCTTACCTCGCTGAAAGGAAGCGAGTTCAACGGACAGTGGAGACCAGACGGGAAAAAGATCGGTTACCTTTCTGCGAAGAACGGGACAACCCAAATCTGGGAGATGGACACCGATGGGAATTTCAAACAAGCCATCAGTGATAAAGAGAGTGATATCAATGGTTTCCTTTATTCTCCCAAACAGGATCATATTCTCTTCTTTAAAGAAGTGAAAATTGAAAAGACACCCCGGGAAATCTACCCCGATCTTCCCCAAAGCAATGTCCGTATCATTAACGACCTGATGTACAGGCACTGGGATTCCTGGTTCGAATACACCTATTCCCATATTTTTATTGCTCCTTACAAAGACGGGAAAATCGGTAAAGCCGTCGATATTATGGAAGGCGAACCTTATGATGCCCCGGTTAAAACCGACGGCGGCATCGAACAGATTTGCTGGTCACCGGATGGATCCGTTATTGCCTATACCTGCAAAAAGCTGAAAGGAAAGGACTATGCAGTGAGCACCAATACGGAGATCTATTTATATGACGTTGCAACAGGTAAAACGACTGACCTGACAATGGGAATGGATGGTTACGACAAGGATCCTGTCTTCTCACCGGATAGTAAGAAACTGGCCTGGAGATCAATGAAAACCCCTGGTTATGAATCAGATAAAGACAGGATCTTCATCCATGACTTCACCAGTGGAAAAAGCGCCGATTATTCCCTTTCTTTCGATCAGAGTTCGGCGAATTTTCAATGGAGCCCTGAAGGGGACCGGCTGTATTTCATTTCCGGCATTCAGGCTACTTTCCAGGTATATAGCCTCAGTCTAGCAACCGGGGCAATACTTCAGATCACCAAAGGCGACCATGATTATACGGGGCTGGCTGTCAACGGGAAGACGATGGTTGGTACTAAAATGTCCATGTCACTCCCTACGGAGATCTTTTCCATCGATGAACAAACAGGGAAAGAAACCCAGCTAACCTTTACCAATACAGCAATACTGGAAAAGATCAAACTGGCAAAAGTCGAGAAACGATGGATTAAGACCACCGATGGCAAGGAAATGCTCACCTGGGTCATTTTACCTCCGGGTTTTGACCCCGCAAAAAAATACCCTGCCTTGCTGTATTGCCAGGGAGGCCCACAAAGCGCTGTAAGCCAGTTCTTTTCATACCGGTGGAACTTCCAGATCATGGCAGCCAATAACTATATTGTAGTTGCTCCCAACCGCAGGGGTTTGCCCACCTTCGGACAGGAATGGAACGACCAGATCGCCGGTGATTATGGAGGACAGAACATGAAAGATTACCTCAGCGCCATCGATGAACTGGCCAAAGAACCATGGGTCGACAAAAACAGACTGGGAGCCGTAGGAGCCAGTTATGGCGGTTATTCGGTATTCTGGCTGGCCGGTCACCATGAAAAACGGTTTAAAGCCTTTATTGCCCATTGTGGCATGTTCAACCTGGAAAGCCAGTATGCAGAAACGGAAGAATTCTGGTTTGTCAACCACGACCTGGGCGGTCCCGCCTGGAACGACCCGAAACCGGTCAGCTACAACTATAGTCCGCATCTCTTTGTCGGTAACTGGGACACTCCTATCCTCATCATTTCAGGCGGCAGGGATTTCCGTATCCCTTACACCGAAAGCATGCAGGCCTTCAACGCTGCCCAGCTGAAAGGCATCCCCAGCAAACTCCTTTTCTTCCCCGAAGAATCTCATTTTGTGCTGAAGCCTCAGAATTCGGTCCTCTGGCAAAGGGAATTTTTTGGGTGGCTGGATAAATACCTGAAGTAATTGACAATTGACAATTGACAATTAACAATTAACAATTAATTGATTATTAGGTAACTAGATGATATAAGAGTTAGCTCTTAAAAGTTTGTATATGAATTCTGAAAATTATTATGCCGGCATGGATCTGATCCGAAAGGCAACGGAGATCAGGAAGGATATCATCCTGAGCCTGGCCGAAGCCGGGTCCGGCCACCTGGGTGGCTCCCTGGGAATGGCCGACGTTTTTACCGTGCTTTACTTTAATGTCCTGAACCACCGTCCGGATGAGCCGGATTGGCAGGAAAGGGACAGGCTGATCCTGTCTATCGGGCATATTGCTCCTGTCCTGTATACTACCCTGGCCCACGCCGGGTATTTCCCAACAGCAGAACTGATGACCCTCAGAAAATTGGGATCCCGGCTGCAGGGCCATCCTTCGAGGGAGACAGGACTTCCCGGGATTGAAGTCTCCTCCGGTTCGCTGGGTCAGGGGTTATCTGTTTCTGTCGGACTGGCCCTTGCCGGGAAAATGGACCAGCAGAATTGGAAAGTATACTGTATCCTCGGCGATGGCGAATTGCAGGAAGGGTCGGTATGGGAAGCGGCCATGAGCGCCTCTCACCATAAACTGAACAACCTGGTGGCTATTGTGGACAGGAACTTTTGCCAGATCGACGGGAATACCCCCCATGTCATGGAACTGGAACCGCTGGCCGGCAAATGGGAGGCTTTTGGCTGGCTCGTGATTGAATGTAACGGAAATGACGTGGATGAGCTTATTGATGCCTTTCAACAGGCCCGTTTTTCAGACGACAGACCTGTCGTCATCCTGGCCAGGACGATCATGGGAAAAGGGGTAAAAAGCATCGAGAACGACTTCCGCTGGCACGGCAAAGTCCCCGACGATGCCCAGAAAGACAGTTTCATTGCTGAACTTCTTCTTAATCAATAGAATACCAGATTACACATTCTCCATGATAAAACGAGGCGATATTCCAACTAAAACTGGATTTGGAAAAGGAATGGCAGATGCCGGAGCCAGCTATCCGGAACTGGTGGTTTTGGGAGCCGACATAACCAATTCTGTCGGGTTGAATTTCTTCAAAGACAGGTTTCCCGATCGTTTCTTTTCCCTTGGTATTGCCGAGCAAAACTGTGCAGCAGTGGCAGCCGGACTGGCCCTGGGAGGGAAAATACCCGTATTCTCAACATACGGTGTGTTTGCAGCGCAAAGAGCCACCGACCAGATACGGGTGTCCATTTGTTACAATAACCTTCATGTGATCATCGGAGGCGCCCATGCCGGTATCTCTGTCGGTCCCGACGGCGCTACCCATCAGGCGCTGGAGGATATTGCCACCATGAGGGTGCTACCCAACATGACTGTTTTGTCACCCTGCGATGCCACCCAGGCAGCCAAAGCAGCCTTAGCTGCCGTTAATCAGGTGAAGGGTCCTGTCTACCTTCGGTTCGGCAGGGAAGCCGTACCCGATTTCACACCGGAAGATCTTCCCTTTGAAGTGGGTAAAGGCCAGCTTTTCCGCGATGGCTCTGACCTGACAATCCTCTCAACAGGCCATATGACCTGGGAATGCCTCATCGCAGCAGAAATGCTTCAGGAAAAAGGAATATCTGCCCGGGTGATCAATATCCACACCATCAAACCACTTGACAATCAGATCATTATTCCCGCAGCAAAAGAAACCGGCGCCATCCTCACTGCAGAAGAACACCAGATTTATGGTGGCTTCGGTAGTGCTGTCGCCGAAGTAATCGTCAGGCATTACCCAGTCCCAATGGACTTTGTTGGCGTCAATGATACCTTCGGCGAATCCGGCAAACCCGACGAACTCATGGCAAAATATGGACTGAATGCACAGGGAATTGCTTCAGCAGCCATTAAGCTTTTTAAGAGGAAGTCACTGTGAAAACCACTACTCAAAAACATTAATGTTTACTATCTTTGTTCTTATGAACGAGCTTAACCAGAAAATTTCATTGATACAGGATCTGTGTTTGAATCACAGCGTTGACAAACTATACCTGTTTGGGTCAGTTCTCAGTTCTAAATATACTGAAAATAGTGATATCGATTTCGTGGTGAGGTTCAAAAACATTGAATTGTTAAAATATGCAGACAACTACTTTGATTTTAAATTCTCATTAGAAGAATTATTCAACAAACCTGTCGACCTGTTAGAGGAACAATCCATAAAAAATCCATATTTCCTTGAGACTCTTAATAAAACTAAACTATTGATATATGGATAGAGAGATTAAAACCTGGCTTTTCGATGCAATAAGTTCGATTGAGGAGATTGAGCATTTCCTTCCTCAGGGAGAAAGAGTATTTGAAAGCTATAAGAATGATCTTAAAACAAAAAGAGCAATTGAAAGGAATCTGGAAATTATCGGAGAAGCGATAAAAAGGGTATTTGATAAGGATTCCAACATAGAAATATCAAATTCAAAAAAGATTATTGGCCTCAGAAATCGGATTATTCATGGATATGATGTAATCTCAGATGAATTGATTTGGGGTATAATTATCAATGATCTCCCCAAATTGAAGGAAGAGATCGGTAAACTCCTTTAATAGAGGATTTCCAGCCTTATTTTCAGATGGTTAAACATCAAAACCAGGCCATGATAATTGGCAAATTGGCATATCATTCAATTGGCACATTACCCTTGTGTTAATACCTATTTTGTACATTTGCTGCAATTTACCACCATGGACTTTTTCGAAGATAACCCGGTTGAATTGCGTAAGGTGCTGGATATGTTGACGGTAGCCAACGAATTCTGCTTTTTTCTGGAAAAATGTGAAAACTATCCCACAAAAGAAGTCTGGGAATACCTGCTGAAGATCAGTCCCCTGCTTTACTTAAAAGGAGCCCTGCTTCCGGTCATTCAACCCAATGATGAAGATTACCAGGAAAGGTTTGTTACCGCTGAACAGTGGCAAAACATCCATGCCTCCCTGATGACCGTCTTTGGAGACCAGGATCCTTATGAGGGGCATTTCTTCAACGAAGCGTTTGATAATGAGGCAAATACATACAGCCTGGCCGAAAATTTCAGTGATATCTACCAGGACCTGAAAGACTTTGTCATGCTGTATCAAAAAAGAACCATTACTTCCAGTGAGAATTCAGTCAGCCAGTGTTACCGGCTTTATGTGTCCCATTGGGGTCCCCGTATTCTGGAATCCCTCCCCCGCCTGCACCAGCTGGTGTTCAGCCAGGGTAAACCCAATACCATTTTTAATAACTGATCAGGCAACATGACCAAGAAACCGGCAATCGTTTGCCTTTCATTTATTTTACTGTTATTCAATACGTTATCGTATTCTCAGAATAAAGACTCCCTGATGATCCGTCAGATTTTTGACCAGGCGTTAACCAGTCATCTGGCCTATACACAACTCAGGAACCTTTGCAAAAACATAGGCCCCAGGCTCACCGGCTCCGGGCAGGCGGCGGTCGGCATTGAATATGTTCATAAACTGTTGAAAACCACGGGATGCGATTCAATATACAACCTTCCTGTGATGGTAAGAAACTGGGAAAGAGGCGAAAAGGAAACAGCCTCCATGACTTCTTCTATACTGGGAACCAATGATTTACATATTTGTGCCCTGGGTGGAAGTATAGCCACCCCTTCCGCAGGGATCCAGGGACAGATCATCATGGTGGATTCCTTATCGCAACTGAAAAAGCTTGGAAGACAGGCCATTGAAGGCCACATCGTCTTTTTCAACAGACACATGGATCCAAGGTTCATCAGGACGTTTAACGCCTATGGGCGGGCTGCGGATCAACGGACCCTGGGTGCTTCCGAGGCGGCAAAATACGGAGCCATAGGAGTCATTATCAGATCGTTGACGTTGGCCGACAATCTTTACCCCCATACCGGTGTCCTGAGATATGATACCGCCATTACCCGCATACCGGCTGTGGCCATTGCCACCCGTGATGCCGACCTGTTAAGCCAGTGGCTGAAAAAAGACCCTTCCCTCCGGGTCAGTTATACGACCCATTGTTCGGAAAATCAGCCCGTTCCTTCTTTTAATGTCGTTGGTGAAATAAAAGGTTCCCTGTATCCCGACCAGGTCATTCTCGTCGGCGGTCATATCGATTCCTGGGACCTTGGCGAAGGTGCGCAGGACGACGGGATCGGTTGTATGCAAAGTATTGAAGCCCTGAGAATTTTGTTATCCCTTGGATATAAACCGAATTACACCATCCGCTGTGTCATCTTTATCGACGAGGAGATAGGCCAGGCAGGCGGCAGAGCCTATGCTGCCTGGTCACTGGCAACCAAACAGAAACACAGGATTGCCATCGAACTGGATGCCGGGGGATTACTCCCACTGGGCTTTGGAATGTCAGACAAAAGTCCGCTCTTTGAAGCATTTCAAAAATGGCAGCCGCTGATGCTGCCCTATGGATTGTACAACTTCCAGAAAGGCGGCGGCGGTGTCGACATTGGTTTCCTTTCCGGACAAAATGTTCCCCTGATGAGCCTCCTCACCGATTCTCAGCGGTATTTCGATTATCACCATTCAGGACTGGATGTTTTCGAAAATGTAAATGAAAGAGAAATGCAGCTGGGAAGTGCGGCCGTGTCATCCATTATTTATCTTCTCGACAGGTAAAGGAATTTTGTTTTCTGATTTGTTTAGAGAATAGACAAAGATATTTTATTTTTGTATTCTGTTTATTTAATCTAAATAAAGTGACCCTTTTTGATCTGGTTGAAGGCGACAAAGCGGTAATCACGAAAGTGAAAGGGCGCGGAGCATTCAGAAAACGGATCATGGAAATGGGATTTATTCCCGGTAAATTGATCAGGGTGGTAAAAAAAGCCCCGCTCAAAGACCCGGTTGAATATAACATCATGGGTTACAATGTTTCCCTCCGTAATTCCGAAGCCTCCCTGATCGAAGTGATCACCGAACAGGAAGCATTAGCCCTGACTGACAACCAATCTGTTCCGGAATCTGTTCCTGGTGAAGTATGGCTTAATACCCAGGCTGTTGAGAAAGGCCGGACAATACAGGTTGCCCTGGTCGGCAATCCCAACAGCGGTAAGACGACCCTTTTCAACTTTGCTTCCGGCTCAAGGGAAAGAGTCGGCAATTACAGCGGTGTGACCGTAGATGCAAAAAGGGCAAAAGTCAGGCTTGACGGTTATACCATCAACCTGATCGATCTTCCCGGAACTTATTCATTATCAGCCTATAGCCCGGAAGAGTTGTTTGTCAGGAACTATATTCTCAATGATCACCCTGATATTGTGCTGAATGTGGTTGACGGATCAAACCTGGAAAGAAATCTCTACCTCACCACCCAGCTGATTGATATGGACATCAAGGTAGTGATGGCCCTGAACATGTTCGATGAATTGTCGGAAAGCGGAGCAAGGCTGGACAATGAAGAACTGGGAACCCTGCTGGGAATACCCATTGTTCCTACAGTGAGCTCCAAAGGAAAAGGAATTGAGAACCTTTTTAAAAAGATCATCGATGTTTTTGAGGATAAGGATAAAACCCTCCGGCATATCCATATAAACTATGGGAATATTTTAGAAAAGGCGATCAATACAATTCAAAAGAAGATCAGAGTCCCTGAAAACTATTTCATTACCGACAGGATATCTTCCCGTTTCCTCTCCATCAAACTGCTGGAAAAAGATCCCGACGCGCTCTCACGGTTGGCCTTGTGTAAAAACCATCTCCAGGTACTGGATACTTCCTATAATCAGATCGCTGTTGTCGAAGAAGATCTTAACAGTGACACAGAATCCCTGCTGACAGATGCCAAATACGGGTTTATCGGGGGAGCCCTGAAGGAGACCCTGAAACCCGGTCCTGTGCTAAGGGTAAAGCGCAGCGAGGTGATCGATATTTTCTTTACTCATAAATTGTGGGGAATACCGGTATTTATCTTCTTTATGTGGCTGGCCTTCTTTACCACATTCAAAATAGGAGATTACCCCAAACATTGGATTGAATCACTGGTTGACATGGCTACCCGGCTGCTGGATAAAAGTATGGCAGCCGGACCGCTGAAAGATCTCCTGATACAGGGAATTTTAGGGGGTGTTGGCGGAGTGATCGTGTTTATTCCCAACATTCTGTTGTTGTTTCTATTTATTGCACTGATGGAGGATACGGGTTACCTTGCCAGGGCTGTGTTTATTATGGATAAGGCCATGCATAAGATCGGCCTTCACGGCAAGTCGTTTATCCCGTTGCTGATGGGTTTTGGCTGCAATGTCCCGGCTATCATGTCAACGCGCATCATCGAAAGCCGCCGCGACAGGCTGCTGACCATGCTGATAAACCCGTTCATGTCCTGTTCAGCCAGGCTGCCGGTCTATATCCTGTTTATTTCTGCATTTTTCACCTCCTACCAGGGGACCATACTGTTCCTGATCTACATGACAGGTATCCTCCTGGCCATAGGGTCTGCCCTGCTGTTCAGCAAAACCATGTTTAAAAAAACGGATGTTCCTTTCGTCATGGAACTCCCGCCTTATCGTGTCCCAACTGTTCGTAGCCTTTTCAAACATATGTGGGACCGCGGCCAGCAGTACCTCAGGAAAATAGGCGGTGTCATTATGATCGCTTCCATCATTATCTGGGCGTTGGGTTATTACCCTAAAAGCAGCAAACTACAGCAGAAGTTTACCCTGGATTCCACCCAGGTCAGCCTTCTATACCATCAACAACTTCAGTCCTTGCCAGACAGACCTCAAAAGGACAGATCAGCCCTTCTGATGACATACCAGGCTGACATGCAATCCTTGTCCATGGAGTATAAGAAAGAAGCCCAGCAAGCCTCTTATATCGGGAAAATAGGCAGGTTTATTGAACCTGTCATGCACCCTCTCGGCTTCGACTGGAAACTGAGTGTCGCCATTTTAACCGGTATCGCCGGTAAAGAAATTGTGGTGGGAACCATGGGAGTTCTTCTCCAGGCTGATGTGAACGATAATGAACATTCTGTTTCCCTGGTGAAAAAGCTCCGGGACTATACTGTACCCGATGGTCCTGATAAAGGTAAAAAAGCCTATTCCCGGTTAGTAGCTCTGGCCTTCATGTTCTTCATACTCATTTATTTCCCCTGTATTGCTGTTATTGTGACCATCCGCAAAGAATCAGGCCACTGGAAATGGGCCCTTTTTACTATAATGTATACCTCGGTCATCGCCTGGCTGGTCGCTTTCCTGGTATACCAGGGCGGAAGTCTCCTGTTAAACCTTTAACCCATGTGGCAGGAAATCATCACCGGTATCATCGTGGCAATCGCCCTGTTCTTCGCACTCAAACCAGTGTTGTCAGGTAAAAAGAAAAAAACGAATACAAGCGACTGTGAAGGTTGCCACCAGGGATGCGAAGGCTGCCCCTTTCCTCGAGGTGAATAACCAAAAGAAGACCTGATAAACAGACAAAAGGACACGATGTATCGTGTCCCTACGACTGCCTACTTTCTGTCAAGCCGGTTTAGCCCTTCAATGGGCAGGTTGTAATTGGGCTTTAACGACAGCGCCTTTTGGTAATCGATCCTGGCGTTGGAGATATCTCCCATCAGCTCAAAACAATATCCGCGGTTGTACCAGGCTTCAACATAGCCCGGGTCTGCTTCAATGGCTTTTGTGAAATATTTTGCTCCTTCTGCATATACCTTCAGATAGAACAGGTGGATATATCCCAGGTTGAACTGGGCAAACTTGTTACGCGGATCAACCTGCAATATCTTACGGTAGGCCTCCATGGCTTTGTTGAAATCCTCTGTTTCCTGGTAATACAGACCCAGGTTGTAAAGGGCTTCAATACTTGCGGGCTTAAGATTCAACGCACTGTTGTAATACTCTGCTGCCAGCTTGTTTTTCCTGGCAGCATATAGCATCCCAAGCTGAATGTATGCATCATAATATCCCTGGTCAAGATCGACCGCTTTCTGGTAGTTTTTTATGGCCTTTGCGGTATCCCCTTTTTCCTTAAGGGCAAAGCCACTGATAAAATAAGCCTTTGGATTGTTGGCATCAACCCCGAGTGCATCATCCACATACTTGAACACCTTGGGATAATCTTTAAAAAAAAGGCTCAGCTCTGCCAGCTTAAGATAAGGTTCAACATCCTGAGAATCAAGGCTGATGGCTTTTTCAAGGGCTTCCTTGCAATTCCTGGCCATCCCCTTTACCAGGTAGATGTCCGATAAAGTCAGGTAATATTTGGCAAACCCCGGTTTTAACAGTATGGCCTGGTTTATGTCTGACAGTGCGTTGTCGGCATTTTTCCTGTCAAGGTATTTCTTTGCTCTTTCCCAATACAGGGTTGGGTTTTTAGGGTCGGCCTGGATATCCTGGGTCAGTTTCTGCATGTCTGCCGGGATGCTATCCTGTGCCGCTGTCTTTTCCGTTGTTTTGGAATGCTGGCAGGATGCCAGAAAACAAAAGGAAAGACAAAAAAGTAAGGAAGCAAAAGTCGTCTTAAGCATATCCCCTGATTATTTTTTGTGGAGTTGTTCAATGACCAGGGCTTCAATTTCATCGCTCAGTTCAGGATTATCCTGAAGCAGTTGTTTCAGTGCATCCCTGCCCTGCCCGAGTTTTGTCTCCCCATAGCTGTACCAGGAACCGCTTTTTTTAATGATGTTCATCTCTGTGCCCAGGTCGATGATCTCACCAACTTTGCTGATCCCTTCTCCATAGATGATGTCGAACTCTGCTGTCCGGAAAGGAGGTGCCACCTTGTTCTTCAGCACTTTTACCTTGGTCCTTCCGCCAATGATCTTTTCTCCGTCCTTAATCTGGCTGATGCGCCGGATATCAAGCCGGATCGAAGAATAAAATTTCAGGGCATTTCCCCCGGTTGTCGTCTCCGGACTGCCAAACATAACCCCGATCTTTTCCCTGAGCTGGTTTATGAAAATGCAGCAGCACTTGGTCTTACTGATGGTAGCTGTCAGCTTTCTTAAGGCCTGCGACATAAGCCTGGCCTGTAAACCTACCTTGTTTTCGCCCATATCCCCGTCGATTTCTGCCTTGGGGGTAAGCGCAGCTACACTGTCGATCACAATAATGTCGATAGCCCCTGAACGAATGAGGTTATCGGTAATCTCCAGGGCTTGCTCCCCATTATCCGGCTGTGAAATCAGCAGGTTCTCAATATCTACGCCCAGTTGCTTGGCATAGGTCCGGTCGAAGGCATGTTCCGCATCAATGAATGCAGCCAATCCTCCGTTTTTCTGACTTTGGGCTATAGCATGAATAGCCAGGGTGGTTTTTCCCGAGGCTTCAGGACCGAATATTTCGACTACCCTTCCAATAGGTAATCCACCCACTCCAAGGGCATTATCAAGGCCGATGGAGCCTGTCGAAATAACCTCTACCTGCTCTATGGCATTGTCACCCAGCTTCATCACGGCTCCCTTGCCATAATTCTTTTCAATCTTGTCGAGTGTTAACTGCAACGCCTTCAGCTTCTCCTTCAAATCTGGTGAATCCTTACTCATGATCGTAAATTTTTTAATGGATTATTTGATACAAAATAAAGCAAAATTGCCTCATCATTTATACCTATAGATGCAAATGACAGGGTGAAATGGAAAAGAAAAGCCAAAAAAATTTTTATCCGTTCAGAATCTGATCAGTATGATCCTTAGTTTTTACATCAGCAATCACTTTTTCGATTGAGCCATCCTCCGAAATAAGGAAGGTCGTACGGTGGATCCCATCAAAGGTCTTCCCCATAAATTTCTTCGGTCCCCACACTCCGTATGCCTTCAGAATGCTTTTGTCTGTATCTGATAGAAGAATAAATGGCAGGTCGAATTTGCTGATGAAACTCTGGTGCGATTTCTGGTTGTCAGCACTCACTCCAACTACCTGGTAACCTTTGGATTGCAATATTTCATGGTTATCTCTCAGGTTGCAGGCCTCTGCCGTACAACCCGGAGTGTTGTCTTTCGGATAAAAATATAGAACCACTTTCTTACCCTTGAAATCTTTCAGCGAAACGGTTTTTCCGTTTTGATCAGTGGAGGTGAAATCAGGGGCCTTATCTCCTGCTTTTAAGTGTGTCATGTTGAATTAGAAATTAGTAATTAGTAATGAACAATTAACAATTAATAATTGAGAATTGTTAATTGTTAATTTTCAGCATTATCTCTTTAAAACTCTCAATTCCTGCTTCCAGGTTTTCAATGATATCATTCGCAAGTACGTCAGGATCAGGGAGATTGTCGAGATCGGTCAGGCTTTTGTCTTTAATCCAGGTGATATCCAGGCTGGTCTTGTCGCGGCCCAGGATTTCGTCATAGGTGAACTTTCGCCAGCGGCCTTCAGGATTTGATTCAGGATGATAAATTTCTTTCCTTTTGTGAACATTTTCAGGACAATAACACTCAATGAAGTCTTTAAGGTCTTCCAGCTTAAGGGGATTTTTCTTCAGGGTGAAATGGATGTTGGTTCTGAAGTCATAGTACCAGATCTCTTTAGTCCAGGGGTTCTTTGAGGCTGGTTTGTTATCAAAGAAGAAAACATTGGCTTTCACGCCCTGACGATAAAAGATCCCGGTGGGTAACCGGAGAATGGTATGCAGGTTGGTAGTCTCCATCAGTTTTTTACGAAGGGTTTCACCAGCCCCACCTTCGAAAAGAACATTATCGGGTAATACAACTGCCGCCCGGCCATCCGACTTAAGCATGGTCCGGATATGCTGGACAAAGTTCAGCTGTTTATTACTGGTTGTTACCCAAAAGTCCTGACGGTTGTATGTCAGGTCTTCTGTATCCTGTTCTCCTTCTTCGTTAGTAAAGGTCATACTGGATTTTTTTCCGAAAGGCGGGTTAGCCAGGACATAGTCGACCCTGAGGCCGGTGTCGGCAACCAGGGCATCTGCCGGTGAAATGATACCGGTGCTTTCAAAATCACCGATATTGTGCAGGAATAAGTTCATAAGCGCCATTCTCCGGGTCCCGGCTACAATTTCATTCCCGAAGAATGTTTTGTGTTTCAAATACTCCTTTTGCTCCCGGGTAAGAGAATAGTTAAGCGGATTGGCGATAAAGTCATAAGCAGCCAAAAAGAAGCCACCTGTTCCGCAGGCAGGATCTGCAATGGTCTTCAGGGGTTCCGGACGTACACAGGCTACCATGGCGCGGATCAGCGCCCTGGGAGTGAAGTATTGACCTGCACCACTTTTTGTATCTTCTGCATTTTTCTCCAGCAGTCCTTCGTATATCTGGCCTTTCACATCGGCCCCCATTGTACTCCATTGCTCTTTGTCGATCATATCGATCAGCTTATAGAGCTTTGCCGGGTCCTGAATCTTGTTCTGACTCTTGGTAAAGATCTGGCCCAGTGAGCCTTTGACCTGCCCAAGCTCACGAAGCAAAGTAGTATAATGAGCCTCCAGATCAGCGCCCCTTTTCTCTGTAAGGCTTTCCCAATTGTAAGCTTTGGGAATGGGCAAGCTCCTGTTATAGGGAGGTTTGCTGAACTCGTCGGCCATCTTCAGAAAAAGCAGGTAAGTGAGCTGTTCCAGGTAATCTCCGTACCCTACTCCATCATCCCTGAGTGTGTTACAGAAACTCCATACTTTACTGATGATGCCGGAGGTATTGTTGGTTTCGTTGGTCATGTTAGTTTTGCTTTCATTTTGGTTGTCAAAGTATATTTTCCCGTTTTAGCAGAACCCTGAAATTCAATTAGTTCCAGAGTTTTTAGGATTTGTAGATATCTCTTTACCTGTGCATTTTACTTTCCCGTCCTCTCCATTATCTGGGTAATCGAAACTCCCTTGTTTTTGCAATGATAACCTTTACAGCATCATTTTTTTCCCTTCCCAACCACTCCCTTCCTAACGACCATCGATTCCCTTTCCCTTCGGATACGCTCCAGCAGCACCCCCGCCGGTTCATCCGCCGGGTCCTGCGCCACCAGCTTCCCCTCAAAGGCTTTCTTTAAAAGGCTCTGTCTCAGGGCCTCAGCCTGCAGCAAACTGGCTTCTATGGTCTCCTCTATCTTATCGCAAACGGAAAGCCGGGTTTCGATTTCGGAGACAATTTGATTTTGCTCCCAAAGCGAACAAATTGGGAGAGGCAGATTTGATAAAATGGTGAGATTTATGGAAGCAAGATTGGTTGTTTGCTTCCCATGCTTGAAGAAATAATTCTTCGCAGCTTTTGACTGGGAATAATATGCAATGAAACTTGAATTGAAATTCTCAGAATTTGGCCTAGCTCTAAAGATATGGTTTTGATGGATGCAGTTGTGTATTTCATTTTTCCATACCGTTCCTCTGCCAAGTTTGTCTTTGTCTCCGCCTTCTGTATAAAGAATGTCACCATAAATCAGCTTATACCTCTCTAAATCAGAAGGTAATGCTTCGATTAGTTTAATTTCTTTAAGAGTTAGATAACCATCTTGAACATTTGCAACTCGAAGATATGGCAGATGAACTATTTGCTGACCCCTATAATCTTTCCCCTTTGTAATTCCACCTTTAATATTGCAAATATCAATCAATATCACCCACTTCCACCCCTCCGGCAATTCCCCCTCCTTCACATTTTCATTGGTCAGCCTCCCCTCAAAAGCCCATTTTAACACTGCCTGGCGGTAAACCTTCAACTGCGCCTGAGCGGTTTTGAGGCTTTCTATTCCTTTATCCAGGCTGCTGAAGAGTTCTTCTATTTTGGCTACAATGCGGTGCTGCTCGGGGAGTGGTGGTAACGGAAATAATAATTCTTCAATCTTGATGGAAGAAATGTTTGGCTGAGCTCCGCCATATGCATCTTTTAAAATTCTGTTCTTTAATGAAAATAAAATATAAAGAAGGTAGGAATTGTTTAATACTTCCCTAAATAATACTTCAAATTTTCCAACCCGTTGATTTTGATAAACTTTTTTGTCATCTCTATATATACCAAATTTCCCAGTGGTGGCACCAGACATGGCCACCAAGATTTCATTGTTGTAAATAACATAATTTTCATATTCAGGATCTTCAATTACCCTCACACAATCAGTTAAATCAACTTGACCTTCTCCTATATTTGAAATCCTTATTAGTGGTATGCCATTTCCCTTTAGATAATCTTTGCTCTTAAAAGCGTACCCATTTTTAAGCTTACATACTTCTTTTAAAGTAGTTATTATCCAACCAATAGGTACTCTATCTTCTTCACACATTTTTATTCGAAAATTTTACTAAACTCATTAATAATCAACCTGTTTAAAGAATCCTTCCTGCGCCTTTGCGTCTCTGCGGTTATTTCAGCTTCCGGACTGTACATCTTACTTTCAGGGCAAGAACTCCATGCGAAAGAAGCCTTTTCCCAACCAGAAAGCCCTTAAAAACCGCAGAGACGCAGAGACGCTGAGCTTGATGCGGTTTTTTATTTTGTATTTACCATAAAAATACTTGAAAGTTCTTACTCAGGCAGCCAAAACCTCGTTTAACTCATAAATAATACTATCCACTTCATTACCAAATAGTTGTATGTTATAATGTTCATGAACAAAAATTAACTTTTGACTGGTTAATATTAAAACCTAGAGGGAAATTTCTTCGAAAGTTGTTCTGGCCGAACACCTGAAGACAAAGGGAGGATTGTTCTTCCTGATAATTTTCTTGATCTCTTCCCACCTGTTTACCAATAGCTTAACCATTTCCCAGTAGGCAAACCCACCCTTAGAAGGAGGATTAAGGAATAATATTCCTACATTATTTTCTATATAAAGCTCCTTCTGATGCCTGAGCGTTTGAATTCTGTAATCCTGGGTGATAACAATACCTTTTTCTTTGCCGATTTTTGGAATCCATTCCTCATCTTTCTCTCCTTCACCATAGATTTCTTTTATTGAAAGCACCTGAATATCAAGGTTATCACGCATATTTTGAGGACGTTGCAATTCATTCAATCCACTTGCCAATTTCCTTGGAAGATTTTCATCAATGTAGATCTTGTAACTTCTCATCAGGCCACCGATTTATGGAAATCAATGGCATTTTTCACCTTTGAAACTGGTATTTCATAGAGATCAGCTATAAACCTCATTGGTTCTTTGGCGAGGTGCATACGATAAACCGTTTCCGAAAGTATATTGGTTCCGTCAATCACAGGCTGGCCAAACTGGTGTGCAGGATCGCATACAATAGATCTTTCTTTACCTTTTGGATAGAACCTGATAACCAGAGAATTAGAATCAAACTCCAGGTTTTTATAAAATTCTCTGACAAATTCTATTTTAAACTGCCTGTGGATATCAACAGAATAAATACCATGATCAAACCTGTCAAACAGTACTTTATGTCCGTCAGTTCTGATCCCTGAAAGTACTTGTTTTGTAGCAAAAGGATAAGGTGTATTAAATTGGTCGGAAAGAATCTCGTGTGCCTTGATCACCTCCTTCGTACTAACACCTGCAGCCGAAAGTTGATAAAAGGTATAAAGTTCAATTAAGGTATAAAAATTGACAGCTTTGGTAAGATCAACAATCCATGAGTAAGTATTCCCATACTTGCTTCCAAACTTGTCATTCCAGAACGAATTGATCCACCGGTTTACTTTCGGATACGAAAGACCCAGTAAAAAAGCAATATCAGGCATGGTATAAATGCCTTGCCCAAGGATAGGTTTTGTTTGAAGTGTTTCAGTTGTCATAGCAGTATTAACCACAAAAATACAGGAAAGTTCTTACCTAAGCAGCCAAAACCTCGTTTAACTCCTGAATAATATTATCCATCTCATTGCCAAAGAGTTGCCACATCCTTCCCCTGCCACCTTTGGCATCGAAGGGAGTATAATCCAGGTCATCCGTATCCACATGAACGGAAGTGGCGATCTGTTCCTTCAGCATATACAACCAATCCATTTGTTCTTTGGTAAACTTCAGCGTACCGGCCTGCTTCCTGAAAAGCCACTGCTGAAAGTTTTTATCCACTGTTTTATCGTAGGATGCCAGGGCAGCATCAATTCCAGACACCCTCCGGATCAGCGATACAAGGGCAACCAGTTCATTTTTCGGCTGACCGGTAACGCTTTCCAGCTGTTCATAGGCACGCCATACATTTAACGGCGCCAGGGCAGGCTTTTCACCAACCAGCACTTCAACCAGGTCTTTGATCATGGCAAAAGTGAGTTCACGCCTGCGATAAGGTTGGCTGTAGAAAAGCTGCAAGGCCATGATTTCGTCTTTATGGGCATCAACCCAGGTTTTAAAGGCCTGGATGGTTTCGTTTGCCTTGTCCTTGTTTTCGGTGGCCCATCCGATGTTCAGCAACTCGTCAGGATTCAGCATGTCTATCTTTTGTTCATGCGCTTTCCTTACATTGTCAATAAACTCGTTCAATTCACCTGTAAACACTTGTGCCGCCTGTCGCCTGATCTGTTCCAGTTCCTTATTGATCAATTCTTCAGTTTCAATGGGCGCTGCTCCCGGTCTGGCTTCCTTAACCCTTTGTTCAATGGTTTCGATGGTATCGGGATGATACACATGAAGCAGGTCTTTCACCACATCCGACAGGGTTTTTCCCTTAGATTTTACCACAAACTGCTGCTTTTCCTTATCGGTGATCTGCTTATCAAGCCGGGTGAGCCGGTTGGCCAGGGAAGTAAACAGGTCTTCATCCTGTGAACCCATGGCAACGGCATACAGCAAATCCTTCAATGGAACCCCGGGTTTCTTCTCCAGCGGACGGCTGTCTGTTTTCAAACTTTTAGATACACCAATGGCATCTACAATTACAAAATGATCCTTGGTGATCTTTGCCGAAGGAGAAACTTTCTTTAGGTCATCAAAAGGGATCACCCTTGTACCCCGGCCTTTCATCTGCTCAAAATAGTTCCGGCTTTTCACATCCCGCATAAAGAGCAGACATTCAAGGGGTTTCACGTCGGTACCTGTAGCGATCATATCAACGGTAACGGCAATCCTGGGATGGTAATCGTTGCGGAACTGGGCTAAAATTGACTTGGGGTCTTCCGTTGTTTTATAGGTCAGCTTTTTGCAAAAACGGTTTTCTTCACTAAATTCCTCTCTCACGATTTGGATGATGTCATCGGCATGGCTGTCGGTTTTGGCAAAAATCAGGGTCTTGGGGACTTCGAAAACACCCTCTTTATCAAAACGATCGGGGAATATCACCGGCAAATGCTCTTTGAACGATCGTATTACCATACGGATCTGGTTGGGATTTACGATGTTGTTATCCAGTTCTTTGCCTGTATATACCTCATCTTCATCCTGTTGCTCAAAACGTTTCTTTCTGGAAAGCCGTTCGCGGTGTTCCACGTAAGCGCCCTTCCACAGGGTTGCCCCCTGCAGTGTAATTTTGGTTTCTATCAGGTAAACATCATACCCCACGTTCACTCCGTCGGCAACAGCCATTTCATGAGAATACTCAGAAACAACGTTTTGCTGAAAATAGGCGAAAGTCCTGGCATCAGGAGTGGCTGTCAAACCCACCTGAAAGGCATCGAAATAATCGAGCACCTGCATCCAGAGGTTATAAATACTGCGGTGACATTCGTCTATCACGATGAAATCAAAATATTCTATCGGAAGTTTTTCATTGTATTCAACCGGGGGAACTTCCTTTGGCTGCCATCTTTCATTGGGATTATCCTGCTCGGCGCTTTCCTCGAGATCCTGGCCCTTTAATACCGCGTAGAGTCGCTGGATCGTGCTGATATACACGTGATTATCATCAGGAATGTACCTGGATTTCAGGCGATGAACACCATATAATTCAGTAAATTTCCGGTTGTCGTCATTGGGCAGATAGGACATAAATTCCTGTTCTGCCTGTTCTCCTAGGTTCTTTGTATCAACCAGGAATAGAATTTTTTTGGCCTGAGTATATTTTAGTAGTCTGTAAATGAATGTGATAGCAGTATAGGTCTTACCCGAACCTGTTGCCATCTGAATGAGCGCCCTGGGTTTATTTCCCTTGAATGACTTTTCCAGGTTGTTTATTGCATTGATCTGGCAATCGCGTAAACCTTCGGTAGGCAGTGTCCCTAAATCAAGCAAGGAGGCACGAAGCGATTTCTCTTTCTTCAACCAGTCCTTTATTGTTTCAGGACGATGAAAAGTAAACACGAACCGCCCTCTGGGTTTGGGGTCCCTGAAATCCGTTAAAGTGGTTATTTCGCCAGTACTGATATAAGCAAAAGGTAGCTTTTCATTGTTCAGATATTTCAGCTTTGCCGCGGCATAATCCTCAGTCTGATCCTCGTGCACATTCAGTTTATGTCCTTCCTCCTGTCGTTTCGCTTCAATAACACCTACCGGTTTCCCCTCAACAAACAAAACATAATCGGCAGGACCCACATCAGTCTGGTATTCCCTGATGGCAACTCCCTGTCCTTCATGCAGATCCACCCTTTTCTTATCCTGAATAACCCATCCGCAAGCCTTCAGTTGCTTGTCGATTTCGTCGCGGGCAATTTGTTCAGGGTTCTGGTTGGTCATTCGTTTTTCAACCGATTTCTGCCAGGATTAAGTCAGAAATGCTGTTAGTGTTCAGGAAACAACAATATTGATGGTAAAGGTATGAAAAAAAATTACTTTAACTGTGCAAAATACTTGCACCACTTGGTTAGCGGGCATTCGGAACACTTCGGTTTCCGGGCGATACAGATGTATCTTCCATGCAGGATCAGCCAATGATGGGCAAGGGGAATTTGATCCTGTGGAATATGCTTTACCAGTTGCATCTCTGCCTGGAGGGGATTCTTTGCGTTTATCGTTAATCCTAGCCTTTCCGATACCCGGAATACATGAGTATCTACAGCCATGGCCGGTTTATCGAAGACGACTGCGGCAATCACGTTGGCTGTCTTTCTTCCCACTCCCGGAAGCGTCTGGAGCTGGTCAATATCCGATGGGACTACCCCGCCAAAATCTTCAACCAGCTTTTTGGCCATTCCCATCAGGTGTTTAGCCTTGTTGTTGGGGTATGAACATGACCTGATGAGTTCAAAGACATCTTCAAATGAAGAGGCTGCCAGGGATTGGACATCCGGAAACTTCTCAAAGAAAGGACCAGAGATGATGTTAACCCGTTTGTCGGTGCACTGGGCCGATAAAATGGTAGCCACAACCAGCTCATAAGGCGACTGAAACACGAGTTCAGTCTTCGCATCCGGCTGATTTTCAATAAAGTAACCTAAAATAGCGATGTATCTTTCCTTCTGGCCCATAAACCGTTGTGTGAGTTGCTAAGTTACAAATAGTAAGCAGTCGGCAATCGGCAGTATGCCAATTTTCAGTAGGGACATGCCATGGCA
>JAPLDE010000007.1 GCA_026391855.1 Bacteroidota bacterium | reverse complement strand
AAATCCTAGGTGGCCACTTGAGCTGTATCGCCTTTGGGGTTTTAAATTGGGGTTGATTGTCGCAGTGATCGAAATCCTAGGTGGCCACTTGAGCCTGAAGAAGTTTATCTATACCTCTAATCTCAATGTCGCAGTGATCGAAATCCTAGGTGGCCACTTGAGCTTTTTAATAGCTATTAATCAAGCCCAATTAGATAGTCGCAGTGATCGAAATCCTAGGTGGCCACTTGAGCAAAAACCGTTCATGTATATGAAACAGGCCAGGGGTCGCAGTGATCGAAATCCTAGGTGGCCACTTGAGCACAAAGATATAAAAATTTCCACGTTTTTACCGGGTTTCCTGAGGAAAATTCCGGTTGCAATACGGGCAAATCATGCATGAAGTTAAAAAAACATGGTTTTCCTTTCCATCAGCCAATAATCAAGGTCTTTTGGTTTTTTCCCGTCGATACTTCTCATCGCGGCAAGTGACCGGTAAGGAATCGGGATAAAATATACCCTCGAATCCTTTGCTGCCGGTTTCTTCAACAGATCACAGATCCTGTTTTTTAAATCCGGATCCCTGGCGGGATTTGTCAAACCCAACCATACCGAATAATTGATGCGCTCGAAACCGTGTTTCTCCATTTCTTTGGCAACTTTTTGCAATGTTCTGCCATCTGTGATATCATACATGATAATAAACTGGTTTTCACGTTTCATAATGCTTTGATTAAGGTTGTCAATTGCTGTACATCTCTGAACATGTGGCTTTTAATCGAAAGAACACGGCCATTATAAGATATCCTGTTCTCCAATCCGGTAATAAAGAATTCAATCAGCCATTTCCGCTGGATTTTTGACAGGTTTCCATCTTCCTGAACTCCGGACAACAAGACTTTCACATTTTTTTCCAGGATGGCGGTTAGCAGCATTCTGTCAATAACAGGCCGGAAAGGCTCCATCAGGTCAAAAACCAGGGTAGGTGTTTTATATTGATCACAGTGAACAATTCCTAACCCGGGATCAAGCCCAGTGGAGGAGATTACTGTATCCATCTGGTTTCGAAGCATACCGTACAAATAATTAATACCGGGGTTAAAGAGATCGGGGGCATCAAATTTAACTCTGTTCGAAAAGGTAAATGGCGCCGGTAACTTTTGTCCGATAATTTGCCAATATCGACTGGCCGCGTATGATTCGAGAAACAAAACTGTTTTTTTCCAGTCCGGTTTCGTTTGATCAAAGTTGTGGCTGATCTTTTGTGTTAACGTTGAAATCTCAGTTTTGGCTTTATCCGCCTGGTCTTTCAATATTGGTTTGCGATCTGCAACGTACATCATGGTCGAAATTTGTCCTTCAATCTTCCTGAGAATCGTTTCCATTGCCCAGGAAGCTGCTTCAGGAACTGAAGTAAATTTGTAATGCTTCCGCCGTAAAGAAGTTATGTTGATAAACTGGGCCGAGTAGGTTCTCACTACAGGTAATCCGCAATGGTCGCATATAATAAATGGTATCTGGTGCAGGGTAGCCAGCTCCATCGCCGGTGAACTAATACGGCAGGGTGCAGTAACCAGTATGCTGGTTACTTTGTTGGGATGAACCATTCGTGAGGTTGTAGCTGTTTCAAAGTGAAAACACTGGTTTCTTACACTAACCTCAAGTCCGCGGGTATCGCATACTATTTGCATAAGTAAAATTTTAAAAATGATCATAACCTGCATATCGCCAGCTCACACTGTACACCGGCTCCTGTTCAATATTAATGTTCTCAAATGAACTTTTTATTTTTCTGTAAACAGGATGGTCTCTCCCATATACCATTTGTAAAAAGGCAATGCGTCCACGGATCACCTGCCCCAGTTTTTCAATCCATTTCATAACATGAGGGTCGGGGTAAGCATGTGCATAACTAAAGGCAGCCCTGTATTGTTCCAGGTCTTTTTCAAAATCCCGGATAAAATCATCAGGTACCGAAATTTTTTCCCCGACTATCAAACCGGTTATCTCCTTAAGGTCGCTTTTACCGAACCATTTTATTTTGTCGGGATCTGCCAGAAACCGGTGTGATTGAAGAATTTCCGAGATCTGGCTGAAATGGGTCTGACTGATTGGCATGTTGGATGAAAATGAAAGATCGTCAACATAACGGGTATAAACAAACCCGCTTCCACGCGCCCATGCCAGCAAATCGTGGTCGGGACCGATGGTTGCAAAATTGGATAAAGGTGGCGAAGCCGGACTGCCCATTGGTAAACGACCACGGTAAGTAACCAGTCTTGTCATCAGCTTTTCTGTTTCAGTATCGAATGAAAACATCCGGTAATTGTTGAAAATATTACTTACTTTAGGTATATCAACCTGGTAAAAGAAGTTATCAATATCTATATTAAGCAGATACTTTTTCCCAAGATGTCTGGCAGCATTGGTATAAATATTTCGTTTGTCTGCATCATTTCTGCACGTCCTGATAAACCCGTAGGCTGCATCGGTTTTGTATTCCCTGTAAAGCCACTGAAGGCTGTCGCAAATACGGTCAAGGATGGGTATTAAGGTTTCTGTGGGTGTTTCGATAGTCCGCTTTTCCGTTTTCCCCGGCTTGGCGATTTGGAGATGGTTTTTACTTTTTCGATCATGGTTTGTTTTTATTAGTCGAATGAAGAACTGCTCCACCACCTTGCAGCAAAGTGAAATAAGCAAGGTGGCGGATTACAGCCGGAAAACTATCAACTGTCTGGTTTTAATATTTTTCAGGATTTCAAAGAACGTTTTTCTATCCTAAATCAAATCCTGCCACACCATATTAAATTGTACTCTCCAGAATTCCGTAACCGAAAGCTTTGCCGTTTCCCAGGGCCATATAGTCAGGCAGAAGAAGGTTGGACGAAAAGCTAAGGTTAAAAGAAAGGTATTGGTGGTTTTTATAGGTTTGCCTTTGGGGATTGATAAGCGGCAGCTCTGTTAATGCTATGTCAGCAGCTTTATGTTCAATACTCAGGTATTTGAAGAAATCTTTTTCAAGATGTTTGCGGATAGCCTCTTCAAGCATCACTATCCGTCGTACAGGACCGGCAGATTCGTATTCCTTAAAAAGAAATGATAAGCTGACTGGATACTCTGACAGGTTCGGGGAACAAAGCCACCAGTTCTCTGAGTGCATGGGCTCCTTCATTAATGCCTGTTACCAGAAACTGCCCACCGGTATAATGGTAAATGACCAGGGGATAACAGGGTTTGTTTTGACTGTTTCTTTCATCATGGTTATGGAAAAGAGAAGTATCTACATCCTTCTTTTTCAGACGGGCGCTATGAGGGTGCATCACCCCTTTCACCGCATCGCGCAACCATTCGGAACCGGGTTTGTAATAGGGTTCCCGCGGCTCATCCATGCTCAGAAAAGGAATAATGCGGTAGGTGGTAACATGAAGGTGCATTTGCTTAGGATAGAGTGTTGATTAAATGGGTTAGGGGATAGAGTGAATGGAAGAATTTACAAAGGTTTAATTGAAATGTTTGGATTTTTATCTGTATACTCATTGGCACAAATAACCTTAACAGTATCACCTATTGCTAAAATGAGTTTATCGGTTTTCTTTTTCCTGTAAATACATTCATGTCCTCTAACTTCAAATGAGATAATATAATAATCACCTATGATCTCGGAAACTGTCCCTTCAAATTGTTCGTCTTTCAGGAGGAATGGAATTGCCACCTTTGGAAAAGAATTTTCAGGAATTCCAGTATTTTGCCTCCCTTTATCAGTTATGGATTGTTCAACCCTTTTATTTGCATTTTTTTGAGGATTTTGATAGACATCTGTAAACTGACCATATCCGACATTCGTTTTAGCACCCGCGCCCAATGTCATAATAATTTTAACGAAGAGACTATGCTTAAGTTTAGAAGTCCATTTCGGGTAACTTGGGCTGTTTGTTAAACAGAAGCGGAATTCAAATCCAATACCCGGCAACACTTTAATAAACTGGATTGGATTTGGATTTGTAAATGGGCTCAATTCAGGGTGGTCGCGGTTAATGTGTGGTGTCAAAAAATCATTGCCCAGAATGGGTTTTTGACCGGTTTCAATGATGTTAGGTACGGCATCAAAAAAGATGTCCAGTCCGCTACCTTCAGCAGCATCTCCGAAAATTTCCTGTTTAATTTTATCTAACTCTTGAGTCGTCAATTCATTGTTTTCGGCTTGAATTCCGGAAAGAAAAAACCTGATCGCTTTTAAGGATTCCGCTCCAGTATATTTATTATCATCTTTGTCTGAGTCTTTTTCAAAAACAGAACGGAGCAGGCCTTTAACCGAAGAACCTGGAATAACCGGAAGCCCTGTCGTATGGTCAAAGAAAAAACCTATTTTAGCATCACCGTCTGTATTGGCATTATGGTTATACCCGCTTCCGATCAGCAATCCAGGGTAAGTGGTGTAAAGTGTAGTCCTTTCTATAGCAGCCTGATTGTCAATAGTATTATAGTCGGAGGCCAGCAAAGAATATAGGGCCTGATAAAACACTTTGAATGGATTTTCTTTATCTTCCAGCTTATTGTTACGGGATTCATCCTGATCCTTACATATTGTTCTCAATTTGGACAAAATGGAATCCTGCCGGTATATTCTCTTGTAAAAAAGTAATCCGGCGTTGGGTCCATGAATAAATGTTTTCCAGTTTTCAGACATGGTATTAATCTTTAGTTTTTTCAGGAAAAGTTCTGATAGCCAGTTTAAGAGCAACCGCAGCATCTGAAATAAGAGTACTCAGGTGAGCTAAACCGGCATTGTCATTTAACTCAACCATTCGTAACACTTTTTCAAGTAAGTGTTCGTTTGGCCCAAGGAACAGATTGTTTTTGAGGATTTTTTCAATTGCCTTTATGATGGCAGGGCGATCTGACTGACTACCTCCTTTGTTGGAGAAAAAGATCAGGGTCGGTAAAAGTCCAGCCGTAATTATGCTGGCACCCATGGAGGAAATATACCCGTTAAAAGCGCTATCAACCTCTTCCTTCCCTTTTTCGTTTACAATTGAAATTTTGCAACTTCTGACACAAACCATGGCTTCGGGCAACATTTTTACAATTCTTTTCATGGGTTCAGATTTTATAAAATTTACAAACTCCGTATCCGATACTTGCATTTCCCCCTATTTGTACCGTCTTTCCTTCCTTTAGTAACTCATCCTCAAATTCTGTTTGATATTTCTCATCAACCAAAATATAAGTAATAAATAAAGTTTGATGCGGCACTACTTCTTCATACCATAGATTTTTACTAATCCCGTTATTGAGCTGGTTTCTGGCAATCACAGGCAAGTTCCTCGCAAAATCTGCAAATTTTTCTTTTGAACAGATTGCATAATGGTCATCAAAACCCTGAAAAGCAGAACTATTCAGAAGTATCTGATAATCTTCACTCCTGAATAGTTCATCCTCGAAATAAACATCGTATGAAGGCTTTGTTTTGCTGTATAACGTGTCTTCCAATTCTGGGGTGGACAAAATCAATTTTTTAGTTAAGAACATGCATTTTTTATTAATACTCTCAATCAAGTCTGTAGAAAGAGCAAGGCTATATTGTTTGTAATTACTTCTCACCGGCAATGCAATCAGGTCTGCACCAAAAAATTTAAATGATCCACTTTTGCTGTCTTTCCCGTTTTTTACTTCTTTCCCGAAAATCTCTTCTACCTTATTAGGATGATCTACCCAAAGTTTCTCGAAATGTTCCCTGAGGGCACCCTTAAGGCTGGAGGAATGGATGGTAGGGAATGAGGTCACAGGATCGCGTTGAACCAATTTATCAACTACTCCGTAACTGGTATCACCGCTACCGGTATGCATATTGGTGATACACTCAATAAAATAGGCATTGATGGTTGATGTTGCCATGTTGTATTAATTTATTAGTTAATTTTTTGATAATGATTAAATCCTATCTTTTTGCAATGATCCTTTTCCAATAAGATTGCAGCTTTGTTTCTGAATGCGGAATCTAAAAAATAGAGAACACTCCCCCTGGAGAGTAAATTATAACGGTCGCTGCGATTTAAGCCATTGGGTTTTACCCCAAAAGCGGAATAGTTTAACGTATTTACAGTCGTCCTGAAGTTACGGAAACTAATGACCTTGTTAACAGCAAAACAAGTAAGGTCCATTAGTCTGGATTCTGCAAAGCAATCACTGAAAAGGTATAATAAGGGAAGTTTTCTTTTGTAGTGAACAAGTTTAGGTTCAAGAGAAACTCTATCTTTTTGACATATGATTTCAATTTTGAAGATGCATTGTTCACCGCCCAGCGGGAGATAATATAGGGTATCATTCAGGTCATCTTCAATTTCTGCCTGAATGGCAAAACTCCACCCATATTCCATCTTCATGAAGGTTTGTTTATAAAAGGAATCTTCATTTGATTCTCCTTTTTCGGCTTTTTCGTTTCCGGTTTGGGAAATTGGGAACATCACCGATTTCCCGGGTTCATTTTCAAACAATGGTGTTGGATTCATTCCTGAAAGATTCACCAGTTTTGTGGAAGGAAATTGGTCCTTCGAAGTATAAATTTTATCTCCTTTTCGGAGAAAGAAATTGACACCTTCCTGTTGTAGGTCGAATTCATAATCAAAGGGAGGGATTATATATACTTCTTCATTCTTTAGGAAATAAAGAGGAGAAATTGATTTGATCTTGCCAAAAGTAAGAGCCGGGTTGTTAAAATTAAAACTCTGATTACCGATGTGTTGTTCACCCTCAGTCTTGATCCTTGCTGAACCAATCAAACCGTTTTTTAATAGTAGGAGGTAACGGATAAAACCCAGCAGAGTAGTTTGCTGTGGAAAGTAGTTTGACCTGACGAAATAATTGGTTTCGAGTAAGCTGTTATGTTTTTCCCCTCCAAAAAAGTATTTACCGGTTGGGGTAAGTTTAATTTGATAAAATGCCATAATATTATTCTTTTTCACTATTAATAAAATGAATCAAGCGGAGTACAGTATAAATTATTTCTCTTGATGCAGGGTTATCTATTCCGTAATCTTCAAATATGACTTCTGTAAAACGTTTAATGCTATCCTGGAAGGTTGATTTTCCAGTTTCCAGGTGAATCTCCTCGTTAAAGAAATTTTCGAAAAACTCATTCAACCTCTTCTCCTTAGTGGCTTCCTTGTATACAGTATAAAATACCTCATCATTAAATCTATGGATAATTCCGCTCAATAAGCTCGTTTGCTTCTCTGACAATATGGTTTTTGTGAAATTCTTAACAATCTCCCTAATCTCTGCCCATGAATGCTGATGTTCATTATTTTTCTCAATAAAACATTTCATCACATGTCCGCTATGTTTTTGGAAATGAAGTCCTATCGTATTTTTTTCCGAATGGTCTTTTTTGTTCTTTGCCTTTTCAAGTAGTTTATGTGCAATAACCATACTTTCTCTTAAAGGATGTTTAGCATAAGAAATCATAAGCCCATAGGAAAGAGTTGGGGGGTTAATTCCTTTTGTTATAGCATATTTGCCGATGATTTGAGCAAAAACCTCATCTAATTGGTGAATTAAGTTGAAAACATTCATAAGTTCATCCGAATTTACATTCTTACAGGCAAGAGGGATAAAAGCTAGAATATCTTCCCCACCCAGGTAGATCCCGTTTCCACCATAAGAATAAATAACTTCCTCTGCCTTTTGGGCAAATTCGATGAGAAGTCTTGAAAATTCCTGAAGGCTTGAGTTTGTGATATCAGAAGCAAGTGATTTCAACAAATCTCCGATATTATCACCATCGGCATACAATACACCGAAATACTTATGATAGGGGCGAAAATGGCTTGCAAAGACATTAGAAACTTTTAATTGATCAAGTATTTCATCCTCTTCTTTCTTTTTATCTTGATAATTAACGATATTGTTTTCGACAATATCAATATAGGTGTTGGGATCAATCCTCAACAAAGAAGTACTGGATATTTCCGGGATAGATCGGAAACCTCTGTTCCTGATGTAATGAAATTCTTGATTTTTAACACCTTCGAAAGCGTCTTCAACCAGGAGAGTCCTATTTGAGGAAGCTAATTCGAAATATGAGACAAGGGGATTTTCATTAATGTTAAAACAATAATTGGATCTAAGTTCCTTGTTGTCAAGCAGGTTATATAACCTTTCCAGTAAGGTATCTCCAATGTTCATTTTCTCCACTGCCTGGGTTGATATTTCTACTATATGCAGGTTTAAATAGTTGGTAAGGAATTCGCTGACGTTTTCTTTATTCTTATGTTGGGTGTGCTTAATTATATCCTCTGAAATATCTGAGATTATACCGTAAATAGCATCAACAAGATCTGCTTTCTTTTTCTGATTTTCGGTAAAGCAGATTCGGTCGGGATACATACCGGCGCCATATTTGCTATGCTTTATTTCTTCATGGTAGGGGTTTAGTCCTTTCAAGTACGGTCTTGATGAACCATGAAAAGAAATAGCTGGCAGCCCATACAGCTCGTGTCTTTTTTACCTGTTCGAAGGTTCCATATATAGGGCCAATAGAAAGGGCGAAATAATTTTTCATTGTTGTCCTTGTAATTGCTGGTAAATGGATTTTAAAGTTTGATAGTAATTTATTTTATATATCTTTTCATCTAACCATTTTTCGAATTTTTCATAAGACTTATGCAAGGGAATTACATGCTTTTCAACATTAAAGTTGTTAATATTAAACACATAATTAAAGAAATCAGTCCAATTGAACGAATCTGGTATTACTAATAGTAAGTTTCCCTTTCCATTAAATTTGACTGAAAAGGTTTTTCCGGTATATTCTTTTGGTATTTCATCAAAGTCAAAATATATTCTATATGAATCGCCTGAAATATGGTATGGTTTAAAAAACAAGGGAGATTTAAAACGGGCAATGTCTTCATTTTCTTTTGAGATAATCGCATCGTAACTTTTCCAGTTTTCTAATGATGACAACCCGAATAAATCTTTAATGTCATATTTAATTCCAGTTGCATTTGTTGTTTCAATGAAGTTTAAAATATCCGAATTTGGACGTTTGGATTGTTGTGTGATTAATCCATCTTCCTCTATTCTATCAATCTTTTTGTCTAACTCATATTTATTACACTCTGTTTTGTCCGGTCTTCTCTTGATTTTTTCGACGTTTAGGTATTTTTCTTTAATTGTTTTTTTGTCCCACTGTTTTTGTAATACTTCTTTTGCGTATAGAAATATTAGTGGTTTGAAATAAAAATTATCGCTTCTAGCGATACCCAATATTTTAGGGTCTTCAGAAATAATTTCACATTTAGATTCTCCTTTTTCATTAATGCCTTGCCTAAAAGACTTATAAAATAGGTTAATTGTATTAAAGATGTAATGAAATTGAACCCAATTACTTTTATAGGTATAGGCGCTTAGGTCTCCCAATTTTGAGTACCTTTGAGCCATGGAAACTAGGGAAATCTTTTGCGGTGTGAACTCGATCAAATTTAATCAACGGTTTAAAACAGATGAAGATTGTTATTTGTACATTGCGACGAT
>JAPLDE010000190.1 GCA_026391855.1 Bacteroidota bacterium | reverse complement strand
GTTTGCTTTTAGGTTCAATCGTAAAATGTCAACATACAGGGGGAAATTGTTTTATCGGCTAATGCAGCAGGCTGTAGACACTTCTCCCATACCCTTTAATGAAATTGTTAAATCAACTTGACCGAAAGGGACAAGCAGTATCATATAATTAATGAGCTTCTGAAGCCACAAATCCAAAACCGGAGACCTGTTGGTTTTCGTTTTGGAAGCGGATTATCCGAAGAAACGTGAAAATTCGCCGAATCAAGGTGTCCTGAAAACCTGGTCGCCTGGTCCCTTCCGTTTGCCTTTTGTTCCGTACCTACGGCACGGTCAATCATTCGTGGAACCATTGAGCTACAGGGGTATAGTCCCTAACGGGACTGGGGAGAATGCCAATTCAGTCGATACCTTATTAGCCCTTGTATGGACTAAGGAAATTGAATCCGCTTTGTGCTATTTTATAGTCTCAAACAGGACAAAGAAAACTGATCTCTTTCGATGCCTTTAGGTATCAAACACCTGTAACCTCAATGGGCGAAATGTAAAAACCTCCCAATGATAATGTTTAATTTCCCGATGAACCGTCATGGGAGGACCATGATGAAGTTTGAGGTTGCATTTCCCCGGGTACAAGCTTCAGTTATCCGGTGTACCTACCAATGTACCGGTTTGTCCACAATACAATCGGCTTAACAATATGATTATCTGTTAGTTATCTGAAAATCTTGAAATTATCGGCTAAAAGACTTCTTATAACTTTAAGGCTTGATCCCTTCCAGCTGCCTTTTGTTCCGTACCTACGGCACGGTTAATCTTTCGTGGAACCATTGAGCTACAGGGGTTTAGTCCCTAACGGGACTTGGGAGAATGCCAATTCAGTCGGTACCTTCTTAAGTCCCGTTCGGGACAACAGAAATTGAATCCCAAAGATCCTTTTTATTAGCTCCAAACTGGACAACGAAAATTGAACTCTGTCGATGCCTTTAGGTATCAAACACCTGTAACCTCAATGGGCGAAATGTAAAAACCTCCCAATGATAATGTTTACCGTTGTTACACTGTTACACTGGTTCACTGGTACACTGAAATACTTATTATTTATTACTTTTATCGTCTTGTGTAAAACAATATCAACATGAAAAAGTCAACCCTGACAATTCTCATGCTGGTCGTGCTTGCCAGTGGTTCCTGCGGCGACCGGAAAAAGGTGAAAACTGAACCCGGGCGTCCGGACATGTCCGCACTCAGGGGCAAACCGACTGACCTGGTCATCTGCCGGCTCGACAGCAATAACAGCTATGCCCTGTATCTGCCGTCTTCTTACGATGCAACCCATACCTGGCCGGTCATCATTGCTTTCGACTCTCACGGGGATGGACGTATGCCGGTATACCTTTTACAGGAACAGGCTGAAAAATACAGTTATATTGTCATAGGCTCCAATAATTCCAAAAACGGACTATCTACCGAAGTGACTTCCGGAATATACGATGCCCTGCTGGCCGATGCCTCCTGGCGTTTTTCCCTGGATAAGAACAGAATATATACCATGGGATTCTCAGGCGGGGCCAGGGTAGCCGCATACCAGGCCCTGACGAAACCAGGCATCAAAGGTGTAATAGGGTGTTCGGCAGGCTTTCCCGGTATTAGCAGCCCTCCTTCCACCGTGTTTGATTTTCTTGGGATAGCCGGAAATTTCGATTTCAACCTATTGGAAATGAGGCGGTTGATGACAACTTTAGACCAATCTCCCATCCCTCATGTTCTTATGACTTTTGATGGCATACATGAATGGCCACCCAAAGAAATGATACCCGATATCTTTTTCTGGTTGCAGTTAAATGCCATGAAAAGCAGGCTTATCCCGGTGGATACCACTTATGTTTCTCTTGTTGACCATGATTTTTTGCACCGGATCGATCTTCTGAAAAAAGAAAAAAAATGGACCAAATCACTAGAAATCAGTAAGCTGGGTGAAAATTTTCTTTCTACATTTCCTCAGGCAAAGAACTTTCAAAACATAACCGCTGCCCTGATGAGCAGGAATGAGGTAAAACAAAGTTTGAAAATTCAGGAAGACTGGCTGAATAAGGAACAAACGTTACAGGGGGATTATTCTAAATTTCTCACGGAGAAGAACATAGACTGGTGGAAAAAGGAAATCATCAGGCTGAACGGGCTGGTTAAACAAAAAAGCGGGACCGAAGAAGCCAATGTTTATAAAAGAGTATTGAGCTACCTGAGCCTTGTTTGCTATATGCAGGCTACCGGGGCGCTGAAAGCCGGACAAATGGACCCCTTCCGCTATTTTGTCCTCTTATATACCCTGGTTGACCCTGAAAATCCTGAGCATGCTTATCTTCAAGCTGTTGCTGATATTCGTGACAAAAAAGAAAAAGAAGCCCTATCCTCTTTAAAAAAGGCAGTCCAGTTAGGATTTAAGGAAAAAAACCGCATGGAAAAGGATTCCAACTTCCTGGAAATCAAGAACCTCCCTGAATTTCAGCAAATCCTGGGAACAATCGGGAAATGAATAATACGGTTATGAGGTTATGAGGTTATGAGGTTATGAGGTTATGAGGTTATGAGGTTATGAGGTTATGAGGTTATGAGGTTATGAGGTTATGAGGTTATGAGGTTATGAGGTTATGAGGTTATGGTCACATGGCCACATGGCCACATGGCCACATGGTCATATGAACTACCAGATTTTGTAATGACTCAGATACGTTTTATCATTACCTTTTGAAATGAGGATAAGGCCAACGTCATTGGCAAAAGAATAATCCTCAGAAGTATAAAGGGAATCAACCCCGGTCCCGAAATCTAAATAAGTGTCACGTTTAACGGTGATCACCTGTTCGTAAATAATCCCGTTGACCAGCCTGGGTGTATTCATTTCCAGGATCTTGTATTTGAAAGTTGCGTTGAGGCCGTTCACAACATGAGAAAATTCCCAATGGTCGCCTACTGCACCTTTATCCTTGAGATAGAGATATTCCTGTTTTTCAGTTCCTGCCTCAAAAAGCTGGTAATAATTACCATTTTCCTTGCGGAACCAGAACAATCCGGACACATTACTGAACATCTCCTTGTACTTTTCAGCGTTGAAGGTCGAATCAAGCCCCGTGGAAGTAATCGTATAAACCGCAGACCCCGGAAATTCAGAATAGGTCCAGGTGGACATGGCTGAAACCGGCTGAAAATTATCAGGCGGAAGAACGACTTTCTTATCCTCGGTTTTCTTACAGGATACAAGAAAAGCAAGGACTGCAAAGAAAAGGATTAATCGGAACTTCATTCTGGGAGATGATTTCTTACAAAAGTAGAGAATACCTGTCAATAAATCAAACGGTTGGGCGACACTTGTTGAAAAAATTGGTAAAACTTTGAGTGTTTCTTAAACCGATCATCTCTTTACTTATCTATCTTTAAGACCAAGCGCGTTAATTCGGATCCAGCGTAAGGTGTTATTTACATGTCTCTGAAAATCAAAGAAGTAAGGGTTATTTTCTTTCTTTTGTTATTGCTTTTTGGGGAAACACTCTTTGCTCAGTCTTCTTCTGTCGATACAATTTACGTCCCCTCTCACTTTAAAGGTTGGTCATTAAACCTCAATGCCGGGTCTAATATTTTTTACGGAGATATCCGGATGAATGATTTTTACCCGGAAACCAAACCTCGTTCTGAAAGGCAATGGGCATATGGGATCATTTTGTCAAAAAAGCTCAGTCATATCTTTTCAGCCAGGGCGCAATTTCTGATAGGTCAGCTCAGCGGTGTTAAAAAAGCAGGAACAGGAATTGACGGCTATCACCGGTATTTTGAAGCAGAGATCATGGAATACAGCCTTCATCCGGTTATTGATTTCACAGGAATAATTTACGGTACCAGGAGAGACCAACGATTTCATTTACAGGGGTTTGTGGGGGCAGGCCTTTTGCAATTCAGGTCCAGAATGTACAACATGGAGGCCGATACCATCCTGAACCTCATTGGTTATTCAAGGATTGGCCAGGTAAAAAAGAGTCCGCAATATGATTGGGTAATTCCTTTTGGGTTGATTGGAAACTATTTTCTAACTAACAGATTTTCAGTAATCATGGAAGTTACCTATAGAATTGGCAGCTCTGATGATCTGGATGCCACAAGGGGAATGAAAAAACACGATGCTTACGGCTATACCTCTCTTGGGTTTACCTATCATTTTTCTGCTCCTAAAACCATGAAAAAGAAGAAAAAGCCTGTCGGGGAAACAATACCAGCAGAAAACCAGGTAGTTATAAATGAGGAGAAGCCTGTGCGCCAGGAAGAAAACAAACAGGCTGAAGTGATTGCTGAGGACAGGAACAAAGAAAGGCAGACACTGGAAAGGGAAGAAGTACCATCAAAAAAGAGTAAAGAAAAGCCGGTGACGATGAACACCAATGATGATCCGGAAAAACAGGGACATGGCTTTCTGCCGATGATCGCCAAAGCCCCTGAACCGGAGGCACCGCTTCCGGCTCCCGCTGCCCTGGAATACAGGGTACAGATTTTGGCAACTTACATGCAACGTCTTGGTCTGGAAGACATTGCAACAAAATATAAATTAAAGGAAAAGGTGAAAGAGTACTACACAAACGGGTGGTACCAGTACACGGTAGGGTCTTTTGCGGATATGGAAGATGCACAGCGATACAAGGATAAGCTGATGGCTGAACTTGGACTGATGGATGTATTTGTGGTGATGTTCAGGAATGGGAACCGTTTTTATTCCAATGCAAGGCGTAAAACGATGAGTTTCAACGTTGTAAATACAGAAGATGTGGTTTTCCCAAAACCTGACCTGGATGAGGAACAGGAATTTGAGAATGTGGAATTCAGGGTTCAGGTTGGCTCAATTACAGGGAAAAGGCTGACCCCTAAGCAAGTTCAGACCCATTATAATCTGCAGGACGATGTGAAAATGGATTCAATCAATGGAACCTATTATTATTCGGTAGGGTCTTATCCGAAGCTGCGTCAAGCCAGGGAATATTGTAAAATGTTGATTTCCAGAAATTTCATTTATGATGCTTTTGTTATCTCTTATGTGGGAGGCCACCGCAGGACCCTTATGGAGCTTACCACCAACATTATTCCGGAAGAGAGGAAGGACCAGGCAATGAAACCCGGAACGGAATTCAGGATACAGATCCTCGCACTAAAAGACAAGAGAGTTCCCCTGTCATATTTTAAGGAAAAATACAATATCAGGGAAACGGTGACTGAGGAGAGAAGAGGAAGCACTTTTGTCTACCTGACCGGCTCCTTTCATTCCTATACTGTTGCCACTGATGCAATTAAGCATCTGAAAGAATCCGGGATCACGGATGCATTTATTGTGGCTTATAACAAAGAAGGGAAGCGGATCACCCTCAGGGAAGCATTCCTCGAATTTTAAAAGCGCTCGAAAACACCCAGGCCTTTCCCATATAGCGATATCAACGCCTTTCTTATTCTTCCTGACCATCCACATCAGGAACATATTGATGCGGATAATTAAGGTAGTACGTAATGATGCTTTATATTCCTAACTTTGTTCGAATTTACAATGTGCTATGGATTTGGATTTAAGGACATTAAAAGAATTTCTTGATGAAAAGGCCAGTCAATATAATACCCCTGATTTTATTGAGCTTGACCCTATCCAGATTCCGCACATGTATTCCGTTAAAGAAGATATTGAAATCTCCGGGTTCCTGGCAGCTGTAATTTCATGGGGTAATAGAAAATCTATAATAAATAGTGCCCAAAGGATGATGGCATTGATGGGAAATTCACCTTACGATTTCATTATCAACCACAAAGACCATCACTTGGATAAATTTAATGGGTTTGTTCATAGAACCTTCAACGCTGATGATTTCAAGGTGTTCGTCAGGGCGTTAAAGCATTTATACCTGAATATGAATGGTTTGGAAGGTATGTTTGTTGAAAATCAAACTCCGGAATCCCTTCAGCCTGCGATCCATAAATTGAAACAGGAGTTCTTTTCCATACCTCACCCCGCCCGAACATTAAAACACATTCCTGATCCGCTTGCCGGATCGGCGGCAAAAAGAATAAATATGTTTCTAAGATGGCTTATCCGTGAAGATAACGCTGGTGTAGATTTTGGGATATGGAAAAGCATTCCCCAATCTATATTATCATGTCCCTTAGATGTTCATTCAGGTAAAGTAGCCAGAGATCTTGGTTTACTGAAGCGAAAACAGAATGATGCCAAAGCTGTGACAGAACTTGATGCTGCTTTACGGTTGCTGGATGCCGATGATCCGGTAAAGTATGATTTCGCCTTGTTTGGACTTGGTATCTATGAGAATTTTAGCAATTTTAGCAATCTCAGATGACAAGTCCGGTCCAGTTGCGGGTACTGATGAAAGTTCGAACTTCGATTTGTATAGAGATTTTATCAAAGTCGTTGATTTTGTGGAGTTTATATCCCAATTAGGATTTGCTGAGTATTCGATACCGTGATAATCACGAAGCCAAATCATCAATCCTGACAGGATGATTATTCTCATCGATGGCCGTAAAAGTAAAAATGGCTTCAACTGCCATTGCCCTTTCGTTATTATCAATATTTTCAATGAAGATCTGAACCATGACATCTATTTTTGCTCCTCTTGTACTGATCACTTCTCCCAGGATTTCGATTATTGATCCCGGAGTTATTGGTTTCTTAAATGATACTTTCTCCATTGAAACTGTAGTAACACGATGTCGTGAAAACCTGGTTGCAGAGATGTAGGCAACTTCATCCATCCATTTCAGAGCGATTCCGCCAAATAGCGTTTCATTGTCATTCACAGTGTTATGGAAAATTACTTTCCACTGACTCGTTTTACTGGACCTGATTCTTACTTCCAGACTCATTTTTTTTTTACAAAGATAAAATTATTTAGGATTATGAACGTAGGTTCATTACTTTTGCAAAAAAAATATCACATGCCTCGCCCATTCAGGAATCGTAAAATTTGCAGTCCACCCACTATGGCTGGTTTTAAGCCCTTTGGGATGCCCATGTGCGAGATGCAGAGCATACAACTGCATCTTGACGAATACGAGAGCATCAAAATGGTAGATTATGAAAATTTGTCGCAGGATATTGCGGCTGAAAAGATGGGTGTTTCACGACCCACTTTTACAAGAGTGTATAATTCTGCATTAAAGAAAGTCGCTAAAGCTTTTGTTGAATGTCAGGCCATTGTAATAGAAGGGGGCACTGTTGAATTTGAAAAGCAATGGTATAAATGCAAAAAGTGTTACAAGCTGATTGAAGGACTCGAAAATCACACAAAATGTCTGGATTGCACTTCCTTTAGTGGAGATGAATTAACCAGAATTAATCCGGAAACTATAAGCGAATAAGCAAAAACACATGAGCCAGGAAAGGGAAAGCTTAGTCGGGTTGCTAAAACAGGACGTTCTATATCAGGAAGCTGTTCATGCGTGTATAAACTGTGGCACTTGCACGGCAATTTGTCCGGCGGCCAGATTTTATGATTATGATCCACGAAGGCTAATCTCAGATATTCAAAATGTTAACGAACAGGAACTGGTCGAAATACTTAAAAGTGATATCATTTGGTACTGTGGTCAATGTCTGAGTTGCAAAACCCGCTGCCCCAGGAATAATGTTCCGGGCTTCCTGATTACAGCGCTGAGATCGTTGTCACAGGATAAAGGATATTTTGCGGCATCCAATGAAGGTAATAAGCAACTGACAGTAAAGCGCATTGTTGGTGAAAACATCATCAAATATGGCTATTGTGTCTTTATTGATGAAATCGGGACTGAAAACCATCCGGAGCAAGGACCAGTATGGGAATGGTATAGAAATAATGCAGACAGTATTCTGAAAAAGTTAGGAGCTAACTATAAGGGGGAGGGACCGGGGACACTCCGGAGAATTTCCAAAGAAGACCTGGATGAATTGTACAATATTCTCAAAGAAACCAAGGCATTGGATCGATTTGATAACATTGAAAGGTATTGTAATGATTAAGCAAGGAAAAAAGAATGTCTGGAAAGAATATCAGAAGGAAATCCCGGATGACAACTATTATTATGCCCGGAGCTGTATCCGGCAAAATTTTTTCCCCGCTTCAGAAACCATATTTTTAAGGATCATCAGAGAAGTTTTAGGAAAAACGATTTATGATGACGAGCACCAGACAACCTGTACCGGAATAGCATATCATTCTGATATTGTGCCATTTGATACAACGATGACTGTTGCAGCCCGCCAGTTTTCACTGATGAATATTGCTTCTCAGAAAAACTTCATCATTTCATGTGTTACTTCATTTGGAATTTATTCTGAAGTGATGGAGACATGGAAACATCATCCGGAAATTCTTGAAAAAACCAGAGAACATCTAAGAAATGCAACCGGCAGGGAGTTTTCTTCACCTGAAATTATCGCACATACAAGCGACATCATATTTAAGTACAGGGAGCAAATCAAAGAAAAAGCTAAATTTCTATTAGTTAATAAATCCACAGGGAAACCCTTACGGGTTGTTGAACATATTGGTTGCCACTATGCTAAGATATTTCCGGAGAAAGGAATAGGTGGTGCCGAATTTCCATATGTGCTTGCTGGAATGGTTGAAAATTGGGGTGGAGAAGTTATCGATTACCCGGAGAGAAGACATTGTTGTGGATTCGGATTCCGTCATTATATTATTAAAGAAAACAGGGGCTATTCGCTTTCAAACACCAAATTAAAGTTTGATAGCATGGAGGCCTATGAACCCGACTTCATTATTACAAATTGTCCTGGTTGTACTTTCTTCCTTGATCGTTGGCAGTATGTGATCGCAGAAATGGAAGAAAAAACATACGGAAAGGATGGGTTTGGTATTCCGGTTCTTACTTATGAGGAGGTCGCCGGACTTGTGCTTGGCTGGGATCCATATTCACTGGGCTTACAACTTCATCAGGTAAGTGTTGAACCACTACTGGATAAAATGGGTATCAATTATAATGAAAATGATAAATATTTAGGTAACAATAATGAGGATATTGGGAGACCCGCCTTTCCTTTTAACTTGAAAGTAACTAAAAATAAACAAAATGATGACTAACGAAGATTCTGGTTTTAACACCAAATTAATCCACGCTGGTGATGTTGATGACCAATTCGGTTCCGCTACCGTTCCGATTTACCAAACTTCAACCTTTACTTTCGAAAATGCTGAACACGGAGCACAATGTTTTGCAGGTGAGCGCTCCGGCTATATGTACACACGCCTGGCAAATCCTACGATTGATGCACTTGAACGTCAGATTGCCATACTCGAACATGGTTACGGGGCGATTGCTGTAAGTTCAGGGATGGCAGCTGCAAGTACAATATACCTTGGATTGTTGAACACAGGTGACCATATAATAAGTACCGATGCCATTTATGGAGCTTCCAGAACTGTAATGGAGAAGCAATTTGTTCGTTTTGGTTTCCAGTCAACGTATATTGATACAACTGATTTAGAAGAAATTAAAAAGGCAATCCGCCCCAATACCAAGGTTTTATATATAGAAACTCCTGCTAATCCAACGATGGGCATAACCGATCTGGCTGCCTGTTCCCGGATAGCCAAAAAACATGGACTTGTACTGGTGGTTGACAATACTTTTTGCAGTCCATACCTTCAAAACCCATTGGATTTAGGGGCTGATATAGTATTTCATTCCATGACCAAATTTATTAATGGCCATGCAGATGTGGTTGCAGGGGTGATCATTACCAAAGAGAAAGCTCATTATACGCAGCTTCGGACAATGATGACCAATTTAGGTTGTAATATGGACCCACATCAGGCCTACCTGGTTATAAGGGGATTAAAAACCCTTGGCATCCGCATCGACAGAGGTCAGGATAACGCTCAGAAAGTTGCAGAATTCCTTGAAAAACATCCTAAAATTGAATGGGTGAAATATCCGGGATTATCATCGCATCCACAATATGAGCTTGGGAAACAACAGATGAGAGGGAGTGGCACTATGATCAGTTTTGGACTGAAATCCGGGTTCACCGGAGGAAAAGTATTGATGAATAATGTCCACCTGGCATTGTTGGCAGTATCACTTGGAGGCGTAGAAACATTAATACAACATCCGGCCTCGATGACTCATTCAAAGGTTTCAACTGAAGATAAAAATAATGCAGGTATTACCGATGATCTCATAAGATTGTCTGTAGGTATTGAAGATGTGCAGGATATCATCAATGATTTAAGTCAGGCACTGGAAATAATATAGAAAATATGACCAAACACTTTGATCAGGCAGCCCAAGATTGGGACAATAACCCGATACATCTGGAAAGAACTCAGGCGATAGCAGTGTCATTATTGGAAATGGTACCGCTCAGAAAAGATATGAAAGCAATGGAGTTTGGTTCAGGTACCGGCTTGCTGAGCTTTGCCCTGAAAGATTATCTTGCCGAAATCACCCTGATGGACAGTTCCATTGAAATGAACAGACAGGCAATCGCAAAAATAGCAACATCACATGCTGTTCATCTGAAGCCTTTGCATTTTGATTTAGAAAAGGATGAATATTCTAATGGCACTTTTGATGTCATTTTCACACAAATGGCAATGCACCATGTAAAAGATGTTCCAGCTATGATCAATAAATTTTACGATTTATTGAATCCGGGCGGATACATTGTCATTGCTGATCTGTTTACTGAGGATGGCACTTTTCATGATAGCAACTTCGATGGTCACTATGGTTTTGAACCGGATTTTATAAAAGACACCTTAACAACCACTGGCTTTTCTAATGCAGTCCTGAAACCCTGTTTTGTCATTAAAAGGCATCAGGAAGACAATGGAGAGATGGCCTTTCCTGTCTTTATTGCAGTAGCTAAAAAATAAGAAAATGGATGCCTGTCATTACAATCCTATCGGTGTAATCCGTACACCCTTCAAAACGATTCAGGATATGCCAATCCAAAATCTTGGGGCTAAAGGAATACTTGGCAGTGTTGAATTATTACCCGAATTTTCCGACGGCTTGAAAGATATTGATGGATTTTCACACCTCATCCTTATCTATCATTTTCACAAAGTAGATCACAAAGAATTGATAGTGAAGCCATTTATGGACACAGTTACTCATGGAATCTTTGCAACCCGCTCCCCGGTCCGGCCTAACCCGATTGGGCTAACCGTAGTGAAATTGTTAGAAAGAAATGGCAATCAGTTAATCATTCAAGATCTCGATATGCTGGATGAAACACCCTTACTGGATATTAAACCCTGTTTACCCATGATTGATGATCTTCAGGACGTCCGTTTGGGGTGGCTGACAGGGAAAATAGAAAAATTTGAGGCAGGCAGGTCAGATGACCGATTTGTTAAATGATAATATATATTACTAATAATCAAGTTATTAAAAAAAATAAAAATGAAAATTGCGATTCCAGTTACCAGGAGTAACCAAATTGATGACCATTTTGGTCATTGTGAATTTTACAGGATCTTCAATGTATCAGAAAACAATGAAGTACAAGAATTAGTAACCCTGAAATCAGAACAGGGATGTGGTTGTAAATCAAATATTGCAAGTGTTCTGGCCGATAATGGTGTAAGCATCATGCTGGCTGGTGGCATAGGAGCCGGTGCAATCAATGTGCTAAACAATTCAGGTATTGAAGTTATCAGAGGTTGTTCAGGCGATGCCTTTGAAGTTGTAAACCAATATGTTGCAGGAGCAATAGATGACAGTGGGGAAAGCTGTGCTGCTCATGAACAGCATCATCAGGAAGGCAGCGGGCATATTTGTTCTCATTAAGGTGTGCAATTGCATTTATTAATTGCAGAGCGTAAGTATTTTCATCCTGATGTGTCTGTTTAGTGAGTTCATTATTCACCAAAAACATAAAACGATGAAAACAATTATGAATACACTCATGATCCTGACCGCGATAATGGTCATGGGTTTAACCTCCCAGGCACAAACCAGGGGTAGTTCCACTTCCGGGAAGGAGAATACAAAGGTTACAAATGCCAGTACACCAGGTACATTTGTTGACAAGAATAACAATGGGATCTGCGACAACTTTGAAGCGAGACCGACCAATGGGAGAGGTAAAAACTTCATTGATAACAATGGGGATGGAATATGTGATAACAGGCAAAACGCCGGAATAAAAGGCGCTTCTTCCAGAACGGGAAATCATGTTTGCCGTCATGGAAATGGCAGAGGGAATGGTAACTGCTGCGGACGTGGACCTGGGAACAGGCACCGTTTTGGTGGAAATGCAGGGTCTGCTGACGACGTAAAATAGAACTACACTAACTAACAGATCGTAATTTATGACAGACAAGGAACTGATAACCGGTATTATCAATCGTGATAATGTGGCTACTCAGTTCCTTGTTGTCAACTATCACCCGAAGGTTATAAAAACGGCCTACTATTTTGTCCATGATATGAATGATGCAGAAGATTTAGCGCAGGATGTGTGTGTGGAGATTCTTGAATCAGCCAGACACTTCAAGGGTATGTCCTCTCTAAATACATGGATTTACAGGATAACCGTAAATAAATCGCTTAACTTTATTCGTAAAAATAAGCGGAAACAATTATTTAGCCAAATCGAGAATGTATTCAGGAAACAAGACGGTTATCATGCAATTGAACCACAAGAACCAAGTTTTGCGGATACAAATACAGATAATGCCGAGCGCCGGAAGATTTTGGAAAGATCTATCAACACACTACCGGAGAACCAAAGAACGGCCTTCGTTTTAAATAAGTATGAGGATTTGTCTTATAAAGAAATTGCTGAAGTCATGAATGTGAGCCTGGCTTCGGTTGAACAATTGCTTCACCGGGCAAAGATGAACCTGCAAAAGAAGTTAATCGTTCACTATTCTGAATATTCAAAAAACAAACCCAACCATGAACTGCGAAAAGTTTAAAAATAGCATTTTTGCCTGGTCTGAAAATGACTTTTCTTCATTTACGACGGAGGAATTTGAAGCACATGCAAGTGAATGTGTCCAGTGTTCACTGCTGAAGGAGGAGATTGTCAAAACAATGGCTATTATTGAACAGGATAAGCATATGGAAACGGATCCCTATGCAGTACCCCGTATTTTACAAAAGATTGAAAACCGCCAGGAAGCTAAAAATTGGTGGGGTTTCCCAGTTAATAAACCAGCTCTACGACCTGTTTATTTGGGTATTGGAATTTTGGTGGCCATTCTACTCGGAGTAGTTATGGGATTCGAAGAAAGTGGGATAAATAAAGCAAGAATAGCTAATAATATTGATATTGAATCTGTTAGATCAGAGCTCAATGTTCCAGATATTATGGGAGATGATGTAACTGAGTTTTCAAACCAGTAAATGCTAAGGATATGAACCTCTTTAAAAAATATCGTGTTATACCCTGGGTCCTTGCTTTTTTGGGCATAGTGACTGTATCGGCGGTAACAGCTTATATTATTTTTAATACTGGTATTCTTACAAAAGAGAAACCTGCCAGGGAAGCACAACCGGGTACAATTTTTCAAACGGAATTATCATTAACTCCTGATCAGAATGTTAAGGTTGAACGGATAAATAGTTCATACAAGGAAACTGCTGAACCAGTAATTTCAGCAATCAGGGATAAAAAGACTGAACTCCTTGATGAACTTTCTAAAGATCAAACAGATACTAATAAGGTGTCGAAAATTGCCAACGAACTCTATACAGAGCAGAAGAAACTACAGAAGGCAAATATCAATCAGTTCCTGGAATTAAAAAAAGTGTGTAACCCTGAGCAAACCAAGAGATTATCACAAATATACTCTGAACTTTATGGCTGTAGCGGAAAAGGCAAGGGGCAGGGACAAGGTATGGGACATCGCCATCGTTGGGGACAACAACGAAAAAACAATCAATAGCTGTGGATCCAATAAAAGGGTGTCACTGTATTAATCCGGTTGTAAACACATCAAATCCGTTTTCCTTCACTATCTGCATAGCAGGCTGATTTTGCATGATTGCACCTCCCCAATAATTATGATCATAAATGTGCGGTGTTTTGAACCAACTATCAATGTTCATAATGATTTCAATCTGCCTGGTTTTATCTTTTTCTATAGTGAAGGCAGAACTTGGCAGTTTTACGAAGAAATAGTTCTGGACGAAGGCATAGATTGAATCGATCTCGATGACATTATGTTTGTAAAGTTGCCCGATTCCAAGGTGAAAATTAAAGGGCTGAGGTATTGAAAGGGTGTCAATCCATTTCCCGTTCATCATCATGTAATGGTAGCCGCCTCCAAGAACATCCGGCCACATCATATTTACCTCCGGCGGATTGACAAACATGAATGATTTATTCTTGGCTTCAGAAATTCCAAAGGTAAAACTGATAGAGTCGTAGGTGCCGATAGGAATCGGATCGAAAACATCCCACATAAGTGTGGAAGGAATATTAACATCCACATAATCAATATCTTTCCAATCATCAATTAGCTGGATACTCCCATCAGATTTGTGCAGTTTAACGTCAGAAATGAAATACATGAGTTGATCAATTTCAAAGTGATTCCCAGCAGCATTCACATAGCAAAATGTATCCTGGTGTAAAGGTACACCATCGACCAGATGAGTAAACTTAAAGGCTATATGGCCGGTATCAGGTATTGGGGTATCATCGCTTTTTTTCTTACAACCGGCAAGAAATAGAACGATGACCACCGCAATCGCCATTAAGCTAACAACTAATCTGAATTTCATTTTGTTAAATATTAAGAAAAAGATTCACGAAGAAGCTTCTTCCTGGTTCATACAAATTACCAGTCGAACCGATTATCTTCCTGTTCAGGTGTTCGTAATATGCTTTATCAAGAATATTATTGATACCGGCAGTAACTTTCATGTTCTTATTGACCGTATATTTTACAGTGAAATTGATCAACCCAAATCCAGGTGTATCCTGCTCATAAAAGGCCTGAGACACGTGATGCTGGTCTGCAACTGCACGAATGGACAACTGAGGTACAAGCTTACCTTTGACCATTTTGTAGAACACATTCAAAGTAGATTCGAAAGGTGGTATCTCCGATAAAGCATCGTCTTTTATTATTGTTTCACCGGTTACCTGCGTTCCGGTTATAAGATATTTAGTGACTTCCGGGATTCTTCCATAGGTAAATGATCCTATTGTACTGCCACCAAATTTTAGGTCTGCCGGTGATGTGTACCCAAACTCAAACCCCATAAAGGTCACGTAATCCACATTGACAAATTGTTTTACACCCAGAACACCGGCAGTCTGTGGCTTGATAAGGGTGGATGGTAGCATGGTTGAGTAGATATAATCATGAACGTTGGAATAAAAACCATTGATATAGGCGCTGCCTGTCTTTGATCCGGAATAAGTCAATGTTAAATCAGCTTCATAGTTGGTTTCTGGTTTAAGTTGTGGATTTCCAAGATAATCATAGTTATCATATCCAACGGCCATCAACTTTATAAACCTCTCCAGCATATTAGGGCTGCGGGTTCCTCTTCCCAAGGCGAGGGATAGTTTCATTTTTTTACTGAACTTCTTGGTTATACCTGCACTTGCACTAAAGTTCGTAAACTTAGAATTAGTTTTGTCGAAATAGCTTATTCCACCACTTATAACTTTTAAAGTGTCTTTGGAATCTGCATTGTTAAAATCAACTCTTATGGCTCCCAGAAGTTCTATTGAAGAAAACGTCGTTTTGCATTCCCCGAAAAAACCAGCATTTTGAATATTTGCCGCTTTCCACAGGTTACTCCTTTTTGTTGAGGTCGTACCCATCATCTGCATGGTCATTGTTCGTGTACCGTCCTTGTATATATTTTCAACATCAAGACCAGTCGTGATCAGGAATTTTGAAAATTGCATTCCAAATTCAGCTCTTCCACCAGTATTGACGGCATTTACTATCGAAACCATCTGCTTTGTTGCCCATGTAGCACGCAAACTGTTGTCCATATTATGATTAACATCTGATTGATAGATTTTAATATCCAAGGTTTTAAGTTTCCCTGGCATGTGCCTTAGATGATAATCAACAGACATCATTCGTGTATCGTCACTTTTTTCATCCATTGGTAAGGCAGGATACAACACGTCTCTGCCATGAATCTCATCATAAGAAACGATAATGCTTTGATTTTTTGTTGGGGAAAAGCCAATCTTGGCGGTGTAATTGTGTTTCCTGAAGGAAGTGTTGAAGGTTGTATCCTTTCCTTCAATCTTGCCGCTCGTGTAATTCCCATAGTTCCGACCCAGCACTGACAGGTGTTCCTTTTGTCCATTCCAATTGGTTTCAAAGCCATACATTGCATTGGCATGTACCTCGAATTTTTCAAAGGGATGTGGGTTTTCAGTTCTCAGATTAATGATACCACCAAAGGACGGTCCGTATTTTAGTGCAAATGGACCTTTTAACACTTCAATACTTTCGATGTCTTCAGCCTCAACATGAGAGGTGACAGGATCCATCCGGTTTGGACACCCATTTTCGACTTTTAACCCACCTCCTACGTTCACACTCAGCTGGCTGAATTTGAAACCACGCACAACCGGATCTATGCCAGCGCCGCCTTTCCTAACGCCTGAAACATTTGGAATGCTGCGTAAATAATCACCGATATCCCTTACAGCTCCCTTCTGGATTTCTTCATTCCTGATTGTTTTAATAAGGAAAGGTTTGTCTTTTACGATACTATCGTGAATTTCAACCGGCGAAAGATGGATGGTGGTATCCTTGATTCCTTGCGCACTGGTGACTGAGAAAAACGGAACTGTAAACAAAACCGTTAGCAAGTGTAGGTATCTCATTGTAGCCACATTTAAATGAGTGATTGAATATTTTTACCTGACTTCGATTGAATCTGAACCAGTTCATCGTTTCCATATAATGGACATAACGCACATTTCTCGTGGGATTCAAGCCCCTGAAAAAGTTTGTGACATTTCCCACACCGATACCAATCATTTTGCATCTGGAAATCGCCACCTTCAATTAAAATTGGCTTCCCTTCCACAAAAGCCCTGGCAATGGTTTTACGGGCTTTTTCATAAATTCTGGTCATAGTCTGCCTTGAAACACTCATTTTTTGTGCGGCTTCCTCCTGGGTAAGGTTCTCATAATCAAGCAGCTTGATGCTCTCATATTCCTCAAATAGTAAGGTAAGCGGTTCTATGGGCGTTTTCGGTATGCCAAAGGGTTTAAACCCTTGCATTTTTGGAGGGCTGCCAACTAAACGCTGATTTTTTGGTCTGGCCATATCAGTTCACTATCAATGTATTTGGACAAAGATAATGAACGTACGTTCATAATGCAAGCTTTATTTTGATCTCGTGATATATCTCACAATAATGGAGATTGTAATGAACCCGTAATACCTTATTGTGAAAATGCTATTTCACCAGGCCGTCAATGACTTTAATACTTTGTCGGCTGCATTGCGTTATAATGAATGGATGCAGAGATAAGGGTTTCGGCCAGGGTCAGGGTATTATGCACCGGCATCGTTGGGGCCAGTATAGGTAAAATAATCGGCAGTAGAAATTCGTATCTTTCATTCCAGAACACTCGGCTGTTTTGAAAAAAACAGCCGAAGTGCAATGAGAATTAGTAAAACAGCAAAAATTTTCTTCATCAGTTGTTCTGGAAGGTTCAAAGCGATTTTAGAACCAAAGTAACCTCCTGCCATGAAGGAAACTGCAATGATCAGGGCATACCAGATATTCACCTGTCCTGCTTTATAATAATTATAAGCTGCGAAGAGCCCAATTGGTGGAAGCATTACTGCCAGGCTTGTGCCCTGTGCTGTATGTTGATCCATTGCTAAAAAATATACCATTGCCGGAATCATAATTACAGCTCCCCCTACGCCGAAAATGCCGCCAAATACTCCGGCCATCAATCCAATGATGACCAGTATGATAATTGTTGTTAGGTTCATAACCTTGTTTTGTTGAAGTTTGGTTAAACATTGTTATCCCAAAGCTAATTATTTTGGCGATCTAAAAATTAATAGTGATATTTAAGCGCTTTATTCTTTTGATTTGTTTATCTTTGTAGCATTAAATTTATCATGATGGACCAATCTTTTGAAACAACAAATAAACCAAAGTCAATCAGGGACTTGGTTAAATCATCCCGGTTTCTGAAACCTGAACTGGGAATCATTTTGGGCGGCACAGCCGGATTCCTCTACTATCATTTTGTGGGATGTTCTTCAGGAACCTGTGCCATAACCAGCAACCCCTTCCTGAGCATCATCGGTGGTAGTTTTCTGGGATATTTCATCCTGAATAGTCCTTGCAGCAACAATAAATGTTGAGGGTGAGATTGAAAAAAACGTCAAACTAATAAATCAGCCAATATGAAAACAAACAGCACAAATGCAGTGCATCTCAACAAAAGAGAATACAAGGCAAAAGTCCACGACTACACCTTCAGCAAGGATTGGAAATATAAGGGTGACATGCCAGCTGTCATAGATTTTTATGCAAACTGGTGTGTTCCCTGTAAAATGGTCGCTCCGATACTGGATGAACTTTCGATTGAATATGCGGGGAAGGTCAAGGTTTATAAAATCGACTCAGAAAAAGATCCGGAAGTATCAAAGGCATATGGCATTTCGAGCATACCCACCCTGATGTTTATTCCCCTGAATGGTAAGCCTACTATGGTAACTGGGGCACAGTCACGTGGTTCACTTAAAAGTAATATTAATAGAATTTTACCTAAAGATGGGCAACCGCTGATAAAAAAATTGTTATCGTTCAAGTGGTAACTTAATCAGCTTACACCGTAAGTGTTGAGATGAAATTTTGAACACCGGTGAAAATCATCTGGGCTCCGATAGTTGCGACTATCAAACCCGTTATCCTGATCAGAGCATTCATAAGATTAAAACGGTTCAACAATTTGCCGATCCGGATGGCATTGAGCATAAGCAGCAGGTTAATGCCTACAGCAATAGTTATCCCCAATATGGTAATGATTTTACCATAATGACCCGGAAAAGTGACCGCAGCTGTAATAGTTGCCGGTCCGGCAATCATGGGCATGGCAATAGGTACCGCTGATAAATCCACCAACTTTACATTCTGATCCAACTGAAGAAACATCCCTTTTTGCAGTCCTGTGATGCCATTGTAAAATAAAACGACCCCACAGGTTACACGGAAAGCATATAGCTCAATATGAAACACATAGGTAAAGATAAGATGCCCAAGGAAAAGGAATGATATGAGTATGATGAGTGCTGTGAGCGATGATTTTGAAGAAAGGTACTTTAATTCCTTCGGAGAAAATTGTTCCTGCAAGGAAGTTATAACCAGTATTTTATGCACCGGGTTAATCAATGCCAAAATAGCAACAATCGCACTGATAAGCAATTTTATCTCCATAACCTCACCGTTTAACGACAAAGGTAATCCGGAACCTATTAAATCTGGTTGACCTTAACTCAATCAGCTAAGAAAATACTCTTTTTTATTCAGTTTGATACTGCTACTACTTCTTTTTCCTCGTGTTGAGGTTAAACGGAAAGTACAAGGGGCAGAACCCGATGATACTTGTTAATACAAATATTGCTGCCAGTACCAATAATACTATACCCAAGGTACCTTCTACTACCTTTGTAAAATAGAGAATGGCAAAAATGATAGCGATCAGCACCCGAACTATCTTGTCGATGGAACCCATGTTCTTTTTCATGATTTTCAGTGATTTAAGTAAATAAATTATTTTGTTCGAATTTAATTCTAAATTTTATAGGTCAAACTGCCATTGGGATAGGCAACCACACATTCTAAGCATTTTGAACAGGTATAACTTACACCCGGTTTTTCCATAGCCGACTTATAGAGGCTGTATTTAGCCGGCTCCATTGCTACAATATAGCACTTTTTGTCACAGATTCCGCAATTCTTACAGCTTCCTGTGTCCAGCTTAATCTTAAAAAAAGATAACTTGTTCAAATATCCGGATATCCAGGCGATAGGACAGCCCACTTTATGATATTGGTACATCTGCCTGATTTTACCATCAGGACTCATACTCATCATGATTTCCATAATCAATCCCATTGGGCATACCCAGCGGCAAAAAACTTTGCCAAAAACAACACCAAGGATGACTCCGGCAAAAAGCGCATACCACAAGGAAACATGATATTGAGATACGGCATAATAAAGACCGCCACCAAGCAGGGCAATGATTACAACCCGTTTATCAACCAGTATTTTTAGAATTCTCCGCATGGATTCTGGACTTTACTTGTTGTTAAACCGGGAGAAGTGTTTTGGCTTTATGCAGTTCATGGATATACCGTGAAGCTGCCAATGCAGCTATAGTTCCGTCAGCGACAGCAGTTGTTACCTGCCTGTACTTCTTGACAATAGAATCTCCGGCTGCAAAGACTCCTTTCACGTTGGTTTGCATATTGGGATCTACTATAATTTCTTTCCATTTATTAAGCTCAACTTTACCTTGAAGAAATTCAGTATTAGGCACATACCCTATAAAGATGAACACGCCGTCTATAGCATGATTTTGTTTTGATCCATCTTTAAGGTCAGTAATCTCCACGCCTTCAAGTTTTTCGTCTCCGAAAAATCCGGAAATGGTAGATTCCATCATAAAACTGATTTTAGGATTTTGTTCTGCTTCTTCAACAGCATATTCAAATGCCTGGAAATGATCAAATTGATGAACAATAGTCGCTTTACTGGCATATCTTGTAAGAGACACCGCTTCCTCCAGTGCGGAGTTCCCTCCACCCACCACCATGATTTCCTTATTGGTAAAGAAATCGCCATCGCAGGTTGCACAGTATGAAATTCCTTTTCCCTTTAAAATGTCTTCACCGGGTACGCCCAGCGTGCGGGAACGTCCTCCCGGACTTAGGATAATTGCATCAGCAGTGAACCTATTCCCATTGGATAATATTACTTCTTTTAAATCATTATTAAGGTTCAGCGCTTCAATGGAAATATTTGCTTTGATTTCGCACCCGAATTTCTTCGCCTGGTTCTTCATAATCCCTGAAAGCTGGTATCCACTGATATTCTCAACTCCAGGATAATTTGCAATTTCATGGGTAAGGATCATTTGTCCACCTACTGTACTCTCACTAAGAATGAGTGTACGTACACGGGCACGGGACAGGTAGATGCCTGCCGAAAGTCCGGCAGGCCCTGCACCTATCACGATTGCACCGTAATGATTGTTTGTATTCATGGTAATTTTAGATATTGAGAAATTTGCAGTACTGGTGAAATCATGTTTTCAAAAACTAACCATCTATTAAACCAAAACATCTGAAATTTCGAATTCCCTATCCAGGATAGAAGTGACCTGGCCTTTGCTTTGAATGCTTGAGGTAGCCTTTACAAGTTTTCCATTTTTGTAGTACATGGTAAAAGGAATACCCATGAAGATTTTTGTTTCCGGAGCATTTCGGATTACGTGAGCTTCGGGATTGTCAAATTCCATGTCTGCAAATACAACATGTGGATACTCATCCTGAATGTCTTCCATAATACCATAAACCGGTATACACATCGGACCCATCCGGCCACAGCATACCATTACATTTTCGTTCTCGCTGATGAGTTTCTTGTGATCAGCAGCGGTCATGAGGTGTTTTAAATTTGTGTAAAGCATAACGTTGTTTTTTTAAGTTTTTATTTGATGATTCGATTGTCGTCTTGAACACGATGCAAAATTACAGTGACAGGTGGTACAAAGGGCGAAAAGCAAGCCAGACGTGGATAAGCGGCAAGTTGAGCTTGCACAGGTTTTTTATTGAGATAGTTCCTACTTTTGCAATACCAAATGTTCCATGATTACAGGAAACGCCATGAAGACCTATTCGAATATTGATGAATGCATGCTGGGAGGGCTGAATGCACCCTGTTTTCAGAATTTACTGCCAGAGGAAATAGAATTGGTAAAAGAAAGTAAAACCCAGGTACAGTTTCTTAAAGATGAGCTTCTTACCAAACAAGGCGCATTTGCTTCAACTGTATTATTTGTGGTAGACGGATTGGTTCGCCAATATATTATTGGGGATACAAACCGTAATTTTAACCTCCGGATTATCCGGAATGGAGAATTTATCGGGCTTTCTGCTGCTTTCAGCAAGCATACCTATGACTACTCCACAATAGCATTAAAGGATACCCTGGCTTGCCTTATTGAGAAAGATGCTATGGCCGGGCTTATTAAAAGTAACGGAAGTTTCGCCTATGGTTTAATAAACCGGTATTATGAAAATGACAGCTCCTTATACGACACCATCCGCAGCATGATGTATAAGCAGATGCACGGCAGACTGGCCGATGTATTGCTTTACCTCAATGCCATGCAGCACAATAAGGAAAGCATCTTCACCTACTTATCCCGCAAGGAAATCGCCGACTTTGCCGGACTTTCTACTGAAAGCACTGTGAAATTACTGAAAGGACTGGAAAAAGACGGCCTGATCAGGTTGCACGATAAGGATATTGAGATTCTTGATGCTAATGCACTGATTGAAATCAGCAAAAAGGGCTGATAAAAAAAGGCCACCTCTTTCAGAGGCAGCCTTCCTTCATTAAAACTAAACCTAGCTTACCTATTGAATTATCGCATTAAATTCGGCCTGGGTGATAAATTGTGGAACATAGGTGATCCCACGATGAACCAATTGTGCGTTGAATGCCCGAATGTGGTTATACGATCCGTTCTTGATATTATTTAACACAAAGAGAATATCCTGATTGTCAACATCCTGGGCTATGTGGTTCTGTAAATCAAAAATATCTTTATCCTCAATAGTGGCACCAACGATTAAGGCGTCATTCAGCGAAGTACTTCCCTGGGTTAATAAGGTGTTGTATAGTGCCTGTAAATCTGGATTGGTAAAAACACCCTGTTGGTGATTTGCTGCCGGATCAGGAAGATTATACAGCACAATAAGCTTTTGGATAGCAGTGGTATGAACAAGCTCACTCTTAGCTATGTTCTTGAAAATCGGCAAAGTATACAGATTCTGCATACTCAGATAAATGTCCCTGGCCAGTAATTCTTCTTCCCTCATGAAATTCAAGGTGTTAATCTCGCTTGAATCCAATACTCCCGGAAGGAAGGTGGCCATCTTTGCAGATAAGCCGGGATCGGTGATTTCAGAATATTTGGCAGTGTTCAACTGATTTTGACCAGAAGATTGAGTAGAAGCATCCTTTTGACAGGAAACGATTACACTGGAAAGTCCGATTGCACTCATCAGTACCAGACGAGTAAGAAAATTCTTCTTAGTTTTCATTTTTGATAAATTTAAGTGAATATTAGTGTGGGTTGCTATACATAGGGACACACCTATTTGAATTTACTTCCGCCAGGTTTTAGAATTTTCTAAAAAAGATTAATTTTAGGATTTTTAAACCATTACATGCTGAATAATGAAGCACTGCCTTTAAAAAGAGTTATTGTAAGCCGGCCTTTGACTGAATATTTTGTTGAAAGTGATGCGAGAAGACATAATATTGGGCAAGTTGCTGATAAACAGAAAACTATAAATCAGCATGATCTTTTAGTTGAAATTATGCAGGTTCTTGGCACAGAAGTGCTTTGCATTGCTGAATTACCTGGCCATCCCAACTCAGTATTCACAAAAGATACAGCAACAGTCACGGCTGAGGGTTATATTCAGTTGCGAATGGGACTACCTACTCGTGTAAATGAAGAAAGGTGCATGGCTGCTTTCTTAGATGTACTTGGCGAACCATGTATTGGTAAAATAGAAAAGCCCGGAACTGTAGAAGGAGGTGATGTCATTTTGGCCGGAAAGGTTGCATTCATTGGGATTTCAACACGGACTAATGAAACCGGTGCCAGGCAAATAGCAGATCTCTTTGAAAAGTTGGGTGTTGAACCAAGGATCTTCAAAGTTCCGGAGCCTTTTCTTCATTTGGGCGGAGCTATGACCCTTATTGAACCTGATCATGTTTTATGCGTCCGGAATGTTTTTTCGCAATCATTCTTTACAGGTTATAAGGAAAGTATCATCGATATGGGATCTTTCATCAGTGGTAATGTAATTTCTTTGGGGAACAAAGAATTTATTGTAGAGCAGAGAAACATAAGTGCCTTGGAAATCCTGGAAGAACAACAGTTTAATATCTATACACTCGACCTTTCTGAATTTGTGAAAGGCAATGGTGGCCCTAGCTGCCTTATTATGTCTCTGGACAGAAGGTGAGAATGTGTAAAATGTTAATCTTTTTTAAATTTCTTCTTGGGCTTCATGGTGCACAAACATGAACCGGTCATGAATTCACCCTTATCGATAGTAATCGGTAGTCCATCCTTTTCCCAATCCACAATACCACCTGCCATACCTGCAACATTTTCGAATCCTTTGTCTAATAGAAATTTGATGATTTCTTTGCTATGCAGACCAACTTCATCAAAAACGATAAAATGCTGTGCTGGGTCGAGAATGGAGTATTCCTGCTCAAAATCCTGCCAGAAAAGCAATACCAAGGATTTTACCTTGATTTGTTTAGCGGCGGTTTCATAATCAGGCCGCAAATCCACAAACACCACATCTTCCTGCGATAAACTGAATGCCTCTTTTGGAGTTAGATACCTGATGTTACCTATTATCATACCCAAACCTTCAAAAAAACTCATAATACTATTTTTGCAAGTTGCTGATTTTGAATAATTCCTTCCCAATCTCTTCCTCAGTCCCTGGCTCATAAAGCACTTTCTGATATACAATATGCCCTTGCCCATCAATGATGAAAGTATGTGGCAACGCATTCACATTCATAGCCCTTTTGAAGTCCGAATTTGGATCCAATAGCATTTCAAACTCCCACCCTTTGGATTCCGCAAAAGGTTGAACACGGGAGGAACTTCGAGCATCATCTACAGATACAGCATAAATTATCACCCCTGTTTTTTCCTTCCATTCATTATAAACTTCGGCTAGTGCTGCCAATAGATTCTCTGGCGGCTTGCAGCAGGTTTTCCAGAAACAAAGAATAACAGGTTTCCCATTGTTACTAATATCAGCAGTATTGAACTGCTTGCCTTCTGTAGTTTTGATAGTAACAGAAGGTAATTTTGTCCGGAGTGGAGTATCCGTTTGTCCTTGAAGTGCAGTTGAAATTAAGATTGGAAACAGCATCAGAATGGCCAATCTGCTAATTTGTCTTTGATATTCCATAGTTTTTAAATTCTTTCGTTAAATCTTCATAGGAAAGAAACCCGGTATGTCTGAAACACTCTTTACCATTTTTATCCAGTAAAACCTGTACTTGTATCATAACAATGCCGTAGTGTTGCACAATGCTTTTGTTTTCTTTCAGCGATACATTGTAAAATATTGCATTGACGGAGCCAGGATAATCAGCTTTCACTTCCTTCATGACTACCTCCATTAACTTACATTCTCTGCAATGAGTTGATCCAAATTCTAACCAGGTGAGCTGGTATCCCATCCTATTTTTGATGTAGTTGTAGGCCGAATCGACAAAGAGTGAATCTGGGTTAAATGATCCGGCCTCAGTTTTAGGAATTATGGATTTTGACACATAATTGGTAAGAGAATCCCTAAAAAAGAGACCCGCCAATACAAATCCAAAAACTGCTGCGAATAATACGCAGGTTAATATTCGTTTCACCATGTTATGGTTTAATCTTTTCAAACAGTGAAAGCAACTTATTCCTGTATGCTTCACTAAAATAAGCCTCGTGTTCAGCCATCGGCTTCACCGGAATCAAATCCACTACTTTCGTATAATCCAGACCAGAGTTAAATAGAAGATTTAAAGCTGCAATCAGGGTCTTATGAATGCTTTCTTCACATTCTTTCTGAGTAAGTCCTGTTTCAACTCCTATTTCAAGCAATGTTTTCCATTGTGGCCAAAAATAAGTAGGTAACATCGCTGATAAAAGAGCGTAACTTTCCAGTTTACCTTCAGGAACTTCAAACGAATAGCCCAGGATTTCAATAAGTTCTAACATCATCATTTTTTCTGTTGCATCCACATCATTACCAAATGAATACGGATTGTAACCTTCATTAATATAGGATGCGGCGTTAGGAATGACCCTCAAAATTTTCTTGGTGTTGAGGATCGTCGAAATTCTGTTGATGTCGATTTTTGGGGCAAGAGATACAATCCAGGTATTCTTTCGAATATCGTCCTTTATCATATCCAAAACACCAGTAATTACCGGTGGGTGAAGAGCGACAAAAACAATGTCCTGTTCTGCGGCTAATGAGGGGTTGTCAATGGTATGTATTTTAATAAACTCCTGCTTTAATGACTGAAGAGTATCCGGTTTATTGTCACAAACGACAATTGAGGTCAAATCGAATCCTTTGTTTTGTAAGGCCTGGAGGAATATTTTAGTAATCCTTCCGCCTCCAATAAATCCTAACTTATTGCTTTTCATAAGTTTTGCATTATATGTTTTATTAACTGTTAATTAGCAATACAATCAATACACGCCCTTTTGTTGATTATGATTCGCCCAAATATATGCATCTAATAATCGTAACAATCGTCAGTAATATCTATAGATTTTCATTGATCCTGGCTAAAAACTCCTTTTCAAATTTGTCTTTATCCCGACTTTTGTTGTAGTTGCTGACCATATCTGTAACATCTATGGATACTTCCTTTTTTTTCTTTTTGCAAATAAGTACCACAGTTTGTGATTGAGCCTTGTACTTCTCAACCAATACTTTGTTTGAATCATCTGCTAATTTTACGACTTTGAAAATCACATTACCTTTTGGAAAGTTCTTTTCAATAATGGCTTTTATATCACCTTCCAGCGCATTGCAGGCCTTTGCCTTACAGCATGCCAGATTTGCTTTGAAGTATAACACCTCAACGCTTTTTTTATTAGACTGTCCAAAGGCAACTCCTGAAATTGTCAGCAGAGCCGCCAGGAAAAACAAAATGGTCTTTTTCATGATAATTGAACATTAAGTGGTTAATTTAATTCACTAATTAAATGGTACTGTCATAATATCCCAGATCTATCATTCGTTGCCACAGCTGCAACCACGAAATGTTTTTCCAGAATAGTCATCCGGGTTGATACGGCTGATCATTGTCACTATCTCACTGGCAACTTTGTCTACCATTTGAAGATGTTCATCCGTAAGATCTTTATTCCTTACAATTTTAGTATTAAGTGCATTTTCATTGCCTATGATCTTCGAAACATCAATAAAGCCGCTGATCTTACCGCTAAACTTTTCAGTGCTTCTTTTAGCACAAAGTTTATCGCAGCCGTCAACTGATATCGTCGGAAACACTTTCGCAAAATTTCTTTCTTCTTTGCCACCTGCAAGATACAGTGGTAGGCAAAGCGTTACTGTTGTGACCATTTTAAGTTCTTCAAGAACTTTCCTGGTGGCGAGCCTTGAAATAGTACCACCCAGACATTCCTCGCCGCTGCATGATAGTACACCTACTTTCAGTTCAGACATTTGTTCACCTCCTTAATTTATTCCAATTATTCTTTCCTTAATCTTTTTTGCGATTTCACTGATCACTAATTCTCCATCAGCATCGAGCACAGTAGGTGAG